>JANXYY010000043.1 GCA_025355805.1 Actinomycetes bacterium
CGCTAATTGGGGATGTCGTGCTCGACTTCGTTGGGCTCATAGGAATAGGTGGATATCCCTTTATCCGCCAGGTTGTCGAAAACTATGACCTAGTCCTCGGCGAAAAATTCGAGGAAGAACTTATTTGGCTGACCCGAACCCTTACTCTTAAATGGCTCGCCGATGCGGCAATCAACGATTCGGGCGATATTCCAAAGCACCTCTCCTGGGTGAAATACGCGTTTAACCATTGACTCGCTCTGATTTAGCGATTCCGCACCAAGGAGACCGATCGGGCAGGATGTCGCCATGCGACCGGCCAATCCACTCATTCTGGGATCAAACTTTGATGGTGAGGGGGTTGGCTTTTCGCTCTGGTCAAGTTCAGCTCTCGCCGTCGAACTCTGTCTGTTCGACCAGGGCGGTCATGAAACCCGGTACAGCCTCTCGCACCGAGAGGGGGCGGTCTGGCATGGCTACCTGGCCGGGATTTCCCCCGGTCAGCGTTATGGCTATCGAGTACACGGGAAGTGGAACCCAGCCGCGGGCGAGCGATCTAACGCACACAAACTATTGCTCGATCCGTTCGCTCACGCTGTTAGCGGTTCACTTACTTATGATCCCGCGATTTATGCCCACCACGCGATAGATGAGTGGGGCAGCGGCAATCCTGACGAAATGGATTTCCGTGATTCTGCTTCGTTCGTTCCAATGAGTGTCGTGGCCAAGCACGCAGAACGCGATATTTACCGCCCAAATACTCCTTGGTCACAGACTGTTATTTATGAAGCGCATGTACGCGGCTTAACTGCACGACATCCACAAATTGCTCCTGAAATTCGCGGCACTTACGCCGCTCTGGGACATCCCGCGGTAATCGCACACCTGAAACGGGTCGGAGCAACCGCGATTGAGTTGTTGCCTATTCATCAATTCCTAACCGAGCCCGCAGTTGCTAAAAGAAATTTACAAAATTATTGGGGCTACAACCCAATTCTTTTCGCTGCACCACATGCCGCATATGCGGCGACGCAAGATCCGATTCTCGAACTCCAGGTCGCCGTCGATGCTCTACATGAAGCCGGAATCGAAGTGATCTTGGATGTTGTGCTCAACCATACGGCGGAAGGTGGAGTCGGTGGTCCCACGCTCTCGCTTCGTGGAATCGATAATCGCGCGTATTACCGAATGTCGGAGAACGCGGAGTACGACGATGTCACGGGATGTGGGAATACTGTCGATGCGCGCCATCCCCACGTTGTTCGATATCTTGCTGATTCGCTCCGATGGTGGGCAGACGTCGTGGGAGTGGATGGCTTCAGATTCGACTTAGCTGTCGCGCTCGCAAGATCCGACCACAAGGTCGAAACCAGTTCTTCTTTTTTCACAGCATTGAGCCAAGATCCAACACTCAGGCAATTGAAGTTGATCGCTGAGCCGTGGGACACCGCACCTGGTGGTTATGCACTCGGCGGCTTTCCTGAACCATGGCGAGAATGGAACGATCGCTACCGAGACAGCGTGCGATCGTTTTGGCTATCAGATTTGGCAAGTGGAAAGCCGAGCGGAGTTCGTGAATTGGCCTCTCGCCTGGCTGGATCTAGCGACTTCTTCCCGACTCGCGGCCCAACCGCCTCAATTAATTTCGTAACCGCCCACGACGGTTTCACTCTTGCAGATTTAGTGACCTATCAAGAGAAACACAACTTGAGGAACGGGGAAGACAACCGAGACGGAAATAGCACGAACAACGGGTGGAATGTAGGGCACGAAGGCGTAAGTGCCGATGACAGGATTGAATCGGTGCGTCAACGTCTTCAGCGTTCTGTCCTGGCTACCACCCTGCTTTCGGCCGGCGTGCCCATGATTGCAATGGGTGATGAAGTAGGGCGAAGTCAGGAGGGTTCAAATAATGCGTACACCCTTCCAATCGGTGCAAGCAACGAAGAAAATGATTTGGCTCTCGATTGGCTTTGGAAACCTTGGCAGCGTGATTTATTGGAGACGACGGCGTTGCTTACATCTCTTCGCCAAATGAATCCGCTTTTGACACGAGATGATTTCTTTACCGGCGATGCCAACCCAGTTACAGAGCGAAAGGATCTTGCCTGGTTCGGAAGTGACGGATCCGAGGTCGATTGGCATGATGGAGACGAGGATTCAAGTCAAACTCTTTCCTATTACATCGAAAATCGGAGCGGCCAAGATCATTCGCTTCTAGTTGTGTTGCACGCCGCCGAAACCGACGTCACTGTTACTCTCCC
>JANXYY010000044.1 GCA_025355805.1 Actinomycetes bacterium
GGTTCGTGTGGCACGGCCGGAAAGGGAAAGGATTCTGAGCGCCAAGGCTCAGTGGGGTCCTCTCCGGTAGTCCCGTGAACGCGGTAAATATTCTCCGCCGCGCAGTAGTAGGGCTCTAAGTCTTGGTATGAAAACGGCCAAGCGGGTGAGCACCCTTCAAGGTGGTCGACCGTCGTGAAGTCGCTCTCCCTGAAGCGGGGCAGACTTGCGCCATAAAGTTTGGTGTTCCCGCCGACCACATAATGGACGCCCGGAGCAAACGCCGTGCCGTTGCCGTCGAGCCATTCCTCCTGTGGCTTGTAGCGTTGGTTTAGAAAGACCTCTTCTGGAGACCAATTCTGTATTTCGCGCGGCAGGAAATCGCCTCGTTCGAGCACGATGACATCCACTCCGGCTTGAGTAAGCGCCAGAGCTGTAGTTGCCCCGCCCATGCCGGAGCCGACGATGACTACCGATGCGGTCAGGTCCATGAGACCTATTTGATCACGAGAAAGTGAGAATTTCGGCAAGGGCTCGCTCCAGGCCGGAATCGCCAACCAGGCGTATTTCCAATTCAAGTTCTAGGGCGACGGCGGCCTCTGCTGCTGAACGCTTAAGTTCATCGGAAGGAGAGGTAGCCAGCCAAACTATTCGCCGATAATTCCCAAAGTAATCGGGTAGTAGGTCAGGATAGCGATCAAGACCAAGTTCACTAATTACACTTCGGTGGAACGAGCGAACTAAGAAATCAGTCAGAAAATACGTACCTGGCTCGTCCTGCATGAGGCGCTCAATTTCTTTCTTACCGGCAAATATGTCGTAACAATGGTTACCTGCTAATCGCAAGACGTTATGTCTAGTCACGACTTCATCAATTGCGCCATACGTACCGCAATCGGCATAGGCAACCGCAAGTGAGTCGTGCTGACCCGCTAATTCAGTTAAAAGCCGATCGACCTCGTTAGCTATTTTTTCCGGATGGTTATGCAGCAGAGGTGGCAAAGGGTAGATCGTGATCGGCCACGCTCGGCGTTCGGCGATCTGCGCAATATGCGTTGCGATTGCGCCGCAAGCGACGACACCCACCCTCATGTCTAACCCTCATCCACCGGGGAATGCTAGATTTTCGACGAATAGATCATTGAAATCGGCGCGGTCGGAAAGTTCCACGTATTTAACTTCATCGAGTAGCGCGGTAGCACCGTGTCTTTCTTGCACCGATAGAAGTGCCATCTTCGCACCTTCACCTGCAACGTTTCCGGCGGAAATGATTCTCAGAACTGACAGCTTCGGGACGAGGCCAATTTTCACCGCAGAAGCTGGGGACAGGTATGAACCGAATGAACCGGCGAGCAAAACTTGTTGTACATCCGAGGGCTTGACGCCGAACTCTTCTAGGAGCAGCGCCCAGCCGGTTGCGATAGCGGCCTTTGCAAATTGCAACTCTCGAACATCACGTTGTGACAAGAAAATGCAGTCGTCGAGATCGCCAACAGTCATTCCCCAAGTGAGAACAAAGATCCGCTCGCCGTTTCGCTCAACCAGCCGATCAGCGAGAGTCGGTGCGACGGAATGTGCTATTTCGTCCGTCACAAATCGCCCTGAATGATCCAATAATCCGCACGAGACCAACCAAGCGCACGCATCGACCAAACCAGAGCCGCAGATACCGATCGCTGGTGCATCATCGATTGTTCCGATCACGAGATTTCCATCTTCGATTTTGACGGTCTCGATTGCGCCTGGAGACGCTCTGACGCCACACTTGATTGAAGCCGCCTCGAAAGCTGGTCCCGCAGGTGCGGCAGTGGCCAGAATTCGTTCGCCATCACCCAAGATTATTTCACAATTGGTACCGACGTCGATGAAGAGGCGAAGTCGCTTATCACGATCCATTCCAGTTGCAAGTGCGCCTGCGACAATATCTCCGCCCACGTACGCGCCAAGCGCGGGCATGATGACAGCCCTCGCGCGCGGATGAATGGCCAGACCCAACTCGCTGGCCATGACCTCGGGATACTCCGCACTAGCCATGATGAAGGGGGCCACTCCCAGTGGTTCTGGATCGATGCCAAGGATTAATTGAGTCATTGTGGCGTTACCCGCGAGCGCAACTTCATAAATATTATTGGGGTCTACTCCTGCAGAATCACACACCTCGACGGTTAATTCAGCGATGGTCTGTTGAGCCAGTAATTGCAGGCGATCCAGAGCTTTGGGATCTAGCATGGTGGCACTAATCCGACTGATGACATCTGCTCCGAAGGGCTGCTGTTTGTTGAGCATTGACCGAACTGCGACCGGGGTCCCGGTATTGAGATCAAGGAGAGTCGCTACAACGGTGGTCGTCCCCAAGTCGTACGCAACCCCGTACCTATATGCGCTGGTATCGCCCATCTCTACATCAATTAATTCTTGATCGACGAGAACCGCAGTCACCTTAAAATCCGCCTTGCGCAAAGTTGTCGGCAAGAAACGTATGACATCAAGGGCTACATGGGGATCGATGTCGTCTAGAGCATCGAAGAGTCGAACTAAATCGGTTCTCTGATCATGAAGTGTAGGTTCGGTTAATTCAACGTAACGTTTTTGAACCGCCGGACGCAAAATCACTTGTCGGCCGACACCGACGGTTGCAGCCTTGGGACGCGTAGTCAGAGGAGGGACATCGATTGCAATATCTTGAGCCGTCCTCACCATGCAGGCAAGGCGCCACCCATCTCTAATTTCAGTGGGTGTGAAGGCTCTGATATCAAGGCGAGAGACCGGTACGTTGCCCGCTGTCACTTTGATTCGACATTTTTTACAGGTGCCGTGTCCGCCACAGGTGGAATCAATCGCAATGCCATTCCATGAGGCCGCATCAAAGGCGCTAACGCCGGTGGGTACGGTAATGATTCGATCCGAGGTTGCCCCGCCATCGAGGATATGGAAACTCAGACGGACTCGGCCTGTGCCATCGTGTACGAGGACTGGCTCTTCTTCACGTTCTTTACGCGCGATTTGCTTACTCCTTAGAAAGTAGTGAGCGTCAGTCGGATATCAACTGGCAGCTAAGGCCTGTTCTTTACGAAAGCGGGAGATCCAATTGGAACCCCACGGGTCGCTCCCAAGGAGTAGATCACTTGCACGAACACTTGTAACAATTCCGGGGGTTCTGGCGTCCATGACGGCACTCGTCAGGCCCATAACCATTGCCATCGGTAGGAATGATGCATTCAGCGCGTGTCGATTCGGAAGACCGAAGGAAACGTTTGAAGCACCCATCGTCATGTTAAGACCGTGACGTTCTCTTATTTGGTAAACAGCATCAAGGGTTATCTTGACGGCTTCTGGGTCGGCGCCAACTGTCATCGCCAAAGGGTCGATCACTAGATCACTAAGTGGGATACCGTGTTTTTCGACGCTGCGCATAATCTTTTCGACGATGTCAAGGCGTTCCTTTGCCGTCGCAGGAATTCCCGTCTCGTCGTTCGGCAAGGCGATGATTGCGGCACCATGTCTTTTGATTAATGGAAGAATGATTTCCATTCGTTCATCTTCTCCCGTGACGCTATTTACCAGGGCTTTTCCTTCGTAAGCCTCGAGCCCAGCAGAAAGGGCTTCGATGATGGAGGAATCAATGCAGATCGGTAAGTCGGTAATCCCCTGGATCATCTTGATTGCACTTGAGAGGAGAACGGGTTCGTCGGTGAGAGGCACGCCCATGTTCACGTCGAGCATGTCGGCACCACCATCGACCTGCTGTTGTACATCAATTATGATCTGCGAGAGATCACCCGCCCTTAACTGCTCCTGAAATTTTTTCCGACCAGTCGGATTGATGCGCTCTCCGATGATGCAGAAAGGCAAATCGTGACCAATGGTCAACGTTTTGGTGGATGAAGATAGAACGGTGTGCATTTCTCTCCTTAGCGTCTTACTCTGCCGAGCTCGGTCATTAGTCGATCGATGGTTTCGTCGTGCCGAAAATCTGTAATGTGTAGACCACGCACGCCTGGCTGATCGAGGGCGTGGCGGGCCTGCTCTAAGGCAAGTTCATAGGCCGTCTCAGAAGGGTCGCTGCTAGCTTCAACGCGCTTAATGGTCTCGACTGGGATGTCAATCCCAGGGACTTTGTCGTTCATGAAGTGCATCGCGCGGGCACTTTTTACTAGGACTATGTCTGGCAGCAACGCCAGCGATGGATGAGCGGCGTAAACGCCTGTACAAAAGCGTTCAAGTCGGTCCGGGTGGTAGCAGATTTGAAGTTGAAGGAATTTTGCACCGGCTTGTACCTTCTTTGTTACGCGATCGATCCGGTATTCGAAAGGTGGGGCTCCCGGGTTTTCAACGGCACCGATAAACAGGATGGGCGCGGGATCAAGTTTGCGGCCAGAAAGATATTTCCCTCTGCCTAGAGTGCTAGCGACGCGGATCGCCTGTGGTCCGTCGAGATCAAAGACGCGCTTGGCCTCTGGCTCATCGCCCGCGGTGACGTCATCGCCGGTGAGAAGGCAGACATTTTCGATTCCGTGTAGCGAACCTCCGACGATGTCGGCTTGAATTGCCAGTCGATTCTTGTCTCGACAGACGACCTGCATGATTGGCTCAAGCCCATGTGCTTTCATTGCGATGGAGACAGCGAGGCTCGAGGCGTGTGCATGTGCGGCTGGATTGTCGGTGGCATTAACCGCATCGAACCAGGGGCGAAGATGCGCCGCGTGTTTCGCAACTGCAGCCATGCCACCGCCGTCAACGGATGGGAATTCTGCTGTAAAAATCTGCGATTGGCCATCCGCTACAAGTTCACTCAGATTGGACATTAGTCCCAGCCAGGTGGTACTTGTCGATCACGCTTTGTGATCAAGTTGATCCAGGACGACGTGCCCTTAAGTTGGTTGTCAACGGGCGGGCGAAGGTGGTTGAACTCGTTGCGCCATGACTTCGGCAGTGGAAGGCTCTCGGTGCGTTCGTAAGCCTTTAACCAAATGCAACGCATTTCAGGAACGACTTCACAATGCCCGTTCTCTCGAACTCCTCCGCATGGACCATTGCGCAAAGTCTTTGGGCAAGTCATCGGGCAGGTCATTCCCGTTGAATGCAGAACGCATTGACCGCACATTCGGCAATCCCAGATGGGTTTTTTGATGGCATGTTCGATCAACGGAAGCAGTTTGACCATTGCGTCTCTATCGCCTCTCTGGATGATTAGGCGGGTTGAAGTGCACGGCGACGCTTTGCGACTAGTTCTTTCGCCTTGCGAACCGCAGTCGAGGCGTCGGCTGCAAAGCCATCTGCGCCAACTACATCAGCATATTCCTGAGTCACGGGAGCACCGCCAACCATGATGGCAACTTTGTCGCGGAGGCCTGCTTTTTCGATCTCGTGGATAGTCACTTTAAACATCGGCATTGTGGTAGTGAGGAAGGCTGACATTCCGACGATGTCTGGCTTGTGTTCGATGATCGCAGCAATAAACTTTTCAGGCGCGGTTTGCACACCTAAATCGATGACGGTAAAGCCAGCGCCCTCAAGCATGATGTTGACCAAGTTTTTACCGATGTCGTGTACGTCGCCTTTCACCGTTCCCATCACGAATGTGCCAATGGATTCCGCACCGGTGTCTGCGAGTAGCGGCCTGAGAACGTTGAGCGCCCCCGACATCGCCTTACCCGCAATGAGCATCTCGGGGACAAAGAAATCACCACGCTCAAATCTGGCACCAACTTCTTCAAGCGAAGGAATGAGCGCATCGAAGAGGATCGTGTCTGGACCCATTCCTTCTGCGAGTGCCTTCAAAGTCAATTCGAGAACCGCAGGCGCATTACCTGCGAGAGTCTCGTTGTAGAGGGCTTGGATGATCTCTTCGTGGCTCATGCTGCGCCTTCCTTTTTTCTAATCGGTTTTTCTGCTTCAATTTCCGCAATTAGTAGTGCGCCAAGTTTGTCAATGCGCTCTCTGGTGATTCGAGTCGAAGGACCAGAGAGCGAAATCGCCCCAATTACCGTCCCATCGATCTCTCGCACCGGAACTGCGATTGCAACGAGTCCCTCTTCGAGTTCGTCGTAGATAGATGCGAATCCCTTACTTTTGACGCGAGTTAATTCATCCTCTAACTGTATTTTCGAGGTAATTGTGGCGCTGGTGCGACGAGCCAATCTTCCCTTTGGCATTGTCGCTGCACCGAAAGCGAGTAAAACTTTGCCCAATGCAGAGCAGTGCAGGGGAACGTTCGTTCCAACCCAGTTCTTGGCACCGAGCAGGTAGTGTCCATCGACCTGATCAATTAGATCGACCGCCCCGTGTCCGGCAATCGCCAAATTGGCGGTCTCTCCCGTGCTATTTGAAATGCGCTGAAGTACCGGACGAAAACGGGCGGCAAGATCGGCTTCGCCCCCGCGCGTTCGAGCAAATTTTGTGAGCACAGAGCCAGGTTGAAAGGCGCCTTCTCGATCGCGTTGAACGAGTCCAGACCGTTCTAGTGCGCCGAGAAGGCGTGAGGTGGTCGATTTTGCCAAACCGTGAGCAATCGCTAGTTCGGTAAGAATTGGTGAGCGCTCGGCTTCTAAGATGTGAACGAGGAGTGCATTGGCGCGATTAACTGCTTGAGTGCCGGTAATGGCTTGAGCAGATTTGTCCATGTGCCCCCTTCGCGTCGAACACAGGCCGGAAGTTCCATGATATGGAACCCCTGTTCCAAGTTCCTAGCGTATAGTCCACCTCGTTCTGGGTCAACGTTAAGAAGGAGACCGCGTGTTTAGAAATCGAATGCCTCGGTATGAGATCTTGAGCGCCGACGCTCTGGCCACCCTCGACCGTGGTTGGAAGCGGATTGTCTCTGAGATTGGAATCGAATTCCTCAGTCCATGGGCCCTGGATCTACTCCGCGAAGCGGGTCAGGAAGTAGAGGGCGATAACGTTAAATTTGATCCTGAGTGGATCTTGGCTCAGGTAGCAAAGGCGCCGCGCGAATTCGATTTACGCGCACGCAATCCGAAGAACAGCGTGCATATCGGTGGCGATGCCATGGTGTTTGGTGGCGTCTATGGCCCACCCTTCGTGCGTGCCGGAGACATACGTCGCGACGCGACCTACGAAGATTTCAAGAATTTCTGCAAATTAGCCCAGTCATTCGATTCGCTCGATACCGTCGGGGGAGTTGTCTGCGAACCCAATGATCTCTCCCTAGATTCTCGTCACTTGGATATGGCCTACGCGGCCGCGACGCTGACAGACAAATTTTTCATGGGCAACGTGGTCACGGCAGAGAACGCTCGCGATGTAATTCGAATGGCTGAAATTATCCATGGCGGAAGATCCGTGATTGAAGAAGTACCGGCGCTGATTTCATTAATCAACTGCAACTCTCCGCTCCGGTGGGACGACCGGATGCTTGACTCAATGCGCGAATACGTACTTGCGGCACAGCCCGTCGTCCTCACTCCTTTTTTGCTAATGGGGGCAATGAGTCCGGTCACGATCCCGGCCTCTTTGGCTCAACAAATGGCCGAAGCACTATCTGGAATCGCGCTAGCTCAGACGATCAGGCCGGGCGCACCGGTTGTATTTGGATCATTCCTTTCCAACATCGATATGCAATCTGGATCACCACAATTTGGCACGCCGGAATCAGCAATCGGTTTGCTCTGCACTGGGCAGATTGCGCGCCACTTTAATCTGCCTTTCCGCGCCGGTGGAGGTTTGAATTCAGCGCAAATTCCGGACGCCCAAGCTGCCTATCAAACAATGATGACGATGTTGCCAACTTTCTTGGCGGGAACCAATTGGGTCATGCACACAGCCGGCTGGCTCGAAGGAGGTCTGGTGGCCAGCTACGAAAAATTCATCATCGACATAGAAATTCTGCAGAATTTGATGGTGGAATTTACGCCGCTGGAAATAACGGATGAATCGATGGCCTTTGATGCACACCTCGAAGTTGGGCATGGTGGGCACTTCCTAGGCGCGGCGCACACGATGGATCGATTCCGAGATTGCTTCTATCGGCCATTCCTATCCAACAGCGACAACCACGAGCGTTGGACCCGACTTGGTTCAAGGGACGCGGTGGCCCGCGCGGGGGAGATCTACCAGAAGCGACTTTCCGAATACGTCCAACCGGATATTGATCCTTCGATCGTTGCCGAGCTCGAAGATTTCATGTCAATGCGCAAGAGCGTTCTCGATCGTTGAGCGCGGCCTATTGCTTTAACCCGTAGAGGACGCTACTTTCGCCGACATGGTCGTTGCGCAGTGAGGAACGCTGTTTCAAATGGCGAATCTGCGGCAGTTCAATCCGTTGATCGAGCCCTGAGCATCCTGGAAATACTGGCTCGTTCCGGCGAGTTTGGGGTCACTGAGATCGCTGCCGAACTCGGAGTTCACAAATCGACTGCATTTCGCCTGGTGAGCACTCTTGAAACACGCGGCATGGTGGAACAGGTTGCTGAGCGTGGCAAATATCGCCTCGGATACGGTGTTCTTCGGCTAGCCGGAGTTGCCAGTGCTCGACTTGACGTGATCCGTCTGTCGCGCCCGTTTGCTGAACAGCTCGCTAGCGAACTCGGTGAGACAGTCAACCTCACAGTTCTCTGGCAGCACGAAGCGTTGTACGTCGATCAGGTGGCCAGCACGAATTCGGCGCTTCAAATGCACAATTGGGTGGGTCAGCACATTCCAGTGCATTGCACGGCTAATGGGAAAGCGCTCATTTCGTGGTTACCCCGCACGACTCAATTAGAGATGGTTGGGGTGGCGCCAGGCAATTTCACGTCGAATACGATCACTGACTTTGAAGAATTAGAGCGCCAATTTGCGGCAATCCGCGAGCGCGGATGGGCTGACGCCGTCGAAGAATTGGAAGAAGGTCTCGCTGCGGTTGCGGCGCCGATCTGGGATCGCAATGGCGCAGTATGTGCTGCATTATCACTGTCCGGGCCTGCATTCAGGTTGAATGGCGAACGGCTCAAGGTCGCTGGCGAATCTGTCTACGCCGCCGCCATGGAAGTTTCGCAACGACTTGGTTACAGCAGGGAAGGGCGAGAGTTATGACGAGGCAAGCCCTACTTTTCATATGGGGTCAGTGGTGTGAAGCCAGCGATCGTGGAGTCCGCGAGATTAGAAGCCCCCACGACGGGTCGCTAATTGCTAGCGTTCCCGAAGCCACTTTGACAGATGCACTGGCGGCGATTGAATCTGCACGTTTCAGTTTCGACGCGGGTCTCTTCACGTCCTGGAGTTATAGCGAACGCGCCAAACTCGTCGGCCGAATTGCCGATCTATTGGAACGCGACGCTGAAATGATTGCGATTAGCGAGAGTCATGACACCGGTAAACGCATAGTTGAAGCACGTTTTGATCTAACCGATGTGATTGCAGTATTTCGCTACTACGCCGAACTTGGCGCAAATCTGAATGGCCGAAATGTTGATGTAGGACGCAACGAAATCAAAAGTGAAATCGTTTACGAACCAGTGGGCGTCGCAAGTTTGATTGGTCCATGGAATTACCCTCTCTTGCAGGCATCGTGGAAAGTCGCCCCGGCACTCGTTGCTGGATGTAGTTTTATTCTCAAACCAAGCGAGCTAACGCCATCGAGTGCAATTCACTTGATACGTATTCTCGACGAAGCGGGCGTGCCAAAAGGGGTGGCCAATCTCATTCTTGGTTCCGGGGCGGTTGTTGGCTTCCCACTAACCAGCGATCCCCGCGTCGATATGGTCTCATTCACTGGCGGACTCGCTACTGGAAAGACAATCATGGGCGCTGCGGCACAGACAGTGAAGAAGATCGCTCTAGAGCTTGGCGGGAAGAACCCAAATATAATTTTTGCTGACGCTGATTTAGCAGCTGCGATCGATAATGCGGTAACTGCCGGTTTCCTTCATTCTGGCCAAGTGTGTTCGGCCGGTACACGGTTGCTAGTTGAACGTGAAATTCACGATCAGGTTGTCTCTGCGATCGTTGAACGCGCTCGAGCTATTCGCTTAGGTGGCCCGAACGACCAGGAGGCACAGACCGGTCCATTGATCAGCCAAGCGCATCGGGCGAAGGTCGAGACATACATCGCCAGCGCAATCGCTGAAGGTGCAAAACTGCGCGCGGGTGGTGGCCGACCAAGCGAGGAAAATTTGCGCGACGGTTGGTATTTAGAACCCACAGTGCTCGATGAGTGCAAGACAGAGATGAATTGCGTGCAGGACGAATCGTTCGGACCAGTAATTACGGTCGAAACATTTGACACCGAGGCTGAGGCGATCCAACTTGGTAACGACACGATCTACGGCCTATCCGGAGCGGTTTGGACCAGCGATCACGATCGAGCCCAACGCGTGGCGCGCGCTTTACGACACGGCACAATTTGGATCAATGACTACGGCCCTTACCGACCTGAGGCGGAATGGGGTGGCTTTAAAGCCTCTGGGACCGGGCGCGAGTTAGGGCCTTCGGGGCTCTTCGAGTATTTAGAGGCAAAACACATCTGGACCAATCTCAATCCAGCCAAATCAGGGTGGTTTCCCGAAACTTCGGTAGGAGAAAAGCCATGAATTCGGAGATCGATCCGACTATCTCAGTCCATGGGCTCTGGAAGGTTTATGGGCCGAATCCCGAGAAAATTGTGGGCTCTGCTGATGCGTTTTTACCTCGAGCCGAATTGCGTGAAAAAACCGGTTGCACCGTCGCGGTTCGTGACGTCTCTTTTGATGTTTCCGATGGTGAAGTTTTCGTCGTAATGGGACTTTCCGGATCAGGTAAGTCGACCCTAGTTCGATGCTTAACTCGACTCGTTGAACCCACCGCGGGCGAAGTTTGGCTCGAGGGGGAAGATATCCGTGCAGCGAGCACTCAGCGCCTGCGTGAATTGCGTCGCAGCCGTTTCTCTATGGTTTTTCAACATTTCGGTCTATTGCCACACCGGCGCGTGACCGACAATGTTGCGTATGGACTTGAGATCAATGGGATGAGCAAGAGTGCTCGATACGAACGGGCGATGGAGGTGATCTCGTTGGTGGGTCTTGAAGGTAACGAGAACAACTATCCGTCCGAACTCTCTGGCGGGATGCAGCAGCGGGTTGGGTTGGCGCGGGCGTTGGCCTCCGATCCAGATGTCATGTTTTTTGACGAACCGTTCAGTGCTCTTGATCCACTAATCCGTCGTGATATGCAGCAAGAGGTTATCCGCTTGCACCACGAAGTTAAGAAGACGATGGTCTTCATCACGCACGATCTCGCGGAGGCTCTCAAACTTGGCGATCGAATTGCGATTATGCGCGACGGTGCTCTTGTTCAAGTAGGGACGCCGGAGGAATTAGTGGCGACTCCGGCCGATGACTACGTGGCTAATTTCGTTCGCGATTTTCCAAAATCACACATTTTGACTTTGCGTTGGATCGCTCGCGATCCAACTTCCGGCGAAGACCTTGGAGGGCCAATCCTGGCCCCAACGGTCATCGTGCGCGATGCCGCCCGTCAAATTTTGGAGGCTGGGCGCCCAGTTAGAGTTATGGATGGCGAACGACTACTCGGAGTCGTTACTGCCGACGAAATTCTCAGCGTGATAGCCGGTCCTCACCATGGCTAACGCCACGCTGGTGCACGAAGAAATAATTGCCCCCAGAACGCCCAAGTCACTCCTCGGAGCCAAGTTTGCGGTCTTGGGCGTTATCTGGTTGTCCTCGGCGCTGATCCTTCGAGGCAATTCAACTCTTCCGCTGGATCGCTCGAGTCTGACCAGTGTGCACACCTGGCTGTCTGGTCTTAGCAGTGCGATCGATCGAAATCGCAATTCAAATCCTTTCTTTGTTAATACCATCGATAAAATTCGTTCGTCGATCAACACATTTGTTAATTTGCTCCAGGATGCAATAAGCCAAGGGACTGCGACCCGGTCAGTACCTCAAATCGGATGGCTTGGTGTAGTTGCAATTATTGGACTGGTTGTCGCCTTATGGGCGAGTATTCGCGTCGCCATCCTCGCGGTCGCCGGGTTTATTACTCTCGGCTTGCTGGGTCTCTGGCAAGAGTCCATGGACACGTTGGCACTCACCCTCGCTGCGGTGGTTCTCTCTCTTTTGATCGGCATCCCATTCGGCGTACTCGCTGGTCTTTTTCCAAAATTTGAAAAACTTATTACGCCCGTGCTCGACTTTGCACAAGTCATGCCTACCTTCGTCTATCTGACACCGGTCACTCTCTTTTTCTTGATCGGTCCTGCCTCCGCGACAATTGTCACCCTGATCTACTCGATTCCCCCAGCACTTCGAATAACAGCTGTCGCAATTCGTGAAGTTCCTTGGAGCACCGTTGAAGCCTCGATTTCGATGGGATCAACCCGTTGGCAAGCCCTTCGAAAAGTGCAACTACCTCAGGCCAAGCGGACAATCGTCGTCGGCATCAATCAAACGATCATGGCCGCCCTCTCAATGGTCACTATCGCTGCACTCATTGATGCGCCGGGCTTGGGTCGGGTTGTCGTTCAAGCACTCGAGACACTAAATGTAGGGCGTTCATTCCAAGCCGGCCTCGCAATTGTCATTATGGCCGTTGTACTCGATCGTTCAACGACCGCGGCTGCAGCCAAAGTGCAGATCGCTACGTCTCATAAGAAGCCAGTAAGTCGACGGGTGACTCGCAGTACCAAGTGGCTCGGCCTTGCTATCACGCTAGTCGCTATCTATCTTTCAAATGTTTATCTCTGGGCTTCGCAATTTCCAGGGGCGGGGTTATTGGGCATTAAGGTTGCCGCAATCGCCGATTCGGCGACTGGCTGGATTCAACTCCATCTGGTTACCGTAACAAACGGCCTGACAAATATCTTCAGTTATGGGTTGATCAATCCGATCCAATCGGTACTGGTTGATGCACCCTGGTACACGACCGCCGCTGCACTTGTACTCACTGGATACCTGCTTAAAGGGACGCGCCTAGCCGCAGTTGTGGCCATCTGCATTGCGATTTTGCTGGTCTCTGGTCTCTGGTCAGATTCAATGGTTACCCTCGCGGCCACTTTGGTGGCGGCCTTGATCACAGTCGTATTGGGCATCGCCGTTGGTACGTGGGTCGGACGAAGTATGCGGGTGGATCGGATTTTGCGGCCGATCCTCGATGCTGGCCAAGTCATGCCCGCGTTTGTTTATCTCGTGCCATTTCTCGGACTTTTTGGGGCTACCCGATTCACCGCGATTATGGCGGCCGTCGTCTATGCCTCTCCAGCCGCAATCAAGTTGGTAGCTGATGGGATTCGCAGCGTGCCAGAGTCTATTACTGAGGCGGCCATCTCAGCTGGCTCCAATACTTGGCAATTGATAACCAAAGTTCAATTGCCTTCGGCTCGTCGAGCGATCGCGTTGGCGATAAACCAAGGCTTGATCTACGTTTTAGCGATGGTTGTCGTCGGTGGCCTTGTTGGTGCAGGTGGCCTGGGATATCTAGTAGTGGCGGGATTCGCTCAGGAGAATCTAAAGGGTAAAGGCCTTGCCGCCGGTGTTGCCATTGTGATGCTTGGAATTATGATCGATCGAATTACCCAAGCAGTCGCCGATCGCCGCGACGTACATGCCAAAACGATCCGATGAAAAGATGAACGGCATAGATACGATGCCAACAAGGCTCCGTCGCTCGATTGACCGGCGGGAAAAAACGACCGAAAGCCGGTCGTTAGAACAGAAGGTAGGATCCCGTGGTAAGTAAAGGCGCTAAACGTCGCGGCCCTCTGCTGCTTTTGATCGTCGTCACCTCACTCGTACTCGCGGCTTGCGGCGGTACGAAGGTCGGCAGTTCGAATAGTGCAGCACCGACCACTTCAACATCGGCAAAAGCATGTGGCACGTTTAACCTCGCAGTCAATCCATGGGTTGGCTATGAAGCTGACGCAGCCGTCGTCGCATACATTGCCCAGACCAAACTTGGTTGTACCGTGGTCAAGAAGAATTTGAGCGAAGAAATTTCATGGCAAGGCTTCTCCACTGGTGAAGTCGACGCGGTTCTCGAAAACTGGGGACACGCTGACCTGGTCAAGAAGTACATAACTGATCAGAAGGTTGCCCAAGACGCCGGGCCGAGTGGAAACAAAGGTGTCATTGGTTGGTACGTACCACCATTTCTCGCGGCCGCTCACCCCGACATCGTCGATTCAAAGAACTTGAACAAGTACGCAAACTTGTTCAAGACCAGTGAATCAGGTGGCAAAGGAGCATTCCTCGATGGAGACCCGTCCTACGTTACCAACGACGAAGCACTCATGAAGAACCTTAAGTTGAACTTCAAGGTCGTTTACACGGGAAGCGAAGCGGCGCTCATCACTGCGTTTCGCAATGGCCAGACTCAGAAGAAGCCAGTCATTGGCTACTTCTATGAACCGCAATGGTTCCTCTCTGAAGTGGCGCTCAAGCATGTTGCACTCCCGGCTTACACGGCTGGATGCGACACAGACCCCAAGAAGGTTGCTTGTGACTACCCGCCGTATGAATTGAACAAGGTGGTTAGCGTGAAGTTTGCGACTTCGGGTTCACCTGCGTGGAATTTGGTTAAGAACTTCAGTTGGACAAATGACGATCAAAACTTGGTTGCCAAATACATTGCTCAGGACAAAATGACCGATGACCAAGCGGCGAAGAAGTGGGTCGATGCAAATCCAGACAAAGTGAAGGCCTGGATGGCTGGCTGATTTCTATACCTGCTACCCGAGGATAGCCTCGGGTAGCAGGGCTCCATGAATTTGGTAATCGCAAGGGGAAGGATCTAAAAAATGTCAACAATCTTAGATGCAATCGGTAACACACCACTCATCCAAGTTGATGGAATTTGGGTCAAACTCGAGTTCCTAAATCCTTCTGGTTCTATTAAGGCTCGCATCGCAAAGTACATGATTGAGCGAGCGGAGAAAGAGGGCCTACTCAAACACGGCGACACGATTGTCGAGGCCTCGAGCGGGAATACGGGTAACGCGATGAGCATGGTCGCCGCAGTTAAGGGTTACCGAATGCTGGTGGTTATGCCAAATGGTATGAGCCCAGAACGCACCGCGATCTCACGTGCATTTGGCGCTGAAGTCCACACTCTGGGAGATTTCCACGTAAACGATGCGCTCGCTGAAGTACGTCGATTGGGTGCGTTGCCGGGTTACTTTGCGCCACAACAATTCGATAACGAGTGGAATGTGGACGAGAATCGAACCTGGCTCGGGCAAGAAATTTTGAGCCAACTACCCGAGGGTGTATTGCCTGATTTGGTTGTGGGCGGAGTGGGCACCGGTGGGACGATCATTGGTGTTGGGCAGGCCTTTAAGGCAGTTAATCCGGCGTGCAAGGTGATTGCGCTAGAACCCAATGAATCTTGCACAATTCTGTGTGGCGAAGTTGCGAAGCATTTGATTGAGGGCATCGCGGACGGTTTTGTGCCGGGAATCATTCAACGGCACAAGGCCGATATCGATGGTTTTGTAGCTATCGACTCGGAGGCGGCGATTGAAGAAATGCGTCAACTTGCAGGTCACCATGGAATTTTTGTTGGCCCATCTTCAGGCGCGCACTTGATGGCCGCCCGTGATTTGCGCGAGAAATATCAAGTGGAGAACGTCGTCACATTCTTCTGTGATGAGGGCGAAAAGTATATAAACGATTATTGGCTTTAAAAAAACTAGATACGGAGCAATTGTGAGCGCAAGACTTCTGGACGGTAAGGCGACGGCGAGCGCGATCAAAGCGGACCTGGCGAAGCGCGTAGAGACTCTCAAGGCGCGAGGCATCATGCCTGGTCTTGGAACGGTGCTAATTGGGGACGACCCAGGTTCACGGGCCTACGTGGCAGGCAAACACCGCGATTGTGCAGAGGTTGGGATCGCCTCCATTCGTGCGGATTTGCCAGCCGACGCATCCCAAGCCCAGGTAATGGAGATGATTGCTGATTTGAATTCAAACTCATTGTGTACGGGCTACATCGTGCAATTGCCACTCCCGAAAGGCCTCGATGCATTTGCCGCGCTTGAAGCGATGGACCCGGATAAAGATGCCGATGGTCTCCACCCGATCAACCTAGGTCGACTGGTCCTTGGGCAAACCGCGCCGTTGCCTTGCACTCCACGCGGAATCGTTGAATTACTGCGCCGTTACGACGTGCCGTTAAACGGCGCAGAGGTCGTGGTGGTGGGTCGTGGCGTGACGGTTGGACGTCCACTTGGACTCTTGCTAACTCGCAAGAGTGAAAATTCGACTGTGACTTTGACGCACACCGGCACCAGAGATTTGGCGGCTCATCTAAAGCGCGCCGATATTATTGTCGCCGCAGCCGGCATGCCACACATGATCAAAGGCGACATGATTCGCGAAGGTGCGGTCGTTTTAGATGTAGGTATCACTCGAACGGCTGAAGGACTGGTCGGTGACGTGCATCCATCCGTTATGGAAGTTGCAAGTTTCATTGCACCGATGCCAGGTGGGGTCGGACCGATGACGCGCGCGATGTTAATCACGAACGTGGTCGAAGCGGCGGAGGCGAGGTAATGGAATACGATTTCATTGTCGTCGGCGGCGGATCCGCAGGCTCGGCTATTGCAAACCGACTGAGTGCAGACCCGAACCATCACGTTCTTGTTCTTGAGGCTGGCCGCCGAGATTTTAAATGGGATGTTTTCATCCATATGCCAGCGGCCCTCGCTTTTCCGATCGGAAGTAAATTTTACGATTGGAAATATGAATCAGAACCAGAACCATTTATGAACAACCGGCGGATCTATCATGCGCGTGGAAAAGTGCTTGGTGGCTCGAGCAGTATCAATGGCATGATTTTTCAACGAGGTAACCCAATGGATTATGAGCGTTGGTCCCGGGAGCCTGGGATGCACGATTGGGATTACGCCCACTGCCTTCCATATTTTAAGAAGATGGAGAACTGTCTAGACGATCCAGGAACTCCCTATCGTGGCCATAGCGGACCCCTCGTCCTAGAACGCGGCCCTGCCACCAATCCGCTTTTTGGTGCTTTCTTCAAATCCGTCCAAGAAGCTGGCTACTCGTTAACCGATGATGTGAATGGTTTTCGCCAAGAGGGATTCGCAAGATTCGATCGGAACATCCAGCGAGGTAGGCGCCTGAGCGCGGCACGCGCGTACCTTTACCCCGCCATGAATCGGAAGAATTTGACCGTTAAGACACACGCTTTCGTTCGCCGAGTCATTTTCGAGGGGAAGCAAGCCGTCGGAGTTGAAGTTGTTATTCGTGGAAAGACTCAAACAATTCGTGGGCGCGAAATCGTGCTTTGCGGCGGAGCTATAAATACGCCCCAGATTCTTCAATTATCGGGCGTTGGTAATGCCAGCGAATTAGAGAAATTAGGAATTCCAATAGTTCACGACCTCCCGGGTGTAGGAGAAAACCTGCAGGATCACCTAGAGGTTTACGTCCAATACTCGTGCAAACAACCGGTATCTATGCAACCGATGCTAAAGAAATGGCGTCGACCAATCATCGGCGCGAAGTGGCTTTTTTTGCGAAAAGGACCTGGAGCTACCAACCATTTCGAAGGTGGTGGATTTGCGCGAAGCAATGAAGCTGTGACTTATCCAAATTTGATGTTTCATTTTCTTCCGATCGCAATTCGGTACGACGGCACGGCACCTTCGGGTGGACATGGGTATCAGGTTCACATTGGACCCATGTATTCGGACGCTCGCGGTTCAGTCAAAATTACGAGCAGGGATCCACACATCCACCCCGCTCTTCGTTTCAATTATCTCTCCACCGAACAGGACCTACGAGAGTGGGTAGAAGCGATCCATGTTGCAAGACGACTTCTGAATCAACCCTCGATGGCTCCTTACAATGGTGGCGAAACTTCACCTGGGGTCTCCGTCGATACCGATGAAGAGATTCTCGATTGGATTCGTAAGGATGGCGAAACGGCGCTTCACCCTTCCTGCACGGCGAAGATGGGAACCGACGCGATGTCAGTCGTGAACCCGCGTACCATGGAGGTGCATGGAGTGACCGGACTCCGGGTAGCGGATGCTTCGGTATTTCCGTTTGTCACGAATGGCAACATCTATGCGCCCGTCATGATGGTTGCCGAGCGTGCGGCCGATTTGATTCTGGGCCAAGAACCATTGGCGCCTATCCACGAACCTTTCTACCGGCACCAATTCGCGAAGTAGTCACTTCGTCTGTGGGCCTAGTGAGACTTGGCGCACAGCGAATTGATCTGACTCGTATCAGTGAGGCAGGGGCGGTCTGGATTAGGCTAATGGATCCTGAAGGGAATGAGTTTTGTCTCGTCCGGAAGTGAACCTTTTGTGATTGGTTCGCCATAAGATGAACTGTGTTTCAAGTTCGAATTCATGGACGCGGCGGACAGGGTGTGGTTACTGCTGCCGAGCTTCTTAGCGTCGCAGCGTTTCACGATGGCTTGCATGCTCAAGCATTCCCAAGCTTTGGCTCTGAGCGTACTGGCGCTCCAGTCATAGCCTTCTGTCGAATAAGTCATCACCCAATTAGATTACGCGAGCCAGTAATGGCGCCCGATGCGCTCATCATTCAAGATTCAACATTGCTTCAGTCAGTTGACGTCTTTGCTGGTGCCACACCCACCGCGTACATTCTGATAAACACCAGTCGTACTTTCGATGATTTAGGCCTGACCGAATTTCTTCAAAATCGCCATGCCGAACGAAATTTGATTCTCCCTGCTTCTGAGATTGCATTGAGGCTGGTTGGTAGGCCGATGCCAAATGCGGCCTTGCTCGGCGGCTTTGCCGCGGCAACTGATCTGGTCACTCTCAAGAGTGTCCTCAACGCGATCAGCGAACGATTCCCCGAACGAATTGCAGCCGCCAACATCGCTGCGGCTCAAGAGGCTTACGATTTTGTTTTGAGCACGCGTAAGGAGATGACTCATGCTTCGACAAATTGAGGGATCACGTGCCGTAGCCGAAACAGTGGCTGCCTGTCGTCCCGCAGTTATTTGCGCTTACCCAATTTCACCACAGACTCACATCGTCGAAGCGCTCGATGAAATAGTTCGTTTGGGAGAGATTAAAAATTGCGAATTCGTAAACGTTGAATCAGAATTTTCGGCGATGTCTGTGGCGATTGGTGCTTCAGCGACTGGCGCCCGGGCCTATACCGCGACCGCGAGTCAAGGTCTGCTCTTTATGGTGGAACCGCTGTATAACGCCTCGGGTCTTGGTTTGCCTATCGTCATGACGGTAGCCAATCGCGCTATCGGAGCTCCCATTAATATTTGGAACGACCACAGCGATGCGATGAGCCAGCGAGATTCTGGCTGGATCCAACTTTATGCTCAAGATAATCAATCCGCTTCAGATCTTCATATGCTCGCTTTCAGAATCGCCGAGGAAGTCTCGCTCCCCGTGATGGTCTGCATGGATGGATTCGTGTTAACACACGCGATGGAACGCATTGACCTACCCGAACAAGAAGCGGTCGACAAATTCCTACCAAGCTACGTACCACGTCAGATTCTCGACCCCAATGATCCAATGTCGATTGGCGCAATGGTTGGACCCGAAGCCTTCACCGAGGTGCGCTACTTAGGGCACGTAAAACAACTGCAAGCACTGGAACTGATCCCGGGGATCGCAAACGAGTTTGAAGAAATTTTTGGCAGACGCGCTGCGGGTGAACACGATGCCGATGGCTTAGTCACCACGTATCGAATCGAAGGCGCCCAAGTTGTGTTGGTGGCACTTGGATCAGTAATTGGCACGATGAAAGTTGTCATTGATGAGATGCGCGAAATGGGTTCGAAGGTTGGGGTGCTCGGAATCACTTCTTTTCGACCGTTCCCGCTGGATGCTGTACGTAATGCGCTCGGCAAGGTTCCGAAAGTTGTAGTTGTCGAACGTGCCTTCGCCCCTGGAATCGGCGGAATCGTATCCTCCAATGTGCGCACCGCCCTCAGCAACATCCCAGTCTCGATTGCAACTGCTGTTGCAGGTTTGGGCGGACGTCCAATTACCAGAGATTCAATTCGCGGGATCATCGAACGAGCATTTGATGACACATTGCCGGAATTAACATTTGTTGACCTAGATGTTGAACTGATTAATCGCGAGCTCGAACGTCACCGCGAACAGCGCCGCTCGGGTCCTATGGCCGAAAACCTCTTACGAGACTTGGGCTCACGATGAGCACTCAATTGAAGTTTTATCAGGTTGGGTCCTTTGCCGTCGGGAATCGACTCATTGATGAGGCAGATCTACCGGAGCAGTCTCGATCCTCCAGAGCTAACTCACTCACGTCTGGTCACCGCGCCTGTCAGGGCTGTGGGGAGGCTCTCGGCGCTCGGTACGCGATCGATGCGGCAATGGCCGCAACGAATGGAAAATTGGTCGCTGTGAATGCGACGGGATGCTTGGAGGTTTTCTCCACTCCCTACCCTGAAACTTCATGGCGCTTGCCGTGGCTTCACTCGCTTTTCGGCAATGCAGCTGCTGTCGCTACGGGAGTAGCAGCGGCACTCAGAGCACAGGGTAAGAGTGATATCAGGGTAGTCGCGCAGGGTGGAGATGGCGGAACCGTCGATATTGGATTTGGTCCGTTATCGGGAATGTTCGAGCGCAATGATGATGTTTTGTACATTTGCTACGACAACGAGGCGTACATGAATACCGGTGTCCAGCGGTCGGGTGCTACACCACCTGCTGCGCGAACAAACACCACACATGCAATTGGCCCCAACCCCGGTGCGTCATTTACTCAAGGGAAGAATTTACCGTTGATCGCAATGGCACATGGAATCCCATATGTTGCCACTGCGACCGTCGCGGACTTGCACGATCTTGAAGCCAAAGTGAAGAAGGCAATGACAATTCGAGGAGCACGCTACTTGCATGTTCTCGTGCCTTGTCCGCTCGGCTGGGGTTCAAGATCTGAAGAGACCATCAAGTTAGCGCGACTAGCCACCGAATCTGGGCTGTTCCCGGTGTTTGAGGCTGAAGATGGGGAAGTCACGGCAACGAAGAAAATTAGACGGTTGGTTCAGGTTGAAGAATATTTAAAACCCCAGAAGCGCTTTGCTCATCTCTTTGGCGCGCACGGCCACCCGGACTTATTAAATGCAATTCAGGCGATTGCGGACCGCAATATCGCGAAATATAAACTATGTGATCCAATTGAAGCCGAGGCTGATCATGAGTAAGCCCTTTGCCATAACCCTCGACGTTGGATCCTCGCTGGCCAACCACACGGGATCGTGGCGAACCGAACGCCCGGTCTATGTGCATCGGTTGCCGCCCTGCAACGATGCATGTCCAGCTGGTGAAGATGTGCAGGGTTGGCTCTACGACGGTGAAGCGGGAAATTATGAATCAGCTTGGCGTCATCTAACTCGAGACAATCCGCTGCCGGCAATCATGGGTCGAATCTGTTATCACCCGTGTCAAACTGCCTGTAATCGCGATGAATTGGACGAAGCCGTTGGGATTAATTCAGTTGAACGATTCTTAGGCGATCAGGCGATTTCGCAAGGCTGGCAATTCATCAAAGATGCTGCCCCGAGCGGTAAGAAAGTGTTGGTCGTTGGCTCCGGACCTTCGGGTCTTTCGGCGGCTTTTCACTTGGCTCTCCAAGGGCACGAAGTGACCATCAGAGAAAGTGCCGCCGAATCAGGAGGCATGATGCGCTATGGCATCCCGGCATATCGATTGCCGCGTGATGTACTCGATGCTGAAATTTCACGGATCACAAATCTCGGAGTCACCATCGAATGTAATTCGAAGGTGGAGAGCGCCGAGAGCGCGCTAGAAGAAGGATTTAATGCAGTCTTTCTCGCAATTGGTGCACATATTGGCAAACGCGCCTACATACCCGCGGGAGATAGCGCCCACGTGCTTGATGCTGTTTCAATGCTCCACATGACGGCAGAGGGCGATCCGCCCCTGCTAGGGCGGCGGGTGATTGTGTATGGCGGCGGCAATACTGCTTTAGATGCAGCTCGAACGGCGCGTCGTCTTGGTGCGAATGAGGCAGTGGTTGTCTATCGACGCAACCGAGAAAAAATGCCAGCTCACGACATTGAAGTAAATGAAGCCGTCGATGAGGGCGTGATTATGCGCTGGCTATCCACCATCTCGTGGGTAGATGACGGCCTGGTAACTGTTGAGAAAATGGAGCTAGACGAAAAGGGCTTTCCACGGCCGATCGGAGAGTTCGAGACCCTTGAAGCCGATTCCGTGATTCTTGCGCTGGGTCAAGATGTCGATCTTTCACTCGTTGACGGGGCCGAAGGAGTCGCTATTGACGACGGCGTAATCCAAGTCGACAACTTTCTGATGACCGGACGAGACGGACTCTTCGCTGGTGGCGATGCTGTTCCCGGGGAACGGACCGCGACGAATGCAATCGGACACGGAAAGCAAGCGGCTCGGGCAATCGACGCGTGGCTACGCGGAGAAAAATTTGTTCACGCACCCCGTCCAGCATTGGCCACATTCGACCGGCTGAATACCTGGTATTACTCGGATGCCCCAAAAACCGTCCGGGCCAAATTGGATTCGGTAAGAAGGGCGACCAATTTTGCTGAAGTGGTGCAAGGTCTGGATGAAGAGACAGCGCTTTTTGAGGCTCGCCGCTGCCTATCCTGCGGCAACTGCTTCTCATGCGATAACTGTTTTGGGGTTTGCCCAGACAACGCGGTGGTCAAGATAGGCGAAGGAAATTACGAGTTTAATCTTGACTACTGCAAGGGTTGCGGCATCTGTGCGGTTGAATGTCCTAGTGGTGCCATCGATATGGAACCTGAACGTTCGTAGCGAAGGATAATTCTTGACTCCCTCAACCAATGCACGTCGTTCATGGCATGTTCGAGCAAATGGTCTCGTTTTTTTGTACGCGTTGCTCGGACTCCTCACCCTCATCGGACCTATTCACTTCGCCGCGCATAGATGGTTGGTGGTTCACCTTTTCCTACTCGGAGCGGTGACTAACGCCATTGTGACTTGGACCGAGCACTTCACCATCACCCTTCTCCGAGTTCGGCAACCAAGTCGCAGACAATCTGCTTGGCGTTTAGTTGCGTTGAACCTGGCGGTGATCGCCACTCTTGTTGGCGTATCAGTTCCCAACAGCGTATTGATCATTGTGGGTGCCGGCTCGCTCATGCTTGTGATCGCGATTCATGCCTACAACCTCTACCGCCTTTCAAATCGCGCTCTCCAGAATCGCTTTGCCGGTACCGTACATTTTTATCTCGCGGCAGCCTCCTGTTTAATGCTCGGAGTTTTATTCGGAGTGCTCTCGGCCTTTCAAAAAGACGGTAGTGCCCTTCGTGATTCACTGCACGTGGCACATCTTCACGCCAATCTGCTGGGATGGGTTGGCGTAACCGTCATAGGTACCCTTTTCACCTTCTGGCCCACCATTTTACGTACGAAGATGGTTGACGGTGTTATGAAAAGTGCAAAACTCTCGCTGCCTTTTCTTTTCACTGGCATAAGCGTGGCTGCTATTTCGTTGGCCATGAATCAACGTTATGTCGCGATATTCGGCATGATTCTTTACGCGTTGGGTATTGGGGTTGTTTCGGTCCCATTTATCGGAACTTGGAGACAGAAGGCGCCGCGTGATTTGCCGACTTTTTCGATCGTCTGTTCGGCGTTATGGCTTTCGCTTGGAGTACTTTCAGATTTAGCCGCCCTTGCACTCCTCGGGAGTCTGGCAGATTACGTAATTTGGGTTGATCGATTTATTCCAGCGTTTCTCATTGGCTTCGTCGGACAGATTCTTCTGGGCGCTCTGACATTTTTAGTTCCGGTAATTCTAGGCGGAGGTCCAGCAGCAGTTCGTGAACACATAAAGCGACTTTCCTTGATGTGGCAGGCGCGAATTCTTATCTTCAACGTCGGCGCCGTCTTCACACTCTATGAGGGCCGTGTCGCGCAGATCGGTTACGGATTGGTAGCCGTTTCACTCGGCCTATTCATCGTCTTGGTCCTTTTTTCGGTTCGAGCCGGGCATGGATCGGCGCCAGGTTCTCGCACGGTTGCACCCTCTTCCTGACGGAAGGGCGGAATATTGCCGACGCCGGACGATTTGCACGATCTTGAGTATTGTTGCCCCGTGCCTTCTTCTGAGAAAGCGCCTTCGGCAATCGCTCGCGTTCAGACGCTACGCAGCGACGGTTCTGGTGCGCGCCGAGAAAACGTCGTCGTTGAAGAACCACTCGAGATACGGATCAATCGAGGGGCCAGCGAGACGACACTGGCAGTAACGATGCGAACTCCAGGCTCCGATCTTGAATTGACGGCGGGCTTTCTGTGGGGTGAAGGAATTGTTCGCAGCTCAGAGCAACTGCTCGGGGTCAAAGTTTGCGGTGATCGCACACTGACCCCGCGACAGCGAGCAAACGTGGTGATTGCCTCACTTTCGCCAAGTGCAGCAGAAGTTGCGCGCAATCTAGAACGCAGGTTCACTATCTCGTCGGCTTGTGGCGTTTGTGGAAGTACATCGCTCAACGATCTTCACGAGCGAGGCACTACCAACGTGGTACCTACTTCTCACGACGCGGCAACGCTGGCGGCCATGACAACCCTTCTCGATGATCGCCAGAAGATTTTCGCCAGTACAGGTGGATTACACGCAGCAGCGCTCGTCGATATCAATGGAGTTCTTCACTTTTTACGCGAGGACGTTGGTCGTCACAACGCAGTCGATAAAGCGATCGGCGCCGCTTTGGTCGCAGGCTTGTTGCCGCTTTCGGGATGGACATTAGTCGTCTCGGGTCGCGTCGGTTATGAAATTGCTCAGAAAGCGGTGGCAGCTGGAATCTCGGCACTCGTCGGTGTCTCTGCGCCTACGTCCTTGGCCGTTGAGTTGGCCCGCGAATTTGGTTTGACCTTACTTGCCTTTGCGCGCGGTGGAGTGGCAAATCAATATGCTCCGATTGCTGAAGATCAAGAGCACCAAGAAGAAATAGAGGGAGCAGAATCATGAAGATGACTGTGGCGATTGGTAGCGACCATGCGGGCTTCCTGCTTAAAGAAGTCGTAGGTAATTACTTGCGTGGCAATAATTTCGAAGTGATTGATGTCGGGACATACAGCGAGGAACGTACCGATTATCCAGAATTCGGCGCCGAAGTGGGTCGGTTGATCGCCCGAGGTGAGGCCGAACGTGGGGTCTTGGTTTGTGGCAGTGGAATAGGAATCTGCATCGCGGCAAATAAGATTTCGGGGATCAGGGCTGCTGTGGCTCACGATGTGGAATCGGCGCGTTTGATGCGGGCACATAACGACGCACAGGTAATCTGTTTCGGCGAGCGCAACACCACCTCTGATCTCGCCATATCATGCTTAGAAACCTTTCTGACAACCGAATTTGAGGGTGGACGACATGAAGCGCGCGTACAGCAACTGAATGCCCTTGATGAAGAGCGCGAAGCGTAGGTCAAACGGGTCTAAAGTAGGCGAATGAGCACAACTTGGCCGGTGGTGGTCGCTGAAGATATTCGCGATTCCATAACTCATTTTGCTCACATCGACGGCTCCGTATTGCGGGCACTTCAGACTGTTCAGACAAAGTTCGGCTACGTGCCCGATGACGCGCTCAACATGGTGGCCGATATTTGCAACGTCTCTCGCGCTGAAGTCTACGGCGTGTTCACTTACTACAGCGATTTTCGGTCAACACCACCTGCCCCCAACATCGTTAAAATTTGTGTCGCCGAAGCCTGCCAAGCAAATGGCTCGGATGCGCTGGTAGACGCCATACGAAACGAGATGGGTCTAGATGTTCACGCCAAATCGCGTAGCGGCGATGTCGAAGCGGCACCGGTATTTTGCCTCGGTAATTGTGCGCTCGGCCCCTCCGCTGTTGTAAATAATCAAATCCTCGGTCGGGTAACGGTGGCCAAGATTCGTGCCGCACTCGGCGGCGTGCAATGAGTCCGGCGACTGACTTGACGATGATTTACGTTCCTCGTGACGCTGCCTCGATTTCGGTTGGCGCAGATGAGGTCGCTAAGCGAATTGAAGAGGAAGCGGCTAAACGTGGAATTACTATCAAGGTGGTTCGTAATGGATCGCGCGGTGCAATGTGGCTAGAACCTTTGGTCGAAGTTTCGACCGCTAACGGCAGGGTTGGCTACGGGCCAGTCGAGCCGGGTGATGTTGACGCGCTCTTTGATTGCGGATTTCTCGAAGGTGGCGAGCATTCACTCTCAGTAGGCATAGTTGACAAGCATGCTTGGTTTGCAAAGCAGAGCCGCCTTACCTTTGCTCGCGTGGGCATCGTCGATCCGCTCTCGGTGAGCGATTACGAAGCACATGGTGGTTTTCTCGCCCTGCGTAAAGCCCTGGCTATGGACCCTGAAGGAATCGTTGACGAAGTGGCTTCATCTGGTTTGCGCGGTCGCGGTGGCGCTGGCTTTCCTGCCGGAATCAAGTGGCGGACAGTTTTGCAGACGTCGGCGACACAGAAGTACATCTGCTGCAATGCAGATGAAGGCGACAGCGGTACCTTCGCGGATCGAATTCTGATGGAAGGCGATCCCTTCACTTTAATAGAGGGAATGACTATTGCTGGTCTAGCCGTAGGAGCTACGCAGGGCCTTATCTATATTCGCTCGGAATACCCACATGCGATCGCCGCGATGCAGTCCGCCATTTTATTGGCGAATGAATTCAAAATTCTTGGTGACGATGTTCTCGGGAGTGGGCGTTCCTTCGAGATCGAAGTCCGGGTCGGCGCCGGATCTTATGTATGTGGCGAAGAGACCGCGATGCTTGAAAGTCTTGAAGGTAAGCGTGGCGTAGTGCGAGCAAAACCCCCGCTACCGGCGATTGAAGGGCTTTTCGGAAAACCAACCGTGGTCAATAATGTAATGACTCTTGCGTCGGTACCATGGATCATTAACAACGGCGCGGCTGCCTATCACGATTTTGGTACCGGACGTTCGCGAGGCACTCAGGTCTTTCAATTGGCCGGAAACATCGCTCGCGGTGGCATCCTTGAGTTGGCCTTCGGTGTTTCACTCCGCGAACTTGTCGACGGTTTCGGCGAAGGGACTCGTACCGGACTTGCAGTGAAGACAGTTCAAGTCGGGGGACCGCTCGGCTCTTATCTCCCAACATCTGCTTTCGATATCTCGATGGACTATGAATCACTTCTCGCAATTGGTGGCATGCTGGGGCACGGAGGAGTCGTTGTCTTTGACGAGACCGTTAACATGGCCAAGCAAGCGCGCTTCGCAATGGCCTTCTGCGCAGAGGAGTCGTGCGGAAAATGCACACCTTGTCGAATCGGTGCGATCCGTGGTGTCGAGACGATCGACAAAATCGTGGCAGGGGAGCGTCGGCGAGAAAATCTCGAATTGCTCTTAGATTTATGTGAGGTAATGACGGATGGTTCATTGTGTGCGATGGGCGGACTCACTCCATTGCCAGTGAAGAGCGCTCTTGACAATTTTCCTGCCGATTTTGGCATCGAAGTGCTCGTAGGGGGTGTCCGTGACGCTACTGCATGAGACAGATTATGGAACGCCGGAAAGCAAGTCGACTGATCTGATCAGCGTGGTAATAGATGGGGTTAGCGTTACTGTCCCGGAAGGTACCTCGGTCATGCGCGCAGCGACGGAGGCTGGGCTCACTGTCCCAAAACTCTGTGCTACTGATTCTCTTAACGCTTTTGGTTCCTGTCGGCTCTGTGTCGTCGAAATCGATAGCGTTAAAGGCACCCCCGCGTCATGTACAACGCCTTGCAAAGAGGGCATGGTCGTGCACACGCAAACCCCAAAGGTAGAGAAAATTCGGCGTGGAGTCATGGAGCTTTACATCTCTGACCACCCCCTTGACTGCCTAACTTGTCCGGCCAATGGCGACTGCGAATTGCAGGACATGGCCGGCGTCGTCGGACTGCGAGACGTCCGCTACGGATATGCAGGTGAAAATCATTTAACAGCAGAGACAGACCATTCAAATCCGTACTTCGATTTTGATGGAAGCAAGTGCATCGTCTGCAATCGCTGTGTCCGAGCCTGTGATGAAGTGCAGGGGACATTCGCTTTGACCATCGAGGGCAGAGGTTTTGCCTCTAAAGTTTCACCTGGCGGGCTAAACTTCTTGCAAAGTGAGTGTGTCTCATGCGGAGCCTGCGTGCAGGCATGTCCAACTTCGACGCTTGAAGAAAAGAGCGTTGTCCAACTTGGGATGCCTACCCGCACCGTCTTAACCACTTGCGCGTACTGCGGGGTTGGTTGCACGTTCAAAGCTGAACTTCGCGGCGACCAACTGATTAGAATGGTCCCTGCAAAAAGTGGGCAGTCTAATGAAGGCCATTCCTGCGTTAAAGGACGTTTTGCCTTCGGTTACGCATCGCACCCCGATCGAATCACGAAGCCCATGATTCGCGAAACAATTGGCGACGAGTGGCGGGAAGTTTCTTGGGAAGAGGCGATCTCATATGCGGCTGCTCGCCTCAAGCAAGTCCAGGCAAAGTATGGTGAAAACAGCATCGGCGGGATTACCTCATCTCGTTGCACAAACGAAGAAGTTTTTGCCGTGCAAAAAATGATTCGTGCTGCCTTTGGTAACAACAATGTAGACACTTGCGCGCGGGTCTGTCACTCGCCCACCGGTTATGGCCTAAGCCAAACGTTTGGCACGTCCGCCGGCACGCAAGACTTTAAATCAGTTGGCAGTGCGGATGTTATTCTGCTGATTGGCGCTAATCCGACTGATGCGCATCCGGTTTTCGCTTCGCGGATGAAACGGCGGCTGCGTGAGGGTGCGCAATTAATTATTGTCGACCCGCGAAGAATCGACCTGGTTAAATCTCCCCACATCATGGCTGCCAATCACCTTCAATTGCAACCGGGCACAAATGTAGCCGTGATCAACGCGATAGCCAACGTCATTATGACCGAACATCTCTACGACGAATCTTTTGTAAAAGAGCGATGTGAGGATGCTTCCTTCAAACGTTGGTTTGACTTCATTATTCGCCCAGAAAATAGTCCAGAAGTGGTTGCCACTCTGGCGGGAGTACCTGCCGAAGAGATTCGCAGCGCCGCACGACTATTTGGGTCGGCCAAAAATGGTGCAATCTATTACGGTCTCGGGGTAACCGAACACAGTCAGGGTTCGACGATGGTTATGGGCATGGCGAACCTTGCCATGGCCACCGGAAATCTCGGTCGCGACGGCGTCGGGGTTAACCCGCTCCGCGGCCAAAATAACGTTCAAGGCGCCTGTGATATGGGCTCATTCCCACATGAATTCTCGGGATATCGACACGTGTCTGACGACGTGGTGCGGGAACAATTTGAAAAGGTTTGGGAAACCAAACTTCAATCAGAACCAGGGCTTCGTATACCCAACATGCTAGATGCCGCAATTGACGGACGATTTAAGGCGATTTTCATTCAGGGAGAAGATATTGCCCAGTCTGATCCGAATGTGAAGCACGTCAAGCATGGACTTGAGTCGATGGAATTGGTGATCGTACAAGATCTCTTCATAAACGAGACGTCTGCCTTCGCCCACGTCTTTTTACCCGGAACCTCATTCCTCGAAAAAGACGGGACATTCACAAACGCTGAACGACGAATCAATCGGGTCCGTCCCGTGATGGCGCCTAAGAACGGGAAGCAAGAATGGCAAATTGTTTCCGAACTTGCCGAAGCGCTCGGCTATCCGATGCACTACGACAATGCGGCACAGATCATGGACGAAATTGCGGAACTGACTCCAACTTTTAAGGGAGTTAGTTTTGACCTTCTTGATCGGGTCGGTAGCGTCCAATGGCCATGTAATGAGTTACAACCGCTGGGCACTCCAACGATGCACGTCGATAAGTTCGTGCGAGGACTTGGTCAATTTATGGAAACCGCATACGTCCCAACCGACGAACGTACTACTCGAAAGTTTCCGCTTCTGCTGACGACAGGGCGCATCCTGAGCCAGTACAACGTTGGCGCGCAGACTCGCCGAACTGAAAATACTGTTTGGCATCTGGAGGATATTCTCGAGATTCACGAATCAGATGCCTCATTGCGTGGAATTTCTGATGGGACTCAGGTGAATATCGCGAGTCGCGTTGGTCAGACCCTTCTGCGAGCCAAAATCTCAAATCGGGTTCCGCCGGGTGTGGTTTATACGACCTTCCACCACCCGATTAGCGGCGCGAACGTGATTACTACCGACTTTTCCGATTGGGCAACGAATTGTCCCGAGTACAAGGTTACGGCGGTTGAGGTTCGTCCAGCGAGTGAGAACATCCAGATCGAACCAGAAGAAGTTGCGCCCGCGCTCATAAGAATGGCAAAGCAAATTGCAGAAAGTATCCCGGCAGCCGGCGATGCTAGCCGTGCGATAGCGGGTCATTTGCAGAAGTTTTGGACCGTACAGATGCGTGCCGAACTA
>JANXYY010000071.1 GCA_025355805.1 Actinomycetes bacterium
GTCGCGGAATTGGTGCGGCAATCGTGACGCGCCTCGCCTCCGATGGCCACAGTATCGCGCTCAATGCCAGAACCAGGGAGCAACTTTCCAGCGTGGCGGATGGCCTATTGGTACCAACTCTAGTTTTACCGGCCGACGTAACCGAACCTGGAAGTTCGCAGCGCCTCATCGCTGGGATGGTCAAAGAGTGGGGCGGGATTGATGTTCTGGTGCTGAACGCTGGCGCTGCTGCCTCCGCGTCGATCGAAACCACCGATGATCAGATGTGGGCGGACCAACTCCTGCTCAATTTGACCGCTCCCTTTCGCCTGATGCGCGAAGCGATTCCAGTAATGAAAGAAAATGGCTTTGGGCGAATAGTTGTGGTTGCCAGCGTTGCGGCCAAAGTTGGCAAGCCTTACGTCAGCGCATATACCGCCTCAAAACATGGCGTGCTCGGTCTCGTGCGATCGGCCGCGGCGGAGTTGGCGCAAACTGGAATCACCGTAAACGCAGTCTGTCCTGGTTATGTTGATACCCAGATGACTTCAGAGTCAGTGGAGGCGATTGCCACAAAAACTGGGAGATCGCAGGAAGATATTTTGGCTCGGTTATCAGACATGCAACCAGTGGGACGATTGATCCAACCGGAAGAAGTCGCTGAGATCGTTTCATTTCTGATCGCTGATGTAGGCGGGATAACCGGTCAAGGGATTAATGTCGACGGTGGAGGCGCGCAATCATGACGCTACATAGAATTAATCCCGACGAATTGGCACCGGCAATCGGCTTTTCACATGCCGTAGTGGCTGAGGGTTCAAAGATTATTTTTTTGGCCGGGCAGACCGCCGTTGATGCCACTGGAAATATTGTTGGCGAAACCATCGTCGAGCAATTTCGCTTGGCGTTGTCCAACATTCTCATAGCCCTCGCAGCGGCTGGTGGAACTCCTGCACAATTAACCAAACTGACTATCTATTCAGTGGATCCCGAAAACTATCGGTCGAACTCCAGAGAAATCAGCGTTATTTGGAAAGAACTAGTGGGGCGCGAATACCCAGCAATGGCATTGGTGGGGGTAGTTCGACTCTGGGATCTTGATGCGCAAGTTGAGATAGAAGGCATCGCCGTAATTCCATGAGCCAGTTATCAGCACTTTGGTCTGCCCGCTCGATCGCCGTTATTGGTGCGACCGAACGAGTCGGGGCGATGGGTCGCCTTCCGCTTGAATATCTGCAGCGCTTTGGCTACCGAGGATTTATCGCTCCGATTAATCCCAAAGGGGGTTCGGTGCTCGGGATTCCTGCATTCGCTTCGCTGGCGGAGGTAGATCATGAGATCGATCTCGCTCTGATTCTGGTGCCAGCAGATGCGGTAGAGCAGGCGGTTCGTGAGTGCGGCGAGGCAGCCGTGAAAATTTGCATTGTCATGTCATCGGGTTATGCCGAGATGGGGCCTGAAGGGGTGAAAGCTCAGGGCAAACTTGCCACGCTTGCGCGGGCCTCGGGTATGCGTTTGCTCGGCCCTAATTGCATTGGTGCCGTAGCGGGTGCCCAAAAGGTTTTTGCCACTTTCAGCCCGGTCTTTGGCTCGCAAGCGACACCGTGCCCAAATGGAGATCTTGCATTGATAAGCCAGTCTGGTGCATTGGGTTTTGGTGCACTTTCATTGGCTCAAGAAAGATCGATTCCGATTGGAATTGCAATTACTACTGGCAACGAAGCAGATGTCACCGCGGTCGAGATCGCTGGCGAGCTTTGCCAAACGAATGATCTAAGCGGCTTACTAATTTATGTTGAATCCTTAGGTGACATTGAACCTTTACGCCGCGCAGCGCGATGCCAACCGATTGCCCTACTCAAGGCTGGGCGCAGCGCAGAGGGTGCCGCAGCGGCTGCCTCTCACACCGGGGCATTGGCCACGGAAGATCGGGTAGTTGATGCCGCACTTCTGCATTGCGGGATTGCCAGAGTTGAAGACATAGAAGCTCTCTTAGATGCGGGATCGGTTTTTGCCACGCGAATGAAGATGCAAGGAACTCGAGTTGGAATCGTGACTACCTCAGGTGGCAGCGGAATCCTGGCAACTGACGCACTCGCCAACAACTCGTTGGACCTAGCGTTATTGGAGGCAAAAACAATCACGATTCTTGAAGCGATCGTGCCAGCCTACGGAAATGCGACCAACCCAGTGGATGTGACCGCCGCTGTCATGAGCCAGCCTGGGATGTTCGAACGGTGTATTGACGTCCTCGCCGATGATGAGAATGTTGATGCCATCGTCGCTTGTTTCGCAGTTCTTGTAGGCGATGACGTCATTCGAATTGCCCGAACTCTCGGCGAACTGAGGAATCGAATTCAAAAACCAATCGTGGTCGCTCGAACCGGTGCCGCAGCGCTGGCGCCAGAGGGCGCTTTATTAATGGCAGCGGCCGGTATCCCGGTATTCCCGACGCCAGAACGCGCGATAAGAGCGCTAGCCGCATTGCGCGCTACCTACCAACCCGAAGTGCCGGTGCGCCAGACAACTAATACGCCGCTGCTCCCGTTGCCAGAACTCGGAGCGAGCGAAAATGATTTGAAATCTTCGTTCCTCGCTTTTGGCTTGCCAGTTCCTGAATCGATTCTGGCTCCTGATTTGTCCAGCGCTCGTGAAGCTCTGGTTCAGGTTGGTGGTCTGGCTGTTTGCAAGGCAGTGGTTCCTGGGCTTGCACACAAGAGTGAAGTTGGAGGTGTGGTTCTCAAAGTTACATCGACGGATATTGAGGAGACCTATCAACGGTTAGCCAAAATGGGTGGATCGGTCCTGGTCGAACGGTATGTTCCTAATGGAATCGAAGTCTTGGTTGGCATCTCGCCGAGTTCACTAGGAAGGGTTCTCACCGTTGGCGTTGGGGGAGTGCTGACTGAGATATTTGATGATGTGGCAATTAGATTATTGCCAGTGACCGCACCTGATGTGTACGCGATGATCAGGCAAACACGTTTGGCCAAATTGCTTGCTGGTGTGCGCGGCGCACCTCCCGCGGACCTCGATTCATTGGTCGCAACCATCTTAAAGATTGCGGATGGGACCAGGGATTGGCCTGACGGATTTGAACTGGATCTCAATCCAATCACTGCCCTACCTGATGGAGTTTGGATTCTGGATGCAATGTATGACGGTTCCCGAATCGAAAGGGGATAACCATGGATGTTGGTCGACTAGTCGCCCGATCAATGCGCCGCTATCGCGATGAGGTCGCGCTGATTGGGCCAGAGGGAACCTTGACTTATGGTGAAGTCGGTTCCCGGATAATGCAGCTTGCTCGTGCACTGCGTGGACTTGGCACGGAGATCGGTGATCGAATCCTCGATTTGCAATCCAATCAACTCACTTACGTCGAGACCGATCTTGCGATCAGTACCGCGGGACTGTGTCGTGTGGCACTGAATTACCGGCTTCATCCCACGGACTGGGTTCGCATCGCCACCGATTGCCAAGCGAAAATCTTAATAATCGACGCAAAGTTCTGGGAAAGTGCGTCGGCGGTCCGAGAAATGATGGATCACGTAATCGTTATCAACGGTGATGCCGATGGAGCCTTGCCTTATGACCGGTTTCTTGGGGAGCAATCAACTGAGCCATTATTGCTCAGCATTGATCCCGATGCTTTGGTATCTCTGAACTATTCGAGTGGTACCACTGGGCGGCCCAAGGGAGCAATAAGAACGCACCGTAATCGGATGGCGAGTTTGCACAACATCATCACCGATTTGCTTGGGCGGGTTCCAACCGGACGCGACACTTGGGTTCACGCCGGACCAATCACACACACCAGCGGGCTTTTTGTACTGCCATATTTTGCTTTCGGCGCAAAGCAAATTGTTCAAACAAAATTCGATCCTGACGAACTGGTGGATGCGATCGAAAATCGCGGCGCGAATGCCACGGCCTTAGTGCCCACGATGGTGGCAAGACTTCTGGCGATGCCGGATATTTCGCGCGAGCGGGTAGCTAATCTGGAATTACTCGGCTATGCCGGAGCTCCAATGCCGCCGGAGCAAATTCGCCAGTGCTATGAGCGTCTCACGACAAAAATGGCGCAGTATTACGGTTTGGTTGAAGCAATTCCGCCGGTAACCGTACTTTCGCCAGAAGATCATCGACGGGGCATTTTCGAAAACCCCGAGTTACTTTCGAGTGCTGGCAATCCGTGTAACGGTGTGGAGCTCAGGATTGTCGACGAATCAGGGATTGATGTTCCGGCTGGAGAAATTGGCGAAGTCATCACACGCGGCGACCACGTGATGCGCGGATACTACGGCCAAGCTGGAGAGCAAGATAAGGATGTAACCGTCGCTAAAGCCGTACGAGATGGGTGGCTGTACACAGGCGATCTTGGGCGCCTAGATCTTGATGACCGACTCTTCTTGGTCGACCGCAAAGGCGACATGATCATTTCCGGCGGCTACAACATTTATCCTCGAGAAATTGAGGACGTAATCGCTGAAGTTCCAGGGATTCATGAAGTTGCGGTCATCGGCGTGAAGGATGCAGATTGGGGTCAGCACGTCACGGCGATGTATACCGTCATCCCTGGTGCTGAGGTTACGATTTCCAGCATCTTGGCGCACTGTGCTAGCCGTTTGGCCTCGTATAAAAAGCCGAAAGATATAAGGCTGGTGGATTCCTTCCCGCTCAATTCGACTGGCAAGATTGCCAAGAAGGTTCTGCGTGAAGAATTGGATGCGGAGGTGAGTAATTGACAGAGCAGCCTGGTGAATTCCCATTCACTCGCGGTATTAGTAGCCAACCTCGCGTTTGGACGATGGGGCAGTACGCTGGATTTGGGACGCCTCGCGAAACAAATCAACGTTTCCGGACACTTCTCGATCAAGGGCTCACTGGATTCAGCGTCGCATTAGATTTGCCAACCCAACTTGGGCTCGACTCTGACGATCCACGATCGCGTGGCGAGGTTGGAAAAGTTGGAGTTGCGATCGACAGTCTTGCCGATATTGAAATCCTTATGGACGGCATACCTCTCGAGAAGATTAGCCAGATTCGTACCACTGCGAATTCGATCGGATACATCTGGGCTGCGATGTTTGAAGCGTTGGCCAGAAAGCGCGGCGTAGACCCAAATGAATTTGGCATGTTTATTCAAAATGACGTTCTGAAAGAGTATGTCGCGCGTGGAACCCAGATATTTCCACCAGCTGCCGGCCTGAAACTTTCAGTCGATGTTATGCAGCACATCTCCCGGTTCATTCCCAACTGGGTTTCGTTGGCAATGAGTGGGTACCACATCCGTGAGTCGGGATCGAGTGCCGTCCAAGAAATCGCATTTACCTTCTCGAATGCTCGCGCCTACCTTGATGAGGCCCTAAGACGCGGTGTTTCAATTGATGCAGTTGCCCCAACGCTGTTTACGTTTCTTTCAACAACTCAAGACTTCCTACCCGAGATCGCAAAGTTTCGTGCAGCCCGTCGAGTGTGGGCTAAGTTAATGAAAGAAACCTATGGTGCACAGGATCCACGTTCGCATCAGCTTCGGATCTTCGCCTTCACCGCAGGATCCTCGCTCACTGCGCAACAACCATTAAACAATATTGTTCGCACAGCTATCGAGGCGCTGACGGCTGCACTCGGTGGCGTTCAAACAATGCATGTATGTGCCTACGATGAGGCGCTCGGCGTGCCCACTGAACAAGCTGCGACCCTTGCCCTCAGAACTCAACAAGTTGTGGCTTTTGAGACCGGGGTTACCGACATGGTGGACCCGTTGGGGGGAAGTTACTTACTCGAACAGTTGACAGATAACTTCGAGAAACAAATATTCGTCGAACTCACACTCATAGAAGACAAGGGCGGTGCACTGGCTTGTATTGAGAACGGATACTTCTCAACCTCTCTCAGCGATAGCGCCTATGCGCAAGCAATGGCCGTTGATCGGGGCGAAAAGAAAGTGATCGGGGTAAATTCATTTATCACGGAGCCGGTTTCATTTGAAGTGTTCACTACAAATCCTGCAAGTGAGGGATCACAAGTCGCCAACCTAACTGCGCTCCGTGCCTCACGCGATTTTGACGCGGTCACTGCTGCGCTCGTTAATTTGCACGAGGTTGCACTGGCAGGAGGGAATATCGTTCCCTCCTGTGTTGAGGCAGTGGCCGTATATGCCACAGTTGGCGAGATCGTTGAGGTGCTTAAAAAAATCTATGGCCAATGGAGGCCGTCCACCGCATTTTAAAAAAGTCAGAACTTATTTACACATTTCGCGCACGTAGTTGAGAGCGGGCAACGATATTTGATCGTGAATCGCATAGAACGTTTCGGTGGCACGATCCCCGGCCCAATTTTTTGGCAGGTATTCCCGCGGTAGTCCCGGGTCTAGGTAGGGGAGTGGACGCCATGAAGTCATCGCGCGCGTGTAGTCGGCAAAGGCGCGATCGCCCGGGGGTTCTCGCTTACTTCTCGACCATCGGTTGGCCATATCTAGGTATTCGTGGGTGAAGTCTTCGTACATTTGACTGACTTCCCGAAGATCCCACCAGCCTTGGACGGCTTCGCGAGTCGGACGAAAGGCCGAATGCTCGGCGGTAAAAACGTCGATGTACTCTTCGACATTAAGTCGCTCGGCAACGTATCGAACATCGGTTTCCAATTGACGTGGCCCGATCCAAAGGCCGCCGGTCACCTGCGAAAGCCCAACACGCGCGAGCCTGGATCTCAATCGATAACGCACATCGCGTGAACTTTCAGGAATCGAGAATGCGACCAACACCCAACCTCGATTTGGCGGTGGGATTCGCCGATTAAGAACTCGTTCATCTCCTATGTCGAAGGTGCGACGGGCTGCCTCGCCCAGGGCATAGCCAGCCACGTTATTCCGTCGCTCAGCCGTCAAGATGCCGCGACGTTTGAAGCGTGAGAGGGAGGAGCGAAGCGCGGCATCTTCGATCCCCAGGTCAGCTACGAGGCGTCGCAATGAGGCAACCGAATACCATCCGCCAATTGCCCTGCTGTATGCGCCATAGACCGTGATGATCAGAGATTGAGGACGGGTTGCTCTCGTGGCTACATCGCTTGGTTCACCACTCACGCGCGCCACATAGGTGAGCGTAGTGGCAGAATTTGCATATGCGGGTTTTGATCGCCTCCGACTCATTCGGTGGAACCTTGACTGCGCAAGAGGTGTGCAAGGCAATAGCCGTCGGCTGGAAGCTCGGTGCTCCGCACGATGATTTGACGCTGCTGCCGCTCTCCGACGGAGGGCCAGGGTTCTTAGCCGCGATTGCTGCCTCGGGGCGCGAGCACGTAGCCAAGATTCGAAACTTCAAAGTTCGGGGGCCTCTGGGCGCCGATGTGGAAGCGCAACTCTGCCAGTTAAACGAGACGGTGTATCTGGAAAGTGCTCAAGCCTGCGGACTGAATTTGGTGGCAGAAAGCGGCCCCCGCGGTGTTCGAGAGGGAAGTTCGTTTGGCGTCGGCCAATTGCTGGCTGAGGCACTCAAGTGCGACGGGATAAAAAGAATTGTGATTGGTCTTGGCGGCAGCGGAACCAACGATGGCGGGGCTGGTCTGTTAGCGGCCCTGGGCTGTGACCCCGCATCCGAGCTGACGGGCGGGGGGATCGCGTTAGCGCAGTTGCCGAGAATCGATTTCGCCGCAGTCAGAGACCGTTTTGCGGCGATCGAATTAATTATTGCCACCGACGTCGACAATCCTCTTTTAGGCCCGAGCGGAGCAAGCGAGGTATATGCCCCGCAGAAGGGCGCCAAAGTCCTAGATGTGGCCGAACTAGAAGTCGCGTTGACCCACTTTGCCGCGATGACTGATCCGATAGTGGCCAAAGTCGCCGGCGCCGGAGCCGCAGGGGGACTTGGGTTCGGATTGATGCTGCTTGGCGCTAAGCGAATCTCTGGAATTGAGATGATCGCCGACGCACTTGATCTACCAGGTGCAATCGCTGCCTCTGATCTGGTAATCACCGGTGAGGGCTCTTTTGATTGGCAATCTATGCGCGGAAAGGTAATTGCCGGAGTCGCTCATTTTGCCGCAAAGTATGGTCGTCCAGTCGTAGTAATTGCAGGTCAAGTCCACTGTGCTCGTCGAGAATTCATGTCGCTTGGAGTTGAATCTGCCTACGCAGTTGCAGAAACTTCTGCTCAAATCGCGGCCTCGATTGCAGATCCGACGGGTGCCTTGATTGGCAGAGCGGAATCTGTAGCCAGAACTTGGAGCCCGGAACCGCAAAATGACTAATTTGAGCGCGTGCAGGAGTATCTAGGGGCCTGTGGGATGGTGGTGGAAGCGGCGTGGGAATGGGGCAGAGTCGGCGTGGCGTTGATATGTATGGCAGACTTTTGTAGTGAGTTTAAGTTAGTGAAAAAAGAGATTGGGAGAACGCGATGACGGTAGAGAGCCAGACTTCGACAAGTACTTCGACTAGTGGCGTGCTCCTTTCCGAGGGTGCCGCTAAGAAGGTTGCCGAATTGCTCGTCCAAGAAGGACGCGACGACCTCGCATTGCGTATCTCGGTACAACCCGGTGGTTGCTCAGGCATGCGCTATCAGTTGTACTTTGATGACCGCACACTTGATGGCGACGATGTCACGATGTTCGGTTCCGTGAAGGTTGTAACCGACCGGATGAGCGTTCCCTATCTGTCTGGTGCCCTGATTGATCACGTCGACACGATCGAGAAGCAAGGGTTCACCATCGACAACCCGAATGCGCAAGGATCATGCGCCTGCGGAGATTCTTTCCACTAATCGCTTTCTGCTAGCCACCTTGCGGTAGCGTGCCACCAGTGAAGATCGCTATCGCTGGTTCTGTTGCTACCGATCATTTGATGACCTACCCAGGTCGATTCACTGATTCGTTGGTGGTGGGTTCCCTAGACACGATCTCGCTCTCCTTCTTAGTCGATGATCTGGTTGTTCGCCGCGGAGGTTGTGCCGCCAATATCTGTTTCGGATTGGGCAGCGTCGGTCTCGAGCCGTTACTTGTTGCGGCCGTCGGATCTGACTGGAGTGACTATCAGGCTTGGCTTGAGCGACATCGAGTTAACACCGCAGCGGTCAAGGTCTCCACAGAGCGACATACCGCCCGATTCCTCTGTACAACCGATCAAGATCTAAACCAGATCGCGTCCTTTTACTCCGGCGCGATGTGCGAGGCACGCGATATTGAAATAGGCGCCGTGGCGCAACAATTCGGAGGGCTTGACCTGGTTCTGATCGGTCCAGATGATCCGGATGCAATGCTTCATCACACCGATGCCTGCCGGTCACTTGGGATTGCGTTCGCGGCGGATCCGTCTCAGCAAATGGCGCGGATGGATGGCGATCAAATTCGCCTCCTGATTGATGGTGCCGCTTATTTTTTCACAAACGAATATGAACGAGCGCTTACGACGCAAAAAACTGGTTGGACCGACGAAGAAGTTCTGGCTCGCGTCGGTGTCAGGATAACGACCCACGGTGCTCGCGGTGCAGTCATTGAACGTAACGGAAACAGACCAGTTTCGGTGGGAGTGCCTAAAGAGAAAGCGAAGGTGGATCCCACTGGCGTTGGTGATGCTTTTCGGTCCGGTTTCCTGGCCGGCCTTGCTTGGGGCCTTAGCGATGAACGTTGTGGCCAGCTTGGCGCGATGCTCGCGACTTACGTGATTGAGACTCAGGGAACTCAGGAGTATCGGATTAATGCCGAGGAATTCCTTGAACGTTTTAAGATTGCTTACGGCACGACGGCTGCGGTTGAGGTCGCCGAGCACCTGATCTGTATTTACTAAGGCTCTTACGACTCTAAGTCAGCAAATACGACGGTATCTCTAAGATATTTATGTGTTTTGAAATCGTAATCGCCGCAAGTTATCAGTCGCAGTCCCGGATAATTCAAGTCTCCATAGACAGCATTGGTGGGGAATTTACTTTTCAGAAACGCGGCAATTCTGGTGACTGTGAAGGTTGCGGTTGTGCCGTCAGCTCGCCCTATTTGTATCTGGTCGCCAAGCTTCATTCGGTTTAACCGGTAGAAGACTCCGGGCCCATTCCAATCGATGTGCCCTGCGATAATCGAGGGACCCAATTCACCAGGTGAAGGCGAACCCGAGTACCACCCAGCTGGGAATGCTGATGGAGGTACTTGAAGACTTCCATCCTTGAGCAGACCCAACTTCATAAGTTTCGAGTCAACACCGATGGATGGAATCTGGATTCGGATCGGACTTGATCTGACCATCGAGAACACTCGCGTTACCAATTGCGAGGAGGTTTTGGTCGGCAAAGCCGACGCACCAACACGGCTCTGGTCTGAGTAACCAGTCGTGATAACTACGACCGCAAATATCAGAGGCGAAATAATCAGAACTCGCCCTAGACGACTCATTTTGCGACCTGCAGTTTGTTGGTGCATCGGCGTCACTTTGGATCCGCGCTTATCGACTCTTACTTAACCGCGACTTGCGGTTGAGCCGTCACCTGTACCAACCGAACCCTTTGGCTTGGCCGGGATCTGTGGCGGTGCTGGTGGTGTGGTTGGGGTGGGGGTTGGCGTCGGTGTGACTGTTGGCGTCACTGTTGGGGTTGGCGTCGGAATTGGGGCAGCGCAAGTTGGCTTGATAACGCTGTTGGTATCCAACGTCACGGCACCATTACTTGCCAGCAGTCTTCCATCCACCTTCACACCGGTTGTTGCGGTGATGCTTTGCTGAGCCAGAACCGAGCCACGGAAAGTTGAGTTAGTACCCAAAGTCACCGAACTACCCATCTGCCAGAAAACATTGCACGACTGGGCTCCATTGATTAAGACAATGTTGCTTGCCGAGGCGGTTGTTAACGTGGAACCCGCTTGGAAGACGAAGATCGAATCTGCGTTTCCCGCACCGTCCAAGGTCAATGTCCCCGTGAGCCCAAGAGATGTCTGTGAACTGTAGGCGCCGGCAACGAGTGTGCGCCCGCCAAGATCGCCAGAGACCGTGGTGGTTGGACTTTCGGCCACAGCCGCGTTATAGGCGGTGACTAAATCGGTCTTTGCGCCTTGGGTTGTGGCATCACCTGCGTGATTTGTGCCAGTTACAACCATGCTGGAAAATCCAACGATCGTTGTCGTCGGGAACGTTCCAATATCGCCGGTGATTGTTGTAGGTCCAGTATTGGTAATACCAGCTCCGGCCAAAACTGCAAATCCGTTTGCGGTACCGAGCGAGATCGGCGTGGCTGCAGCTTGCGACCCGCCAGCAAGGGAGATCATCAGGCCGGTTGAAGCCAATCCGATTGTCGCCACCACTGCTATCGAACGAAAATACTTTTTTCCTTTTGCCTGCTTCATAACAATCCCCTTCGGTAAGTGAAAATTTTGCTGAAACTCGGTGACTCAAAGAGCAGACGATGACGTGGCGCCTATCATCGCTGGAGCGCATTGAATCCCCCTAGCACCGGTCAGCGCAAGGAGTATTTTCGAGTTCAAAAGTGCCCTCATTTCCCAGCGTACCCCCAGACTCGCCGATCAGCGTGGATAAAATTCAGTACCCCGGCGGCTCACAGAATACTCGCAGGCAAAGCTGGCATTAAAATCCATAATTCTTGGACAAAACAACCGCAAACAAGCGAAAAATTAGGATGTTCTCCTGATCTCAAACGTCGAATTGTCATTGGACTCCAAGGAGTTACCGGTCATGCGACACCAGGCAGGAACATCGAAAATTGCGGCGGGATCGTCAGCGAGAAGTGTCAAACGTTCCCCCACCGCCATCTCTGAAATTCGTTGAGATAACAAAATTATCGGTAGCGGGCAGGCCATTCCGGTCGCATCAATTACAATTTTACTCATCGCTGCACCTGCCTGCGAACGTTAGCGATCGCCACCGGAATGATGTTGCAGAAGCGATTAATTTCTTCGCCCAAAACGAAATGCGGCAGTGAGACGCGCACGTTTCCATGAGTAAGTGCGCCCATCGCCGCGAGTACATGACTGGGTTGGAGTTGATCCGATGTGCACGCCGAGCCCGAACCAACGGAGAAACCCTCGCGTCCGAATTCTTCTACCAGCGATTCACCATCGCAGTACATCGCGGAGAAGGTGACGATATTTGGCACCCGTTCAAGTGGATCGCCAACCACATCGACATCCAGGACACTATTGGCGGCTTGACGAATTTGCGCGACAAATTTAAAGAGCCTTTCAGCTTCAGCTTTTTCATCCTCCTGCCAAGATTCAAGCGCCGCAGCCGCTGCCAAGGCAAGTGGAATCGAGTAGGTGCCGACTTCTCGTCGCTCTTGGCTGGTCACCCAGGGATATCTCCACCGTGCTCCCGTCTTGATGGCGTAAACACCAATTCCCGTCGGCCCGCACCAAGTCCGAGAGTCCGCGCTTGCGTAACTCCACTGAGCGGGTAGTTGAACCCGACCCGCCCCGACGCCCAGATCGATGTGCACGGGAATCCCGTATTGGGTTGCCAATTCTGCGGCGTCTTCAAGTGGTTGAACCGTGCCCACCTCACCATTCGCAGCTTGGAGACTGAGCACCCCAACTCCGTCGTGAAGCTCTTTGGCGAGCGCGTCAAGGTTTAATCGCCCTTGGAAATCGACTGGGATAGTCACCGAATCAGGCCGCGAAGCCGCGATTGCCAGAATCTCGGCTCGCTCGATTCGGCTGGTGACCAAGGTCCCGGACCGACTGAGTAAGGCACCCTCCAACGCCAGAGTTGAGGACAACGAGCCTTCTCCCACCAAGCAGAGTTCGTCGGTTCGAACCCCAAGTCCAGCGGCCAGGCTTTCCTTCGCTCCGGACACCAGAGTGCGAGCTAGGGCCGCATCCCTCGAGCGTCGACGAGGATCGGCCCACCCCGCGTCGAAGGCGGCGAGCAGGATTTGCCGCGCTTTCGGATGCAGTGGTTGATCCGAGTCGAATCGATTCTCGGCGCTCATGGCCACGACGCTACTAGGCAATTGAGATCAATGTCGGTTCATAGGGAGAGAAGCGCGAGGTTCTCCACTATTCTTACGCGTCGTGCCACACCGCTCTAGTTTTCTTCGACCCGTCGCCCTCGGATTGATCTCGACTTCGCTATTTTTTGCGCTCAGCGGATGCTCGGTTTCACGCCTGCCTAGGCTCGGACTACCTCAGCCGGCTACCAACGAGGGACATATCTCGTTGTCGCTCTGGCAAGGAGCCTGGATTGCCGCCCTGATTGTTGGCGCGCTCGTTTGGGGACTGATCGTCTGGGCGATTATTTTCCATCGTCGTCGGGGCGATCACATCCCCGCCCAGACCAAGTACAACGTGCCGATCGAAGTTCTCTACACGGTTGTTCCATTTATAATCGTCGCCGTTCTCTTTTTCTTTACTGCTCGAGACGAAACGAAAATCACGGCAATAACAAAAGATTCGTCGACCGTTCACATCATTCACGTGAATGCAATGCGCTGGTCATGGCAGTTCACATATGAAGATCTTCCAACGACTACGACGACCACCGGTACTCCCGATCAGCCACCGATTTTGTATTTGCCGCAAGGGGAGAAGGTTCGCTTCGTTATCACTACTTCGGATGTGAACCATTCGTTCTGGGTTCCGGCTTTCATTATGAAAATGGATGCGATCGCTGGGCGTACCAACCAATTTGAGGTCACCCCGACGAATCTTGGCACGTACCCTGGGAAATGTGCTGAGCTCTGCGGCAGAGACCATGCGCGAATGCGCTTCAGCGTGAAGGTAGTAACTTCGGCCGAATACCAGCAGCGAATGGCAGTAATGAAGGGGAGTGCAGCATGACTACGCTTGCTCAGCCGCCATTGACCGCGCCAGCAATTCAGATACGACGGGAACCACGCGGACGACTCATCGTAAAACTGCTAACGGCCACCGACCATAAGGTGATCGGCTATATGTACCTGGTAACTACTTTCATCTGGTTCTTGATTGGTGGCGTATTAGCGCTGTTGCTGCGTTCAGAATTAGCTCGGCCTGGCCTGCAGTTTTTCAGCGCTGATCAATACAACCAAATCTTCACCATGCACGGCACGATCATGCTGCTGCTATTCGCCACGCCACTTTTCATTGGCTTCGCGAACGTAATCATGCCGCTCCAAATTGGTGCGGCCGACGTCGCATTTCCGCGGATGAACATGCTCAGTTACTGGCTCTACTTATTCGGCGGGATTATGGCCTTTGCCGGATTCCTGACTCCGGGCGGAGCGGCTTCGTTTGGCTGGACGGCGTATGCGCCGTTGGCCAACTCAACGTACTCGCCTGGTCTCGGCGGCGACCTATGGGTTGTTGGTCTGGCGATTGGTGGTGTCGGGACAATCCTTGGTGGCGTCAATTTCATAACCACAATTGTCGTAATGCGTGCCCCTGGCATGACGATGTTCCGGATGTCGATCTTCACCTGGAACGTCTTGCTTACCTCGATCTTGGTGTTACTCGCTTTCCCACCCTTGGCGGCGGCGTTATTTGGGCTAGAGGCTGATCGGCGCTTTGGTGCGCACATCTTTGATCCGGCAAACGGCGGAGCGATGCTCTGGCAGCACCTCTTCTGGTTCTTCGGCCACCCGGAGGTCTATATCTTGGCGCTACCATTTTTTGGAATTGCGACGGAAATTTTGCCGGTCTTTAGCCGTAAGCCGATCTTTGGTTACAAGGGTTTGGTCGCTGCCACCATTTCAATCTCGGCCCTGTCTGTAACAGTCTGGGCGCACCATATGTTTGTTACTGGCTCGGTACTTTTACCCTTCTTTTCCTTCATGACTTTTCTGATCGGCGTGCCAACTGGGGTGAAGTTTTTCAACTGGGTGGGAACTATTTGGCGGGGCTCACTCTCATTCGAGACTCCAATGCTTTGGACTATGGGATTTTTGGTCACCTTCCTTTTCGGTGGTCTGACCGGCATCATTTTGGCCAGTCCGCCACTTGATTTCCAAGTTTCTGATACCGCCTTCGTCGTCGCCCATTTCCACTACGTGCTATTTGGCACCGTGGTATTCACGATGTTTGGCGGTTTCTACTTCTGGTGGCCGAAGATGACCGGCCGAATGTTAAACGAGCGCCTAGGCAAGATTCATTTCTGGACGCTCTTCGTCGGCTTCCATCTCACTTTCTTGGTGCAACACTGGCTCGGAGCAATGGGCATGCCTCGTCGGGTTGCGGATTATTTGCCCAGTGACGGTTTCACTACGTTGAATACGATTTCAACTATCGGCGCTTTCCTGCTTGCATTTTCGACATTCCCGTTCCTCTGGAATGTCTGGATAACTCGAAACGCGCCGATGGTTGGCGTCGATGATCCTTGGGGTTACGGTGCATCGCTTGAGTGGGCGACCTCTTGTCCGCCGCCACGACATAACTTCATCCAGATTCCAAGAATTCGTAGTGAACGGCCAGCCTTCGATTTGCATTACCCGCACCTCGCGGCGGTCGGGGCCAATGATGATACGGATCTCGTTTTACCCACCCGCGCTAAGACCGAGGAAATTCAATGAGGTTTGCTTGGAAGTTGTTCGCTGGGATTGCCATTTTTTACGGGATTCTGGCGGCAATCTACTGGCGTCTTTCCTCCGAAATCGTCGGCACCGCCGCCCTCACCCTAAGCATGGGGCTTGGCGCCCTCGTTGCTTTCTATTTTTGGTACACAGATAAGCGCGTTGGAATTCAACCGCAGGATAAAGACGACGGCGAAATTTATGAGGGCGCTGGGGAAATTGGATTCTTCAGTCCTGGTTCCTGGTGGCCGTTAGCTGTGGCAGCCAGCGCAATAATCGTCGGACTCGGCCTGATTGTCGGTTGGTGGCTAAGTGCCATCGGAGTCGGCCTCTTAGTCGCCGCGGTGGTCGGGTTCACCTTCGAGTACTCGCGTCCGGGCGTCGGGCCCCTCTGACCCATTTTCCGGTGAGCGGCGAGTTGCCTCACCTTGCGATGTAACGGGTAAAAAGATTTCCGTCTGCTTGAAGAAGAGATGCGAGAATAAAATCTCGTTTAGTTTCCGTGCCTTCTTGAAGTAAAGAACGCCCGCTGCCAACCAGCATGGGTGCGATCGTTAGCGCTACCTCGTCGATGAGCCCGCATGTGTGTAAAGAACCGAGTAACGTCGGCCCGCCTTCGCAAAGAACCTTCGACCAGCCGCGCGACATGAATAGAGAAAGTACTGCTTCGAAATCCACCTCATTTTTCCCGAGTTGAATAACTTCGGCCTTTGTTTCGAGCTTCTCACGAACT
>JANXYY010000079.1 GCA_025355805.1 Actinomycetes bacterium
TTTGTGACGCACGATCTAGCAGTGGTAAATGAAATATGTCAGTCGATCAAAGTGATGTACGCCGGTCGATTTGTCGAAATTGGGAAGGTTGAAGATACCTTCCAAACTCCAAAGCACCCCTATACATTCTCACTTCTCAAGGCGGCTCCCGATCCTGCACTACCGGTGCACCGGCTTTTCTCAATCGCAGGCGAAGCGCCCAATCTGGCTATGCCAATTACTGGTTGTCCATTCGCCCCGCGCTGCTTTGCCGCGACAAGCGCATGCGAGGTAGCCGAGCCCGAGCCGGTGAAGGTTGGCAATTCATATTCCGCATGTTTTTATGCTGATCAATTTGGAACCTGGCAATCGGTAGAACAAATAGGGGTAAAGCGAACCTCATGAATCAGACAACTACTCCAATGCGGGCGACCAAATTGGTCAAACATTTCGCGAAGCATCAATCCATCCTTGATCGCCTGCGTCGCAAAGCGCTATTTAGCGTTCCAGCTGTCGATGGCGTCGATCTCGAACTCAAGCCAGGTGAAACACTGGGCTTGGTAGGTGAGTCAGGGTGTGGAAAATCAACATTAGGCCGCACGCTCGTGGGCCTGTACCCGGCATCTAGCGGAGTCATCGAATTATTTGGTCAACAGGTTGGTGAAGACCGCGCTCTTGAACAGCGCCGAATGGCGCAGATGATTTTCCAAGACCCATACTCATCGCTCAACCCTCGGATGACCGTCGGGGCTGTGCTTCGCGAAGCACTTCTTTTCCATGGCCTGGTGGATAAGAAAAAAGTTGATGAGCGGGCACGTGAATTGATGTCACTAGTGGGACTGCCATCGGACGCCTTAGATTCATACCCGCGTCAATTCTCCGGAGGCCAGCGCCAACGAATAGGAATTGCACGCGCACTTGCTCTACAACCCCGAATTTTGATCGCCGACGAAGCCGTCTCGGCCCTTGACGTTTCGGTGCAAGCCAGCATCGTGAATTTATTGATGGATCTCAAGCGAGATCTAGGTCTCACGATGTTGTTTATTTCGCACAACATCGCCATCGTGCGCCAGGTCAGTGATCGAATCGCCGTGATGTACCTGGGTCGAATCGTTGAATCTGGGCCAACGGAGCAAGTGTTCAACCACCCAGCCCACCCCTATACCCAACTTCTTCTTAATTCAGTTCCTAAAATGACGCCGGGCTCTGCGATTGCGGTTTCCCCACCGGGCGAATTGCCGTCCGTACAGAAGGCCATTATCGGGTGCCGCTTCCGAAGTCGCTGCCCAGTGTCGATACCGGATTGCGCCACGATCGATCCCGAGTTGTATGTTGTTTCAGAACCAACTCATCTAGCCGCGTGTTTATTAGTGAAATAGTAACGGGGCAACACCAACGCTAATTAATACTTCCCAACCCAAAGGAGAGCGCAATGCCAGGCCCAATTGTTATTGGCAGCGAAAGAAGCGAAGCGGGAATACCGGCGGCAATGGAGATACTTCGGAATGGAGGCAGTGCACTCGACGCGGTCGAACGAGGATTGCGCCTATGTGAAGATGACCTGGCAGATCATTACGTCGGTACTGGTGGACTACCGAATGCTCGCGGCGTAGTCGAACTGGATGCATCGATTATGGTGGGATCCACAAAAGCCTTCGGAGCAGTCGCCGCGGTCAAAGGATTTCCAAATCCAATCTCGATCGCACGTAAGGTCATGGAGCAACTGCCACAGCACGCATTACTCGTCGGTGAAGGCGCTGAAGCTTTCGCTGACTACCTTGGCTTCGCGCGAGCCGAATTACTAACTCCCGAAGCCAGGGAACTTTGGTTGGCTCAGTTGAAGACGGTACCAACTGAATCAATCGAGGGTGAAAATACAAAAGCCACCTCGGGGGATGAGCGCTATCGCCTGGCATCTCTTGAACTGGTAAAGCGAATGGCGCCGCACGAAGGCCCTTGGGGAACGATAAATATCATTGCCATGGATAAGTCAGGCGAAATAGTTTGTGGGGTTAGCACCAGTGGATATCCATACAAGCATCCGGGTCGAGTCGGTGACTCTGCTGTTCCTGGCGCTGGAAATTATGCAGACCTCAAAGTCGGCGCTGCTGCCTGCACCGGACGAGGAGAACTTGCCCTACGCGGTGGCACTGCGCGCACTGTGATTGAAAATATGCGAGCGGGAATGGATCCTGAATCTGCATGTGCCGCGGCGCTCCTTGAAGCAAGATTATTACCCGATGATTTCCGCGCTGAACTCAGGTGTCTAGCGCTTAGCCATGATGGTCGCCACGGCGGCGCGGCGGGGATGACCGGATCCACTTACACCCTGATGACTGAAAGTTCTACTGGTCCCGAATTTATTCCAAGGAGGGCAATATGAAAATCTTTATTTCCAGCGACATGGAGGGCACCGCGGGTGTCGTTGATTGGTCACAGTGCCTGGCAGGCAATCCAGAATACGAGTACTACCGCGGTCTGCTCCAGGATGAAGTCAACGCCAGCATCAAGGGCGCAGCGGCTGCAGGCGCGAATGAGTTTTTGATCAATGATTCTCACTCGAGTATGCAGAATATGCGGCCAGATAAATTTGAAGGTAATGCGCGCTATCTCTCAGGTCGCTTTAAGCCGATGTACATGATGCAAGGGCTCGATAGCTCTTATGATGCCATTTTCTTTGTCTCCTACCATGGTTCGATGGGCAGCGATGGTGCTGTTCTATCGCACACATACAATCCGAGAGCGATTGCAGATGTGCGTCTCAACGGGAAAGTAGTTTCAGAAGCCGGACTCAACGCGCTCGTAGCGCAGTCCTATGGAGTTCCAATTGCTCTCGTTACGGGGGATGACATCACCGCAGAAGAGACCCGGATCTGGGCCCCAGATGTGGTCGCAGCGGTAGTAAAGACCAGCATCACCCGTTTTGCCGCGGACAGTATGCACCCAGTAGAGGCGTGCGACTTGATTCTCAATAGTGCAAGGGATGCGATCAGCAAACTTAAGACCATGTCCCCGCCGGCGATTGCCTTGCCAGCCACGATCGAGATCACTTTCCATAACAGTGATTTCACGAATATGGCTGCGTGGCTGCCCGGTACCAAAAAAACTGGAGTTAAAACCGTAGAACTCACAGATGAAGATCCACTAAGCCTTTTCCGTCGATTTATAACAACTGTTCTTCTTACTCGCTCAATTGTGGAATGGAATTAATAATGTCAACATCGCTAGCTCTTGAAGGCAAGACCGCCGTTATTACCGGATCGGGAAATGGTATTGGCCGAGCAATTGCAAATGCCATGTCCGATGCCGGTGCCAACGTCACGGTTTCTGACGTTCTTGAAGAAGATGGCCAACGCACCGTCAAGGAGATCACGGATCGCGGAGGTCGAGCGATTTTCGTGGCAGCAGATGTGTCTCAAACCGAGCAGGCATCAAATTTGATTGAGACAACAGTGAATACATTTGGCGGGCTTGACATTTTAGTCAATAACGCTGGCGTTGGCGGTACTTCAGGGCGTCTCCACGAGTTGGACCCAGATGCCTTTGATCGAGTAATTGCCGTAAATCTGCGTGGCACGTTTCTGTGCACGAAATTTGCGATCCCCCATTTCTTGGCAAAACATGATGGCCGAATCGTAAATATTGCATCCACGTACGGGCTCATTGGTGCCCCTCAAGCAGCGGCGTATTGTGCCTCGAAGGGTGCGATTATCAATCTCACCCGACAGCTGGCAGTGGATTACGGACACGATCAGATTCGCGTGAATGCAATCTGCCCCGGGTATATCGATACCAGCCTCGGCCGTCGTAAGGCCACCCTTGGCGATGTGGAATATGCGGCGGCCGTTGCGCGCCGCGAGAAAGCGGCAGCGATGCAACCTCTGGGTCGCCAAGCCCAGCCCATCGAGGTTGCAAACGTGGCGGTGTTTCTCTGCTCAGATGGCGCATCCTTCATGACCGGATCTATTGTGACTGTGGATGGTGGATGCACCACCACCTTCAACTATGGCGAGGCAAGTAACTAAATCGTTCCTCTCGAAAGGCGCTCCAATTTTCGTCACCGACGTAATTTGTGTCCCCGTCAGAGCGGGCTTCTTCGTAGATGACCAAGCCGCAATTTTGGCCGGTGTTGATCATGATGGGTTCAACTATGTGGGAGATCCCGTCACTCCGGGATTCACCGCAATTCGCCAAGCAGGTGAGGCAGTTTCAGTGTTGCTCTTGCTTGATGACGGGCAAGTGGCGCACGGCGACTGCGCCGCGGTGCAGTATTCGGGAGTAGGCGGACGAGACTCGGTTTTTAATGCTGCCGCTGCCATCGAATCAATTGAGGCTTCAGTCGCCCCGATGCTCAGGGGTAAAGAGATCGTCGACTTTCGCACGATGGCCAA
>JANXYY010000018.1 GCA_025355805.1 Actinomycetes bacterium
GTTCGTAACTTTGGATGGATTCCACCGAAGCGTAATTGAATCAATTGCGCGACCCACTCGGTGTCGGATAATCCCCCGGGTCCGAGTTTGAGGTGTCTATTCTTATCAGCACCTCTGGGCAATCGTTCGGATTCAACGCGTGCCTTTATCCGTCGGATTTCACGAATCTGTGTCTTATCGAGACCTTGAGTTGAATACCGATAGAAGTCAATCAACGCAATAAAACGCTCGCCTAGATCGCGATCACCGGCAATTGGGAGGGCGCGTAGGAGTGCCTGCCTTTCCCAAAGTTCGCCCCAGTTTGCGTAGTAGGCAGAGAAGGAGGCAAGGGTGCGAACTAATGGGCCCTGCTTACCTTCCGGCCGTAAATCGGCGTCGACAATCAACGGAGGTTCGGGGCTCGGTAAGGAACAGAGTCGTCTAACCTCGCTCGCGATTGCCTGCGCCGCGGCTGTGGCCTCTAATTCTGTCGTGCCGGGAAGCGGGTCGTGCACGAAGAGCACATCCGCATCGCTTGGATAACTCATTTCGGCCCCACCGAGTCGGCCCATTGCGATGATCGCGATCCGAGTTGGAATTAACTGACGACTCTGGTGTGCATAGTCTCGAGAGGCTGCATCGAGTGCAGCTTCTAACGTCGCGGCCGTTACATCCGTGAGAGCCCGACCGACGTCGGCGACACTTAACCCACCAACAAGATCTCCGACGGCGGTACGAAATAGTTCGCGCCGACGCACGGCTCGCACAGCTTCGATGGCCCGCGTTGGGTCGGTATGACGACGAGAAACCGTTAGGGCTTCAAGTGTGAGCGCTTCAATCCCGCGCGGGGCCAGATCTGCATCTTCCTCGAGCATCGCGGCGGCTTCTGGTGCACGCAGCAACATTTCAGAGGCAAACCGAGAGGAGGAAAGTACCAGCGCCAAGCGTTGTGCCGCAGTTCCGCTATCTCTCAGCGTCCGCAAATACCAAGAAGTGTCGCCAAGTGATTCTGAAAGTTGACGGAAGGCAAGGAGTCCTGCATCCGGATCTGGGCCTTGCGCAAACCAACCCAACATGGCAGGCAGTAGTTGGCGCTGGATAGCGGCTCTTCGAGAAAGACCTAAAGTCAGGGCCTCAAGATGTTTGAGTGCACCAACTGGATCCACGTAACCAAGTGCAGATAAACGTCGTTGAGCGGCCTCTGGCGTTAACCGTTGTTCATCAGGGGCAAGCCGAGCGACGGCCTGCAAGAGCGGCCGATAGAAGAGTTTTTCATGGATTCGACGAACTAATGCGGCACGATCTCGCCATTGATTCATTAGTTCGGCGGCTGAGCCAACGGAGTAATGCATGGAGCGACCAATGCGACGTAAATCGATTTGCCCCTCAGGCACTAAATGAGTGCGCTGCATCTTCTGGACCTGAATGCGATGTTCCAAAGTGCGAAGCCATCCATACGCCTCACCTAATGCCGCGGCATCTTCACGTCCAACATAACCACCATCGGCAAGTGCCCGCAAAGCCGACAAAGTACTCTGCACCCGAAGCGTCTGGTCTGATTTGCCGTGTACCAACTGCAATAGTTGGACGGCAAATTCGACATCACGTAAGCCGCCTACTCCCAATTTCAAATCCCGAGCAGCTTCTTTAGCGGGAATGTGCTCTTCAACTCGGCGTCGCATTGCCTGCACCTCATCCACGAATGCGGGGCGATCGCCGACACTCCAGATTTGGGTCTCGAGACCGTCAACAAAACGCTGGCCAATTTCCCGGTCCCCCGCCGCCGGACGTGCCTTAAGAAGTGCCTGAAATTCCCACGACTTTGCCCATTTTTCGTAGTAGGCAAAATGACTGGCAAGCGTACGTACCAATGGTCCATCTTTGCCCTCTGGACGCAAGCCAGCATCAACCTCCCACAATGCGCCTTCTGACGTAAGTTCGCTGCACGCTCGCATCATCCCAGTCGCCATCATTGAAGCTACTCTCAACATCTCATCGGCGGGCATCGCCTCGTCAAATGGTTCGGCAGCAAAAATGACATCAACATCTGAGATGTAATTGAGCTCGCGGGCACCACACTTGCCAAGCACTAGCACTGCCAGACGCACTTCGTCGGCACGCGGCACATCCCGACAAGCAACAACTAAACTTGCGTCGAGGGCATCTGCAGCAAGGTCGGACAGTGCCTGGGAAGTCGCTTCAACGCCCCACTCGCCAACCAGGTCTTGAGCGGCTATTTGCAACAATTGGCGTCGATAATTCAATCGCAACTCATTCAGAGCGGTCTCCCGATCCGAATCAGCCAATTGCTCTCCGATGATTTGGATCAGCGGTCTTTGGATGGGCATCAATTGACCGGCAAGCAAGTCAAGATCGCGCGGTCGCCTTACCAAGTGATCGCCGAGTGCGCTGCTCGCTCCTAAAATCGCGAAGGTTCGATCAGCCAATTGCGCATCAGAGGCAACTCTGAGTGGCACACTCTGATCGGCTTCTGTCATCCGCGACAGATATAGCAAAGCTTGATCTGGATCCGCTGAATGCGACAAGGTTGCGAGCAACTCGGGAATTTGCGTTTCTAAGTTGAGCAGAAGTTCGGCCGCCCGCTCCGGATTGGTGAAGCCCATCCGCGCTAGAGCCGCATGATCGCTTTCGATCCTGCCTCGCGGCTCTTTTGTCACATAGAGAAGGTTATCTTGAAGAAATCAAAAGCCCAGGCGGTCCAGCGCCTTTGGGTCGCCTTGCCATTCTTTCGCGACTTTCACCCGCAAATCTAGATAAACAGGTGCGCCAAGATAACGTTCGATCTCGCGTCTAGCCTCAGTGCCGATCTCTTTGAGGCGGGCACCCCCGGTTCCGATAACTATCGATTTCTGGCTCGGGCGTTCCACGTATAGAAAAGCCTGAATACTTATAAGTTTGGAATCGGGCTTCTTAATAATTTCTTCAACGACTACTGCGATCGAGTGCGGTAATTCATCGCGAACGCCTTCGAGGGCTGCTTCTCTTATTAGCTCGGCAATCATGACGTCTTGTGGCTCATCGGTTATCTGCCCGGCCGGGTAGAGGGCCGTACCTTCAGGCACAAGGTTGAGTAGCAGCGAAACAAGCAACTCAGTCTGGTTACCGGACTTGGCACTAACCGGAATGATTTCATCCCAGCCAAAGCCATGGTCAGTCGCCAACTTTACGACTTCGAGTAGCCGCTCTGGCATTAAAGCCTTACTTCCCAAGTCACTCTTGGTTATCACAGCGACTCGCTTTACAGATCCAGCGTCAGCGATTTGCTTCGCGATGAAAGCATCACCGGCGCCACATTTTTCATTGGCAGGCAAACACATCGCAATCACATCGACGGATGAATATGCTTCGCGAACCGTTTCATTTAGTCGTTGTCCGAGCAGAGTCCGAGGACGATGGATTCCTGGAGTATCGACGAGAACAAGTTGCGATTCATCGCGATCAATTATCGCTCGGATTGTGTGTCGCGTGGTCTGAGGCTTGGTTGAGGTTATCGCGATCTTCTCGCCAACCAAAGCGTTGGTTAACGTTGATTTTCCGGAATTGGGTCGACCAACCAAACAGACAAAACCTGAACGTGGTGCGCTCATGCACTTGCCTTGACTAAGACTTGAGCAAAGGCATCAATTGGTTGGGCGCCGGACAGGCCATATTTCCGGTCAATCACGAAGAAAGGCACTCCGTTCGCACCAAAACTGCTCGCCATCTGTTGATCCTCCTCAACTTCGTCGATAAAAGTGTCACTGGCCAATAACGATTTGACCTCGAATTCGGGATACCCTGCTTCGATTGCGATCAGCGATAATGTTTCATGATCGAATAATGACCTAGCATCTTCAAAATATGCTCGATAGATTGCGGCTAAAAGTGGCTGCGCATCGCCTTCCCTTTGTGCCCATAGCAAGAGGCGATGAGCATCCAAAGTGTTGCCCGTCTCGGTTTCTGCTAATCGAAACTGCAGGCCAGCCTCAGATGCAACTTTGCTCACGCGATCGATCATCGCAAGTACTTGAGCCGTCCCGCCAGCATATTTTTCGCCAAGAACGGTAAGCGTAGGGCGTATTCCATGCGCCAGCGGATCTAGACGAAAGGCGCGATGTTTTATCTCTACCTTATCGTTTCCCACAAAATTGATTAGGGCGGCTTCAAGATTCCGCTTGCCGATGTAACACCACGGACAAACTACGTCAGACCAAACTTCAATTAACAAGAGTGATGCTTCCAAACTCGTCTTCGTGCCAAAGCGGTATCGCGCCCGCGAACTCGAAAAAAGCGACTCGTGCCCCAGGCGTTGGCGCTGTCCCGACAACGACTCCTGCCTCAAGACCGATCGCCCCACTCGAGACCGCGGCCGCGATGGCTGACTGCAGGGCATCCAGGTTGAAAGACTCAAGGGCGACCAAAGTTGCCGAATATGAACGACCTGAAATATCTCGTATCGCGGCACTCTGTTCTACGTTATTTCGTGCTCGAGCCGCGCGCGCCAGAGTGAACAGTTTCAAATCCTCTTCCGTGAAATCAGCAGAATCAATCATCAACTTCAACTTCCTCGATTCGTTCGATAAGAACTGAACCAATTCGGCGGCGGCGTCCCATAGGGCGTTCAGCGATGAATTTGAAGCCCTGTAATTCAATTTCGCTGCCTGGGATGGGCACCCGGCCAAGATGTTTTGCCAGCAATCCACCGACCGTATCTACATCATCCAAATCCGATTCATCAAATTCAATACCCAATTCAGCCGCAAGGTCTTCAATATGGAGTCGTGCCAGGACGCGAGCACGGTTTACGGTTAGCCATTCGAAGGGTGCTTCTTCATCGTCGAATTCATCGGCGATCTCGCCGACAATCTCTTCAAGAATATCTTCGATGGTAATCAAGCCGGCGGTCCCGCCATACTCGTCAACAACTACCGCTAGATGAATTTGCCTGGCTTGCATTTCACGTAACAACTCATCGGCCGCTTTGCTTTCGGGTATGAATGTGGCCGGGCGCATCCATTGCTCAACCTTTTCTGTTGACTCTGCCTCGTGGTGATCGTGGATTCGCTTGGCCACATCCTTAATATAGGCAATTCCGATTATGTCATCGAGGTTTTCACCGGTTACCGGCACCCGAGAGAATCCGGATCGCAGAGCAAGCGAGAGCGTTTGTCGAAGGGTTTTACCTTTTTCAATCCAAACCATTTCCGTTCGCGGAACCATTAGCTCTCGCGCAATCGTGTCGCCAAGTTCGAATACGGAGTGGATCATTTCATGTTGCTCATCCTCGACGAGACC
>JANXYY010000053.1 GCA_025355805.1 Actinomycetes bacterium
CCTGGACCTGCGCCAACGATGATTACGTCCGCGTCCACGGCAATTAACTCCCTTGCGCATTCAAAAATCGGAGAGGACAAATGTTTGGGAAACTTTTCACGAACATTCTAGGTCTTAACCTGCAAACCCTTCGACTCGAAAAGCTCGGTGGAGAGCGACAATTCCCCCACTTAGATTGCGCCAAGCTGCCTTTGTAAAACCCGCCCGCTCGATCCGCGCCGCCAATGCTTCCTGGTCCGGCCAGGCTCGAATAGATTCGGCCAAATAGACATATGCCTCAGGATTGGACGAGGCTCGCTTAGCAATCCAAGGCAGCGCCTTCATCAAATACTCTAAGTAGATCAACCGAAACGGCGCGAAAGTTGGCTGTGAAAATTCGCAGATTAGCAACCGCCCACCGGGCTTAAGCACACGCGCAATTTCGATTAGTGCCAGATCCATGTCGGACACATTGCGTAGGCCAAACGAGATGGTTGCTACATCGAAAACCTGGTCTTTAAAAGGCAATTTGAGCGCATCGCCCGCCGTAAAAGCCAACTCGGGATGACGCGCTTTACCTACCCTCAACATGCCAAGCGAAAAGTCGCACGGCACCACTTGAGCACCGGTATCCGAAATTGGCAGACTCGAAGCGCCCGTTCCGGCGGCTAAATCAAGGACAATTTCGTCGGCCTTCGCGCGAATGCTACTAATCACGAGCCTTCGCCATCTTCGAGTTTGACCAAGTGAAAGTAAATCATTTACCAAGTCATAACGCGCCGCCACTGCATCGAACATCGACGCAATATCTTTCGGCGCTTTATCCAAATTTGCTCGGCTCATTTGGCGCGGCTCGTAAGAGTCTGTGTCACAACACAATCATGGCGTACCGCTTCTCACGTGACCAATCCTTGGGTATGGTCTGGGGCTACCGAGCAAAGGACTTCGATGACCACGATCGCCCCTCTTCGCCTAGTACTAATTCCGCGCACAAGCGCCCTGACCAACGTCACCCTTGTTGTTGGTGGCACGGCTTTCATGTCGCTCATGGCTCAGGTCGCAATTCCAGTGCCAGGATCCCCCGTCCCAATCACTGGCCAGACGCTGGGTGTGCTCCTTATCGGCACGACCTACGGTGCCTCACTTGGTTTTACCACCATCGCGGCGTACGTGGTACTCGGTCTGCTAGGAGCTCCAATATTGGCTCAAGGAGCCCATGGTTTCGCGAAATTGGCAGGACCAACTGGTGGCTACCTGGTTGGCATGATGCTTGCCGCGCTACTTGTTGGTGCATTAGCAAATCGTCGATGGGATGTTCACCTACGTACCTCGTTTGGCCAGATGCTCATCGGCGAATTGCTCATCTTTGCGCCAGGGTTAATCTGGCTGAAAATCTACACCGGAGCCTCCTGGAGTTGGACTCTCGCGGCGGGATTAACGCCGTTCATTGTGGGCGAAATCATAAAGATTGGCCTAGCGGGATTTGCGCTGCCAAGCGCGTGGTCCCTGGTTCGACGAGTGCGCTCATAACCCATGTTGCATCGTCTTTTAGTAGGATTTTATGGTGACGATCTCCCCACTTCCAATCCGCGTTGACGTCACCACTCTCCCCTTCGAAACGCCGCAAAACCTTTTCTCATTATTGCCACCGGATTCTGCGATCGCGTGGGTGCGGAACGATGATGGGCTAGTTGCCTACGGTGAATATGCTCGCCTCGAAGTAAAAGGGCCTAACCGCTTCGTTGAAGCCTCTGATTGGTGGCGCGAGCACGTCCACACTTTTCGCGCCACCGACACCGTGCGAACTTCTGGAACAGGACCTCTTGCGTTCGGATCTTTTGCTTTTAGCGAAAACGAGACGTCCGTCCTGATAATCCCGGAGGTGATCATCGGCAGACGCGGAACTAAGAGTTGGATTACCACGATCGGCGATCAACAAATGGCGATCAACGACCCGTATCTTGATACCAAAAATTATACGATCACTTGGGGCGAAGGTTCACGAAGCGCAGTTTCTTGGGAGGGCGCTGTTGCTAATGCTGTTCTCCGAATACAAAATGGTGAACTGGACAAAGTGGTGCTTGCGCGCGATGTTCAAGCGGTCGCAAGTGAACCCATAGATATCCGCAGATTGATGGCCGCCCTAGCCGAGGCCTACCCAAAGACCTGGGTATTCGCAGTTGATAATCTCATTGGCGCTACGCCGGAATTGCTCGTGCGGTTGACGAAAGGCCTAGTGACTTCCCGCGTCCTTGCTGGAACCATCCGGCGAAGTGGCAACGACGAACGCGATTTAGCCCTAGCAGCATCACTGGCTAGATCTTCTAAAGACCTAGAAGAACACGATTACGCGGTGCGGTCAGTCGCTGATGCACTGACTCCATTTTGCTCATCCATGAACGTAAACGAATCTCCCTTCGTACTTCATTTGGCCAATGTGATGCACCTGGCAACGGACGTAAATGGAGTGCTCGCCGATTCGTTAAACACGAGAGACTGTCTGCAGTTGGTACGAGCGCTACATCCCACTGCGGCAGTATGTGGAACGCCCACCACGAGCGCCCTTGATCTCATCTCGGAAATCGAGGGGCTCAATCGAGGGCGTTACGCCGGCCCAGTGGGATGGATAGATTCCGACGGTGACGGCGAATGGGGGATTGCTCTCAGATGTGCAGAAATTTCTGAAGAAGATTCGCGAAAAATCAGATTGTTTGCGGGTTGTGGGATAGTCGCTGGTTCAATCCCCGAAGAAGAACTCGCAGAGAGTCAAGCGAAATTACTTCCGATGAGGGACGCCCTCGAAAGTTAGAATTTGTTGCAGGATTTGAGCAATCTGAGTCGCATTGCTCTCGCGATCGGGCATTCGCGCCACGATCACCCGCAAACCCTCCCCAGGTCGTCGCAATGCCTCTTTGAATTCGTCGAGGTTGGTAACTTCAAAAAACGCGTGTCCAAATGCCGCAACTATTTTGCTCAAATTGAGATCGTGTGGCGTGCCAAATACCAATTCAAACTTCTCAACCCCACGTTGAGGCAATGTGTTAAAGATGCCTCCCCCATTGTTATCAACCACCACGAGGGTCAGCGGGATCGATGGATCGCAGAGCAGGCCATTGCTATCATGCAGAAAAGTTAGATCGCCCACCAGCGCATAGGTCTGTTCGTGCCTCGATAGCGCGATTCCTACCGCAGTTGAAATGCTGCCGTCAATGCCGGCCAACCCACGGTTGCCAAAAACTTCGATGTCGCCTCTAGGGGTTGCGAATGCTTCGAGATCTCTCACCGGTCTTGACGATCCGATAAAAAAAGTAGATCCCAACGGTAAAAAATCTGAAAATTCGCGAGCCAAACTGGCCTCGCTCCACTCGCTGGTGTTAGCAGAAATTATTTCTGCCGCGCGAAGTGATTCTCTTATCCAATCTGAAGTCCATTGGAGTCCCGCTTTTGCTGAGTGGAAATCCCCTGCTACATCGGGGAGCGTATCGATCACGATATTTGCTCGTCGATTTGGGTCGCTCCAAGAAGTTCGTTGCTCTGCCACGATCAACATTGGAACAGCGGCGACGTAGGAAAGAATTGAACGAGAGAGTCCTAACTGCCCGATGACGATCGCGACGTCTGCGCGCAACGTCGTGCAAATGCTTGGAGCAGAAAGGAAAAGGCTTGCATGCGCGACTGCATCGTCAAACGAGAGCGGGTTCTCGGCGACTATGGGCCAACCAAGTTTGCTCGTGAATTCAACAATCGCCTCGCTTGCGAAACCGCCTTGAGCATGCCCAATAAATACGACACCCTTCATCTCCGGCGTAACCCCAAGATCCTCAAGGTCGCGAGCTATTCCAACACCACTATTTAGGACCGTCGTCCAAGGAAGATCACCTGCCCGTCCAGCTAAACTTTCAATCCAAGAAGGATCATCGTCGGGCAGCAAGGGCTCACGAAAGGCAAGATTCAAATGAACAGGACCAGTCGCTGCAACGCTAAGCGCTCTGGCAATCAACGAACGCCAATAACGCACTTGGCCAACCTCGGACTCTGGAACACCAACTTCACCAAAGAAGCGAACGGCATCACCAAAAAGATTCACCTGGTTAGTCGTCTGATTGGCACCAGTTCCCCGCAATTCGTTTGGGCGATCGGCGGTTAACAAAATAAGTGGCGTGTCTGTGTGCGAGGCTTCGAGAACTGCCGGATGGAAATTGGCGGCAGCCGTTCCACTCGTACACGTAACGGGCACTGGAAGACCCGTCGCTTTTGCCAGTCCTAGAGCTAAATAGGCAGCAGATCTTTCATCGATTTGAACGTGGAGGCGAAGTCGCCCAGTTTCCGCCGCATCCGCAAACGCAAGTGCCAGCGAAGCACTCCGCGATCCAGGCGAAACAACCGCATCCCGGACTCCGCCGCGAATCAGTTCATCAACGAGAACTCGCGCCAGCGCGGTGGATGGATTCACCAACTCCACCCACTCTCTGCAACTAGTTTGGACGTCCCTGCAATCCAGGTCCTGGCAATTCTCTCGCGCCACCACTGAACTCGCTCGCTCGGCGCACTCAATCTCTGGATCACCGACTCGGAAATAATCGGATCCTTGATTTCAATCTCACCGTTTACTGGCGCGAAGCGATAGAGGTCTTCGGTGAGAAGCGAGGTGGTCGCCAAGCCACACGAGTAGGGCAGGTTCGGGAGCGCACCCGCCAACGCCAGTCCGCCCCTAATTCCCACTGCGCTGTCGAGCGCGCTAGAAACGACGGTGGGCAGACGTGCGGCCGCTGCGATTCGTAACGCCGCTGCAACCCCGCCGAGGGGTGAGACTTTGACAATGGCGATATCGGCGGCACCGGCCTGCGCCACTCGCAACGGATCTTCAGCCTTCCTGATCGACTCGTCGGCGGCAATCAGGATTGGTGAAATTCGACTCCGAAGGGCGACAAGTTCTTCAATACTCGCGCATGGTTGCTCTACATATTCAAGGCTCTCGCCAAGCACTTCGTGGACCGCTTCGACCGCGATCAACGCCTCACTCAGCGACCAACCGCCATTAGCGTCGATGCGAAAACGAGTACCAACGGGAGCGTGCTCCTTGAGCGCACGCAGACGATCGACGTCGTCTTTTAGCGATTGACCACGCTGAGCGACCTTTACCTTGGCGGTCTGGCAACCGTTAAAAGAATCAAAAACTTTGATCGCCTGATGCGGCGAGAGAGCCGGGATCGTGGCGTTAACTGGAATCTTCGTTCGTAACGGAGTTGGCCATCCGATTTGCGATGCTTCAATCGCGGCCAATAACCAACGTGCGGACTCGCGGTCGTCGTATTCGAGAAACGGGCCGAACTCACCCCATCCTTGCGCGCCCTTGATCAGCGCGATCTCGCGCACCGTGATTCCACGAAATTCATTAGTAAGCGGAAGTTGCACCACGCGCACTTCAGTGAGAAGTGAATCGAGGAGATTACTCATTTAAAATCAAGGGCGCTTAGGGAATCGGTCGAATCGAGGCTCACGCTTCTCCTTGTAAGCATCGCGCCCCTCTTGCCCCTCTTCGGTCAGGTAGTAGAGCAAAGTCGCGTCACCGGCTAGTTGCTGAATGCCTGCCAAGCCATCGTCAGCTGCGTTAAGACTCGCCTTAAGCAAACGCAGCGCCATCGGCGAGTGTCGGAGCATTTCGCGCGCCCACTGCACGGTCTCGGCTTCGAGTTCCGCGAGGGGCACCACGGTATTCACGAGTCCCATGTCGAGCGCCTCGGCCGCGTCGTATTGACGAGCGAGGAACCAAATTTCACGAGCCTTCTTCTGACCAACATGACGTGCCAACAATCCGGCGCCATAGCCACCATCAAATGAACCGACGATCGGACCCGTCTGACCAAAATGTGCGTTATCCGCGGCGATAGTTAAATCACAGACGACGTGAAGAACGTGGCCTCCCCCGATCGCCCACCCCGCAACCATCGCAATCACGGGTTTCGGAGTTCGTCGAATCTGAATCTGAAGATCAAGAACATTAAGCCGCCCGATGCCTTTTTTGGCGAGCGGGTCGTCCCCGAGGTAGCCGTCATCACCGCGAACTCGAATATCGCCTCCGCTACAGAAGGCTTCGGTGCCTGCACCAGTGAAAACGATCACCCCGATCTGATCGTCATCCCGAGCGCGATTAAAGGCGTCCTGCAATTCGAAAAGAGTCTGTGGGCGAAAGGCGTTATGAACCTCGGGCCGATTGATGGTGATCTTCGCTATTCCTTCGGCACTTTGGTAGATGATGTCTAAATAATCGCCGTCCGTTGTCCAGTCGGGAATGCTTCTGCTGGCAGGTTCGCGCCTGATGGGCTTGCTCACGGGGGATAGCCTACGTCGGTGAGCCCGCGCAGCCGACCCGTATCGGTCATTTCGAGTGCAGCCCCACTGCCTGACATCTTGACTGCACTCAGCAAAGCACTCGACGGCACAGGCCCACCAATAACGATCCGATCGCCTAACTGGCCTTGGCCAGAATTGAGTGCACCAACCGAGATCGCGCTCGTAGTTGCTACCAGTGGCTCGACGGGTACTCCGCGAAACGTTGCCTTGACCGCAGCCGCCCTGCTTAACTCCGCAGAGGCAACCCATAGGTATTTAGACGCCAAGAAGGGCCAGCGCTGGTCCTTACGCCTACCACTGACCCACATCGCGGGTGCCATGGTGCTAGTGCGATCTCTCGAATTAGGAACTACTCCAATTATCGATGGGACGAGCGAGTCGTCGGATTTTGAATCAATTGTGCCCACCCAATTGCATCGCGCTCTTACCCGAGACGAGGATCTATCACGTGCCCTTCAATCTGCGCGAGCGGTGCTCGTCGGGGGTGCGAATTTATCGAAAGATTTATTTACTAGGGCTATCGAACTTGGAATCAACGTGATCACGACGTACGGAATGAGTGAAACCGCCGGTGGGTGCATCTACAACAACGAACCACTTCCTGGCGTACAGATTCGGCTAAATGAAGAATCTCAAATTGAATTGAAAGGCCCGATGCTCGCATCAGGATATCTCGGTATAGATGGTTCCATTGAAAGCTCCCCCAGCTTTGAAGCCGGCTGGTTTACCACAACGGACCTGGGCGAAATATCACCTGAGAATCAGCTTCGCGTGCTAGGCCGTACGGATGACATCGTTATTTCGGGTGGCGTCAAAGTCTCGCTTTCTGAAGTCGAGCGAGTGATCAGTACACATCCAGAAGTATCTGAGGCGCTCTGCGCCGTCACCGCAGATGATGAGTGGGGCCATCGAATAATCGTTGGCATCGTGGCAAATTCGCCGATAAGTCTGGATGAAATCCGTGATTACGTAGGGAACCGGATCAGCAGGATTGCTGCTCCGCGCGCTATTGTGAGGCTTCAGGAAATCCCATTACGCGGAATTGGTAAACCCGATCGTGACGTCCTGGCCGCGATGCAATGTGATGAGGAAATATAGATGGCAACAGTTCAGCAATGGATCTCTGGTGCGCGCCCGCGCACGTTGCCTGCTGCGGTAACACCTGTCGCCGTCGGCACGGGAGCTGCCTTTCCGAATCCCCGCTTTGCCACCGCCGGGTTAGCGCTTCTGGTAGCGCTGGCCCTACAGATCGGGGTGAACTACGCCAATGATTACAGCGACGGGATCAAAGGGACAGATGACGACCGCGTCGGCCCATTTCGACTCGTTGGTAGCAAATCAGCGAGCCCAAAATCAGTGCTCCTCGTAGCGATCATCATGTTTTTGATCGCCGCAATCTCAGGTCTGACGCTTGCGGCCATGATCACCTGGTGGTTGGTCCCCGTCGGGATCGCCGCAATCACCGCCGCCTGGGGATACACCGGTGGATCAAAACCTTACGGATATCGCGCACTGGGCGAATTGAGCGTCTTTGTATTCTTCGGTCTGGTCGCGGTGATGGGGACTTACTACGTGCAACGGCAAAGCCTGAATTGGTGGATTTTTCTTGCCTCAATACCAATCGGATTTCTCGCCTGCGCACTTTTGACCATCAATAATTTGCGCGACATTCCGAGTGATGACCTCGTTGGCAAGCGGACCCTGGCGGTGGTGCTTGGCGAGCGTGGAACACGAACTCTTTACTATGCGCTGATTTTGGGTGCCTACTTCAGCGCCCTCGCGCTAAGTACGTGGCGAGCAGGAGCCGCGATGGCGCTACTGACCACGGCGCTCTTGGTGGATCCCCTTCGAAAAGTTCGACTTGGGGCCACCGGCAAGGAGTTGATTTCGGTTCTCGTCGCGACCGCCAGGATTCAACTGCTCTTTGGTTTACTCCTGGCGATGGGCCTGGCGGTAACCTCCTAGACACATGGCTAGAATTTGATCGTGAGTCGAATCCTTCCGATCCTGATCGTTCTCGGCGTAACCATCTATGCCTTGATTGATTGCGCCAGAACACCACAAGAAGAAGT
>JANXYY010000114.1 GCA_025355805.1 Actinomycetes bacterium
GGATCTCAGGTTTCCGGTTTCATCCATTCGTGTGCACAAAATCCAATGTTTGACGGACATGCCAAACGAGAGGTAATTCGACAGCCTGCTCAAGACTCAACCATTTTGCGTCGTCGTGTTCTTCTTCCGAAAGTTTCACTCGCAGATGCGGGTCGTTGCCTTCCAAAATTAAGCGGTACGTCATCGTGTGGAAGTTGAGATCCCGACCCACGGTATCGGCGTTGGTGTAGTGGGTAAGCAGCTCACCACATCTCGCACGGAGCCCAGTCTCTTCCAGACACTCTCGAACGACTGCATCCTCCGAAGATTCGTCTTTCTCAACGGTGCCACCTGGGATGTCCCACTGTCCGCCTAAGTAGCGACCATCGCGTCGTCGAAGGAAAAGATAGGAAGAGTCGTTGGAAACCAGACCGTGTGCAACGTATAAGTCATGGCCCACATGCCCAAGGTATAGATCTTGAACGAGTTTGTCAGCGCTCATTCGAGGTGGAGATTACTCTGCTAGAACGAGAGTCAACTAGTAGGCTGGAATTGTGGCCGCCATAAATAAGAACACGGGCGCCAAGCGAACGCGTCGACAGATTCTATGGGAACGGATATTGGCGAGCAGCGTCTTGCTTTACACCGTGGGGGCGACCTTCGTAGTCTGGCGAACCCTCGGAAAGTACGGTGTGAACGTACTGCTTTTCTTCGTAATTGATGGAATAACTTCTTGGACCTACGGAATCGCCACCGCGCGATTGATTGTGGCGGCAATAAAGCGCGAATGGAAAGCAGTGCGGAAATGGGCTGCGGCATCTGCTATTAGTTTCGTCACTCCTCAGATCTACATTCTCGCGTCAGCGCGGCATGCCCCTCGCGATGTCTATCTGATTGTGATTGTCGTGATCAGTTTCCTGATTCTGTTGGCAGTCCTAACTCTTCTCCTTCAAATTTGGAGATCGAGAAGAACTGCGACTTAACGCATAAACAGCGCGTCGAGCCGTCTAGTAGTGATGAATAGACCGCAAGCGATCATCACGAGAAAATAGAGAACGTGGCTCAAGAGTCCGACGTTGATTGCGCCAAGTGTTAGGCCTCGAACTAATTGGATCGCCTGCGAAAGTGGAAGAGCCTTGATCATTCCTTGAACCCAACCGGGGAAGACGGTTAGTGGATAGAAGGAACCTGAGAAGAGAAACATTGGTAGGAGGACGATGTTAACCAGGCTCATCTGCTGGAAAGATGTGAAGTAGGAGGTGATCGCCATCCCAATGGAAGCAAAGCCAAAAGCGATCAATACGGCAGCGGGTATTGCAAGGATTCCCCACCAACTCGGAATGAGACCAAGCGGAGCGACCACTGCCATAAAGCCGATTGCGTAGATGAGTCCGCGTAAGAGTGCCCAGGCTATCTCGCCAAGTGCGACATCTAGGGGTCCCAGGGACGTTGCAAGCATGGCGTGATAGAGGCGACTCTCTCTTAGTTTGAAGAAGACATTCCACGTTGAATCGTAAATAGCACCATTCATCGCACTCGTCGCCAGCAAGCCTGGGGCGATAAATGCGGCATAGGAAACCATTCGTCCCGTTCCTGAATCGATGCTTCCAATGAATTTACCGACGCCGTATCCGAAAGAGAGGAGATATAGAACGGGCTCGACGAAACCCGTGACGATAACAACCCAAGTTGATGATTTGAAAGCGATAAGACTGCGTTCCAGAACAATATGTGAACGCCCTGCATAATATTTATCCCCTAGTCTTCCGGATCTACGTTCGGCGATTGCCACAGCCGCGCTCAGTAGCATTATTTCGCCAACCTTCGCGCATATTGCTTGGCGGCGAAGAAAAGTCCGAGCACCAGCATGATTAGTAAGAAGAGGAAGTGAATCATCACCATGGTGCCAGTTATCCGGTGGCCATAAGTTGCCCACCGGCCTAGTTCTGTTGCATGCCAGAGAGGCGAGATCCACCCGATGAATTGAAGTCCGCTAGGCAGCGAACTTAGTGGATAGAAGGTTCCGGAGAATAAAAACATGGGGCCGATTAAGAAGCGACCGACCATCGTAAGGAAGATATCCTCGTTCTCCACACTTGATGCCAATGCCAGCATCAAAGCACCGAAACTTGCACCTGCAAAAATTGCGATTGGTATCGCTAAATATGCGTGCGAAGAGTTCATCGCACCAAAGAAATACAGAATAAGCGAGTAGATTGAGACTCCGAATACGGCGCGGACTACGGCAGCCAGAAATACGCCACTTGCAATAGTTGCTCCAGTCTGGGGCGTGGCGTTCATCCCGAAGAAGAGTTTGCGCCACTTGAATCCCTCAAGAGTAGGGAAAACAACATCTTCCAGTGAGCCTTGGATGGCGCTACTTGCCAAAAGTGCTGGCGCTATGAAAGTTAGGTACGAAACGCCATCAATCCCATGCGGTCCCATGTGGTTGGAGATCAGGGTGCCAACGCCGATCCCAAACGAAACGAGATAGAGGAGTGGATTTAAAATGGATATTGCCGCGATCGCCCAGAAGTACTTGAGCATATTTCGAAGACGGTATTCGAGAATATAGAGAGCTCTGAATCTCGGCACCCTTCGCGTGTTATCGGTAAGAGTCATTATTCGATCAAACTTCTGCCAGTGAGACGCAAGAAAACATCCTCGAGTGAACTGCGACGAACGAGTGAGGTATTTGGATGATGACCGGCTCCAATGATGTCTTCCAGAACTGCCTCAGCATCTTCTGCATAGAGGAGGATTCGATCGGGCAGAACTTCAATACGATCACAGAGATTCTGCAGGGTAGGTGCCATATCTGCATTTCGGTTGGATCCGAAACGAACTTCGAGTACCTCTTTAGTCGAGTATTTCTTAATCAAATCAGCCGGACTTCCCTCGGACATGATTGAACCTTTGTCCATCACAATCAAACGATCGCAGAGTTGCTCTGCTTCATCCATGTAGTGAGTAGTAATCAGAAGAGTCATGCCATCTTCTTTGAGACGGAACAATCGGTCCCAGAGAATATGGCGAGCTTGGGGATCAAGGCCAGTGGTCGGCTCATCAAGAATTAGAATATCCGGTTCGCTCACAAGAGATCGGGCAATTATCAAACGGCGCTTCATGCCACCGCTGAGGGCCTCAACCTTGACATCGCGCTTATCCACGAGTTGAGCGAACTCAAGCAAGTCATCGATTTTTGATCTAATGAATTTGCTGGAAAGCCCGAAGTAACGACCGTATATGTAGAGATTCTCGGTAACCGTCAGTTGCACATCTAGATTACCTTCTTGCGGAACAACCCCGAGGTGCGCCCGAATCTGCGGACCGTATATTTCCGGATCTTTGCCAAGAACCGAAACTTGCCCCGAGGTGCGGCGTGAGGTGGCTGCAAGAATGCGCATGGTTGTGGACTTTCCCGCACCATTGGGCCCAAGGAAGCCGAAGGATTCGCTCTTTCGAACATGGAAATCAATTCCATTTACAGCCACGAAATCGCCGTACTTCTTTGTGAGCCCCTTAACCTCAATCAAGTTCTCGGACATAGTCGTGGAGTCTAACGTTTCGCAATGCATGCTCGAGCATTTGAATTCGAGTCAGAAGGCTTGAGGTTCGATTCCCTTTGCCACCTTGAAATCGCGTGAGATTTATCGACCAAGTTATTTAGGCAGTGGGACGCGCGAGCTCAAGAAGAGCGCAAACGGTGCGCCAATTCCGAACCGTCGTCGCGACGCCGAGAATTCTTTCGACTTGAGAGGCGAGTTTTGAGTCGCCGAAGCCTTCGGGAGTGAGCAAGTAAAAGACTTGTCCATTGAGTTGCCAACGCTCACTCGGTCGGCGAATAGCCTCAACACGATTTTGATCGAGGTCGAGTGGTGTTCTGTCCAGGAAAAATAAGTGAAGCGTTTTACCGTTCCTATCTGTCAGTGACTTGCTGTGTCCGAATCTTGCGTCGATAACGTTTCCAATTTTGGCCGCCGCC
>JANXYY010000125.1 GCA_025355805.1 Actinomycetes bacterium
GGCTAGCGGTAGTAAACGGCGAAGAAGTCGCGGCTTGTAGGTGTGAAATAGCGAGACGCTGGCCGTTCAAAATTCACCGCCTTATGTGGGGCCAACTTTCCCAGAGCTGTAGGTGTGAACCACATATATGAAATCCAGGCCTTGTTGATATCGAGTTGCATTGCTCGGACTGCGCCGGCTCGCAAGAGCAGGGAGGCCAGGCTGTGGGCGGATAGCGCATCTCCAATAACGTAAACGAGGTCACCCTTTCCAGTTATCCCAATTCCGCTTCGCCACACGAAGTTTTTTCCTCCGAGGGTTTTGCCCCACGTTGTCATAACTGCGGCGTCCACATCTTTAGTGAGGTGACCCTTGTCGATCAGAAGTTCTAGGTTCTGTCGCACTGAGAGGACGTCGGGATTCATTTGCACGTCGCGTCCCCACTTACCAATCTGTGAATTTCCCTGCTTATAAACGACGAGTGAGGCGGCGCCATCGCGCAAAACTCCTACGGTATGGCCATCCTGATAGAAACCGCCCCTCGAATCTTTGATTTTGAAACCACCATTGAAAGCCGCGACGAGTCCGCTCACTGGGGAGTTTGAGAGACTATTCTTCGTCGACCAAAGATCAAGTTGACCCGGGTCTAATGCGCCTGGATGCTGCTCAAGTCGAGTATGTTCCCCCGACATCCAGATGACTGCACTCAAATATGAAGTGTGAAGTGAGTCTGGGCGTAGGTACGCAACCTGTACAACGGGCAGGTCGTGCGATGTTGCCACGGCCTTGAAACTGCCTTCGCCCGCCAATTTTGGGCTCACAATGCTAGGGACGGATTTGTTTAAAGTAACTCCTACCGTCGTTGCTTTTGTTGCTGAGGACGCTTGATCTTTGAGCAATTGAATCTTCGGGGCTCCACCGATCTTTGGCGGATTGAGACGGTATTGAACTGCCTCAAGGCCGGTGACCACACTCCCAAGTCCGTGATCGCGTGCCCATTCAGCCACCTTTGCCGAAAGTGGATCATTCGTTGGCGCCGAGATGGCCCTGCCAACCGACCATCCAGTGGCGATGATTCCGCCAAGCAGTACAAGCGCGAGAGTGCGTAAGAATCTTCTCTTTGCGTTCTTAGTCGTGGGTTTCTCGACGTTAGGTTCTGAGACCTGTTTGGCTTCTTCGGGATTTGAGTGATTTGAGGTGCCGAGCAACAGACTCCCCAATCGGTGATTCGGTTCGGCTCAAGCAGAGCAACGGAACTCAATTATCGTACGCGCGGTATTGGGTGCTGGCAAAGTCGAAGAGCCGAGATCAGACCTTGAGTTTGATGAATATTCGCTGTGGAAGGTGTTTGATGATGAACATGATCGGCTGCCAGATCGATGGCGTGTAAAGGACCGGTTTTCCGGTGTCGATTGCCTTAACGATTTGTGCGGCAACCTTTTCAGCTCGGGCAAGACGTCGACCCTGTTGCTGAAGGTCGGCCGTCATTGGGGTGGCGGTGGGTCCCGGTTTAATGAGGACGACTTTGACGTTGGTCTCTGCGAATCGGTGCTGAAGTCCGGCTGCATAGTGCGCGACTAACGCTTTGGCCGATCCGTAAACATAGTTCGCACGGCGTCCCCGATCACCGGCAACGGATCCGATGATCGCGAGGGTGCCGTGATCGGCGATTGCACAGAGCCCGGCAAAGGCTTCGGCGAACAGCACTGGCGAAATTCCATTTAACATCAACGTTGAAGAGGCGATTGACAAATCTTGTTCGGAACTTTCCTGGGTTGGCAAATTGCCGTGTGCAATGAGAACAATGTCGAGGGGACCATCAAGTGAAGTGCGTTTCGCAAGTTCAGCGATTGCGACCGGGTCAAGAAAGTCCAACGTCTCAGTGTGGATGACGGAATGCGGACTGCGCACCGCCAGGTCCACCCGCAATGCTTCAATTTTTTCTCTATCTCGACCGACAAGCGTAAGTGCCACTGCTGAGTCTTTGACCCAGATGCGTGCACATTGTTCAGCGATTGCCGAGGTCGCACCAACGATGAGGATTCGTCGCATTCAGTTTCTCCTAATTGCCGAGTAGTCGTCGAGACATTGCCGAACTCATGCCCGGATCGCGGTATTGCTGGAGTTCGGGGAACCGTGGATAGCCAGATTCGAACATATCTATCGACATGCGCGCATCTTTAGCAAGATAGATTCGTCCACCAGCTTCGCGCACAATCGCATCGAGCCGGTCGAGGAGTTTCAATGTTTCCTCGCCCCGGTTCGGGAAGTCAAGAGCAAGTGTTACGCCGGGGCGCGGGAAGCTGAGCATTCCTATCGGTGAGCGTTCGCCGAAAGTCTTCAACACCGCAAGGAAAGAGCCCTGTCCCGAACGGGCGATTTCGCGCAACATTGCGCCCGTGACATCTCGTTCATTTTCGCGAGGTACGACGCTTTGATATTGATAGAAACCATGGGGACCGTACATCCGATTCCAGTCAAGGATGTTGTCCAGGGGATACAAGAATGGTTCATAGTGCGTGAGTTGTTTCCCTGAGCGGTGCTTATTAATTTTAAAGTACGCAGCGTTAAAGGCTTTCAATGACATTTGGTTGACCATCGAGATCGGTGGAACCACGGGCATCGCTATAGATCTTCGACGCGGTTCTGGTTTGGCATCGACCGTGACGGGGTTTCCGCGCATGAATAAGCCGCGACCATTCCCACCTCCCACGCAGTCGATCCACGAGACCGAGTCTTCCCATCCGCTATCGGACTCAATGGACAGGGCGAAGAATTCGTCAAGGTTTAAAAATGACACAGTCTCGGTTTCAAACCATGGACCTGGAACTCGACGTAACTGGATTTCGGCTTGGGTAATGAAACCGGTAAGACCAATACCGCCGACCGTGGCCGCGAAATACTCTGGGCGCAAATTTGGGCCACAATCAAGTTCGGATCCGTCGGTCCTTACGATTTTAAGACTTCGAACATGATCACCGAAGGTGCCAAATTTATGATGGTTTTTGCCATGCACATCATTTGCGATAGCCCCGCCAACTGTTACCAGTTGGGTCCCTGGCGTGACTGGTAACGACCAGCCACGCGGAAGGGTCATTCGTTGAATATCACGCAGTACGACGCCGGCTTCGCAGACAAGTACGCCGGTAATTTCATCAAATGCGATGAAATGATCGAGTCCAGTCGTACGCCATAGCGTGCCGCCAGGATTCAAGCAGACATCTCCATAACTTCGACCGAGCCCGTAGGCAATACCCGGAGCGCTTTCGCGAAGGGTGCGGGCGACGTCTTGGGTGCTAGTGAGCGCACGAGCGTCGTGCTCTTCAGCATTAAGCCGCCCCCAAGAAGAGACCCTCACCATGGCCAACCGACCGCCCCCACAAGCAAAATCCCCACGAAAATTGCTCCAGCCACGAGGCTTTCGGGCTCGCGAACTGCAAACACGAGTGGATCATCATGCATTTCGCCACGATGAGCTTTCAGCCAAATCCAGCTCACCCAGTAGAGCATTACGGGCACCGCACCCCACACCACATCGGGCGATTTATACAAATCATGGACGGTTGTTGTATTGAGATATAAGGCCAGGATTAGCACTGCGGCAAAACCGGATGCAACTCCGAGCAACTGAACCATCGGTGCATCTTTGGTGGAGTAGCCGCGTCCAGATATTTTTTCATTGACATCAAGTAGTTGCGTCTGCAATTCGGCATACCGTTTGACGAATGCGAGGGAGAGGAAGAAGAAGATCGAGAAGGCCAGGAGCCAGAAGGAAAGGGGAGTCCTTGAGGCGGCTGCACCGGCAATCACTCGAAGTGTGTACAGGAGTGCCAGAGCCAGACAATCGATGATTGCGATGCGCTTTAGTCCGAACGAATAGGCAAATGTGATCGCGATGTAGACCAGGAGCCATTGGAGAAATGTTGTGCCCGCAAAAGCTGCTATGACGATGCCAAAAATGAGCAGGACGGGTGAGAGCAGCGCGCCAACCCAGAGGGGGAGTTGTCCGGAGGCAAATGCCCGGTGTTGTTTGCGTGGGTGTCGCCGATCATTTTCTAGATCAAGAAGATCATTCCCGAGGTACACCCCCGAGGCGCTCATGCTAAAAGCAATAAATGCAATGGTGACGTGAAGGAACTTCGAAGGGTTGCCAATTTGGTGGGCGGCGGCGATCGGAGTGAACAGTAAAAGATTTTTTAACCATTGGTGTGCGCGTAGCAATCGCAGCCAAGTACGCCAGCCATGATCCTGTTTAGGAAATACTTTAACAACCTCGCATACTTCCCTGGCATCTTTGACAACTCCACTCGGCGCTGTCACGACAATGGCGTACCGAGCATGCGTCCAAACCGACAAGTCGCGGCGAGAGTTGCCTGCATAATCGAATCCGTTTTCGCCGAAGCGTTCTATCAATGCAGTGGCTTTGTTTGGGCCGGCGAGATTGACGGTGCCATCGCTTCCGAGAACCCCTCCGAAGAGACCAACGCGCATTGCGATCTGGCTTGCCAGACTGACATCGGCACCAGTAGCCAAGACCAGGTGTCGTCCCGCCGCTTTCTGATCTCGAAGCCAAACCACGACTTCTTCATTAAGTGGCAAGGTAGCCAAATCGAGGTGGGCAAGCCGAGCCACTTGTTGTTTGAAATGTGCCTTCCCCCTGGAGAGCGAAGTTGTCAGTCGGAAAAGTCGAACGGGGGAGTTACGCAACATCCCCAAGAGGCCTTCGTGGAGAGTGTCGGTGCGAACTAGCGTGCCATCGAGATCGACTACTAGCGGAATCGAATCCACGAATACCTCCAAACAACTGGGAGATACACCACTCTATCGGCCATTTAGGTGTGCGCTTTTCTCAGAACCAGATCGCGGCCGGTAATCCATCAGAGAAGACCTCTGGTGGCGATGGGAGCGATTCGGCCGTGCCGCGATGAAATCGCATCGCCGTCCAGGCCACGGCTGCTGCATCAAGGATGTCGTCCGGATTGGCTCGCTGCCCGAGTTCACCGAGTGAGTCTTCTTCGAAAATAATAAGGGTTCACCATTCATCTGGGCGAAAGTAACTTCGGGGTGTACCTCGATGAGTGGAACTTTGAGGTCATGCACGAAGCGGTCAATCTCTAGCGCCTTCTTTCTCATTGCGAAAGCTTGGGCCGAGAAACCTCGACCAGTCATTTGACGATTGATGGCGAGCGCTTCGGCATAAGTGGTCGCCTCTAACGCGGTTCTACTAGGTGCGGTGAAGACGGAGGACCGACGTGGACCGATCGCGAATCGGGCCAAAGCATCTGCTTGTCGCACCGAGTAGTCGGGCAGTCCGACGAACATGTCTACGCCGATCACCGCAATTGGGGCGTTGTCGATCGCTACGGTTGCCCGTTCGACCACAGACACGACGGTTGTCCCAAAGACCCCCACAACTTTGGTACCTAACCAACAAATCCCAGCCCAACCACCCGGGCAGACATCGAGCCCAAGTACCCAACTCGCCGCCGCCATATTTCTCCTAGGATCGTTGTCATTCTGGATTTGCATTTTTCCACCTCGATCTAAATCCTGTTCTTTCCCACCTGACGACTAACCCACAGTTCACTCACAGATATGTCACGCTGGAGTGTGTCTGATGTCCCCCAAAGAACCTCTTACGGTGGCCCAGCGATAAGTAGATGCTGGGGCACGTGAGAAGGCTCTCCCCAACCTTTCGACCACACACCAACGCGGTGGCCGAACCACCACACAGCCTTGTTACGTATTTCAAGGAGGTGTATTTCGGTGTCCATCGCTGAATTTTTGAATCTGCACGGAGTCCTCTCTCTCGGTGAAACTGCAGCCGACGAATCGAATTCTGAAGAAGCGAAGCGCCCGGCTCTCTCGCTCGTCGACCATGAAACTGTAATTACCGAGGTGCAATTCGCTAAGGCACTTGCCGAAATTGCCGGCATCCCCTTCGTCGAACTCTTCAACTATCCGATCGATCGCACCGCAATCTCATTTGTGACCCCGGCCATCTGCCGTCGTCACGAGGTTCTTCCGATTGGTGTCGATAACGGACGGCTAGTACTAGCGATGGCCGATCCGGGCAACGTAGTGGCAATGGACGACGTGCGGGCCGCCGCGCGGATGCAGGTGGCAGTAGTTGGGGTCGAACGCAGCGATCTTCTCGCGGCAATCGATCGATACCTTCGTGCCGATGACGAGCTCAGCGATCTAACCTCCACTTTAGTTGAGAAGAACGCGCCTGAAGAGACGTCGGACTTCGGCATTATGGACTCGCATGATAATGAAGTGCCGATTGTACGTTTCGTAAATCTTCTTGTTAGTCAAGCGATCCAGGACCACGCCTCTGATATTCACATCGAGCCGGCCGAACATGATCTGCGAGTGCGCTACCGCATTGATGGAGTGCTTCACGACATGCAGGTCGCGCCGAAGAGCATCCAGAACGGAGTAATTTCACGACTCAAGATCATGAGCGATATTGATATAGCTGAGCGTCGGAAGCCTCAAGACGGTCGCATGTCGGTACGCCACGGTGGACGCAAGATCGATTTGCGTGTTGCAACTTTGCCCACAGTGTGGGGCGAAAAGATCGTGATGCGCATTCTCGATAACCCTAACTCGAGCCTCGATGTGCGTGACCTCGCTCTTCTTGATCGCAACTTTGAAGCATATGAAACCTCGTACACAAAGCCATATGGAATGATTCTGATTACCGGTCCAACAGGATCTGGTAAGTCAACCACTCTGTACACAACACTTGGGGCGGTCGCTCGTCCTGAGATCAACGTAATTACCGTCGAGGACCCAGTTGAGTATCGCATGAAGGGCATCAACCAAGTTCAAGTAAACCCCAAGGCCGGTCTCACCTTTGCGAGCGCACTTCGGTCGATTCTTCGAAGTGATCCTGACGTAGTTTTGATCGGTGAGATCCGAGATCATGAAACGGCGCAAATTGCAATTGAAGCGTCCCTCACTGGTCACCTTGTTCTCTCGACTCTGCATACCAATGATGCGCCTAGCGCCATCACCCGCTTGACGGAGATGAATATAGAGCCGTTCCTCGTCGGGTCCGCCCTGGATTGCGTCGTAGCTCAGCGACTCACTCGTCGTCTCTGCACTCATTGCAAGCAGCCCGTGGAACACAGCGCCGAGTACTTGGCGAACCTTCGCTTCGAGATCGACGGAGATCAAGCGACGCCGATTATCTACCAACCGGTCGGATGCCCTTCCTGTTCAAATACGGGATACCGGGGTCGGATTGCTGTCCATGAAGTGATGACAGTTTCTGAGGAGATTGAACGTCTCGCAGTTGCTCGTGCATCAAGTGCTGAAATTGGGAGAGTGGCGCGCGAGCAGGGGATGATTACCCTGCGTGAAGATGGTTGGGCAAAGGTCAAGATGGGTCTGACTTCGATCGAAGAAATTTTGCGAGTTGTTGCGTAGTGCCACCCGCGACACCGACCTCGGGGGTGTAATGAACAAGCCCGTCTACGATATTCCTATGATCCTGCCCGGTGAGAATATTGGTGACTTGATGCCCGACTTTCCGGCCAGCGCGCCCATTGATGAAACTCTCAGTGATGCACAACGTGCCAACCTTAAACACGCTGATCCGGAACTGATTGCCGCCTTGCAAGAAGTCCTGTTGCAAGGTGCATCCGATTTACACATAACGGTAAACGCGCCGCCGATGCTCCGGGTCGATGGCAGTCTCCGTCCGGTCGGAAGTACTGCGCCGTGGTCGCGTGGGAAAGTCATCGCCGCGCTATGGAGCATTATTTCGCCAGCGCAACAAGAAACTTTCGAGCGTGAACTTGAACTGGACCTTGCCTACACGATCTCGGCGAACGCACGCTTCCGAGTCAACCTGTATCAGCAGCGTGGATCGATGGGCGGGGCATTTCGAATCATCCCGACCGAACTTAAACAATTGAAAGAACTTGGTGTCCCCGAGTCGGTCGGCAACTTCGCACAGATGGCGCGTGGCCTGGTACTCGTGACCGGTCCCACAGGATCTGGCAAGTCAACGACTCTCGCGGCACTGATCGATTTGGTCAATACCACTCGCGCCGATCATATTGTGACCGTCGAGGATCCCATTGAATTTCTACACAAACATAAGAGATCAATAGTCAATCAACGTGAAGTTGGTTCTGATACCCACAGCTTTGCCGCTGCCCTCAAGCATGTGCTGCGCCAAGATCCGGATGTCATTCTGATCGGCGAACTTCGAGACCTGGAGACTATTTCCGTAGCGCTGACTGCGGCTGAAACTGGCCACCTCGTTTTCGCAACTTTGCATACCCAGGATGCCCCGCAAACCATTGACCGCATCATCGATGTCTTCCCCCCACATCAGCAGGGGCAGGTGCGCACGCAGCTTGCGGCGACTTTGCAAGGAGTCGTCTGTCAAACTTTGGTGAAGCGATCAAATGGAATTGGTCGAGTAGTCGCCACCGAAATAATGGTGACCACTCCTGCCATCTCAAACCTAATTCGCGAAGGGAAGACCTACCAGATCGCCTCCATGATGCAGGCAGGTCGCGGCCATGGAATGCACAGTATGGATCAGCATCTGGCCGATCTAGTTAATGCTGGGACCATCACTTATGAAGCGGCTCTGGAAAAGGCGCACGATCTGGACGACATCGGTCGGCTCATTCAAGGTGCCGATTCGGCAACCACGTCAGCATTCCGTCCCTCGTCGGCCACTGGCATCGATTTTGGTGACGCCTTCTCTGGGGCAATCAACTAGTGGCCGGGCCGCAGACCTATGCCTACACAGGTCGAAACGGCGCCGACAAACTCGTTAAAGGTTCGATGGAAGCCACCGGCGAAGGCGCCGTCGCCGTACGAATGCAGGCACTTGGACTCTCGCCAGTTTCGATTTCGAAAGCTTCGGGTAGCGCCGGTTTGCAGCGAGAGATTTCTATCCCCGGTTTTAAAAAGCGAGTAAAACTTAAAGATCTTGCGGTCATGAGTCGTCAAATGGCGACAATGATCGGAGCGGGACTTTCATTACTCCGCACTCT
>JANXYY010000140.1 GCA_025355805.1 Actinomycetes bacterium
CCCGGTCTGTAGTACCGCGTCGTTAGCATCCTCTCCCACCTGCTCCGCGTCGGCCACTGTTCCGGCCAGGAAATGTCTCCAGGTGCCGAGCAACGACATTACCGACGCCACAATTACCCCATTAGGGCGTGCGACGCGAAATAACCCAGTAAGAGCCTCTTCAACATGTTCGAAGGCGTATGACAAAGGCCCACCGAATGCTACGACGCCGTCGAACTCACCATTGGCATACTTGGATGTGTCGCAAACATCGAGCAGTTGCCATGACTCGACGGTCGGCGAATCGGCAAGTCGTGCTCGGTTTAATGCGAGTTGAACGGGCGAAAAATCAGTCACGGCAATTCGCGTAACTAAGCGAGCCAGTTCCAAAGTGAAGCGCCTCGGACCCGCTCCAACTACCAAGACTCGTTGCCCGCCATTGACGAAGCGCCCAAGAAATCGTCGTAATAGGCACGCATCACATCGCGGTCAGCCTCGGACATGGACTTCATCTTGTCCGAGTGTGAGATTGTTATCCGACCCTTCGTGCAAGTAGTTGATCCGAATCTCGACACGCGAGCCTAGAGAAGGCATGGCTTTCGAGAGTTGTATTTCTGTTCAAATAAAATCAAGGATGCCGTTGGGACTCGTTCAACCAGAAGACTTAACCTGAAATATGCCCATGCTTGGCAAGGACTGGTGAATCATGGCCCTTTGGACCGAAGTCTCCACGGCCTTCATTGTAGAAGTTACAAAAAACACAGGTAAGAGCCAGTTTCTACCATGGTTTCAACACCACGCAACCGCTACCTTGACCATTGCCACAGCACTTCTTCCTGGCATCGCTACCCTTTTTCTTGTCTCGGTAACGAAGGCGGAAAGCAAACGCAGCCATGAATCAAACCGTCATCTGATCGAATCAAACCGTCATTTGATTAATCTTCAATTTAGGGCGAACGCGTATAAGAACGTGGTTCAATTTATTGTCGAAACCCGTTACCAGATGAGAAAGCGTCTCAGAGGTTTGCAAGATCGAATTGCTGACCCAACTTATGCTCATCAACAGCCACCAGAAGTTAACCGCGAAGAGTTGAGCCTATTCGTAGCTCTCGAACTCCACGCAAGCAGCGAAGCGCTTGAGGTTTACTTCGACTGGGATGACAAGTTGACAACATGTTCCAAGCTATTTGACAAATTGATCAAACGGGATCAGAGCCTCGAATTCAAGAATCTGTCTGAGGCGTCTCGAATCAAAGATCTAAATACCATTTCCTCGCAAATATCCGAACTCTATAGATTGGAAAAATCTTTCCTAGAAACTGTAAAACGAGAAGTGGCCATATGACCCAACGGATGAGCAAGCGCGTCAAGAGTGACTGCCACCACTCTTGTAGGCTAAAGCGATGCAGGAACCGGAGATCACTACGAACTTTGAGTTCGCCATGGAGAGATTGCGTAGCTTCAAAGGGGCGAACAACTACGCCGCGCTAGCCGGTGACCCTTCAAACTTCAAGTTGGCGATCTTGACTGATGCCGGATTTTGCGGACTCTGGGAGGTCGACAGTGAGCCTTGGATCCTGGGGCTAGGTGAATTCCAGTCCACTTTCATTCCCACTTTGATTCGCCATGTTGCTCCCGGTCAAGTTCGAGTCACTATTCCAAGAAATTGGACCCAGGTTGAGCTTGAAAAGAGAAGTGAGTGGAACTTCTTCTCTATCGATTCCTCGATCACGCCAAAGCAGCCACTAAAGCATCTCGTTGTCGAGTTGAACTCTGACGAAGAGATCAACTCCTTCATCGATAATTACGCACCTGACTCATCAACCAGACCTGGCGACCCGGAAGTTCTTTTCTGGGAGGGGATTAGAAACCCGCAGGGTGATCTCTTATCCATCGGTGCGTCAGTACGCTGGAAGAGTGGACCAACGATGGTCGTATCAATTGCGACTGCACCAACTGAGCGTGGAAAATCAATGGCACAAGAGGTGACCGCTTCATTGGTTAAGCGCCTATTCGACTTGGGTTCACCTGTAGTG
>JANXYY010000168.1 GCA_025355805.1 Actinomycetes bacterium
GACCTGATCCCGTGATGGGGCGATCGCGGTTAACCGCGCAGCTTCCTCTGCTTGCTGATCGGCCGTCCAAGCCCCAGGTTTGGTTAGATCGATAACGCGGTGGGCTCGAACCGCTTTCGCTGCACTGACGTAAGTAGGGACCGGCACTTGGGCCGGCTCCCAGGCTCGTTCTCCGCGTTTAATGACGTGAACCGTCGAGGATACCGGCGCGGATACATTCACGGGCTGTTGCACCGTCCTGGCGAATGACAACTTCGACGGCCGGAGAGAGACATCATGATGGTGGGTTGCGCGCGTTGCTTGACGCCGAGCGATTAGATCTTCAGACACCTTCGCCTTGCGGATGTAGGCGACATATAGTGCACCCCCGATGAAGGGAAGAACGACCAACCACGAAGAAATGAGACCAAACATCGCCAACCCCATCGTCAGAAGGAGCATCCCAGTGATGCCGATAAAGAGTTGCTGGCGCCGTCGTAATATAGCTTCGCGGGCCTCTACTTTTTCGGAAATTGTTACCCCGATCTCGGCGTCGGTGCCTCGAGAGACTACCCGCATTGCACTTCTATAACGCTCAACTGAGCGCGACTCGCTAACTTCGTCATGACGACGAAGCCAGGCGGGCACAAAATAGGCAATCCAGATCACGACCACAACTGCATAAATGATTCCAGACCCCACGATTGCTCAAGATACGGGGGAATCAATAACAATGCGCGCATTGGTGTCGGTGTGTCGCAATTGTCGGAATGTGAATAATTCTTCACTCAAAAAGGACGTAAGAAAGGTGATCGCGCCATCCGTGATCGATGTATAAGAAGCTTTTACGTTCGCCTTCGTAGAGGAAGCCACATTTCTCAGCGACCCTGAGGGAGGCCTGATTTTCCGGGCGAAAGTTAATCTCTAAGCGGTGCAAGCGAAGATGATCAAAAGCGTGTCGCACGACCAACTGAACCGATCTCGGAACAATTCCACGACCTGCGTAACGTTCATCAATCCAATATCCGATATGGGCGGATCGCAACGCTCCATACGTGATGCCGCCAAGCGTAATCTGACCAACGAGAACGCCCTCGTACCAGATAATCAGAGATGCCGCCGTACCGCTGCGCGCTTGCCCATCAAAGTATCGAATCATCGATCCAAACGAATGGATCGTGGTCATTCCAGAATCAGGGGGCGCTCCAGCTTCCCACTTAGAAAGCCATGATTGATTTCGCTGCCGCACTTCTTGCCAAGCTTTGCGATCGCGGAGACGGAGACGGCGCAAGGTGAGCGGGCCTTCGCTGAGAATCAACGGCCAATCGATTGACGATTTCAGTGGTCGCCTCCGGCAATCTGGGCAAGTGCGTGCGGGAGTAGCGGGGCTAAAACAACGAGTGCGTCCCGAGCGGCCCCTGGCGATCCTGCAATATTTATGATCAATGTGGACCCAGCCAAACCGGCCACTCCGCGAGATAGCGCCGCGTTTGCGATGTCGTGATTAATTCCGTAGAGGCGAAGTGCTTCTGAGATGCCGGGAATCAATCTGGTCAAAAGTGGTGCAGTCATTTCGGGAGTGAGGTCGGTAGGACTTAATCCAGTTCCACCGCACGTAATGATGAGTTGGTAATCTGATTCGGTTGCTAGGCGAAGGGCTGTCGATAATGGGCCCCCATCATCTACAACTTCTGCAGCCTCGATTTCAAAATCGAGCGCTCGCAATCCCTCAACCAAAAGCGGTCCACTGCGATCTGCGTAGATACCATTTGACGCGCGATGCGAGGCGACTATCACCTTAGCTTTCATGGCCTTAGCCAATGTCCGCTCTTTCCACCGATCTTCTCATCAACTCTCACTTCGACAATCGTCGCCGCGGGATCAATCGATTTCACCATGTCGATCAGGGCGAGCGCTGCGACGCTGACGGCAGTCAGTGCCTCCATCTCGACGCCGGTGCGATCGGCATTTTTTACAGTAGCTTTAATTCGAACGCTATCGTCAGAAATTTCAAGTTCAACGATCACGCTATGCAAGGCAATT
>JANXYY010000170.1 GCA_025355805.1 Actinomycetes bacterium
CGCCGCACCAAAATCATCCGTGGACCCTCACCGGTGGCGATAACTCTGGTGGTTATCGAGTCATCTCTAGGGTGATAGTCAACAATGAAGGCACCGCAGTTGTTGCAGTCTCGCTGGCCGATTTACATAAGACACTGTTGAATCTCAACGCACTCCTGATCGCGCTCGGGCTGCTACTGCTATTGCTGTTGACGCTGATCGCGCGGAAGGCGGTAAGCATTGGACTCCGACCCCTCGACGACGTTGAGAAAACTGCTTCCGCGATCGCTAGTGGTGATTACTCCGCGCGTCTGGCCAATGAAGATCCCAGGACAGAAGTGGGTCGGTTGAATGGAGCGCTCAATGCGATGCTTGATCGCATTGAAGTTTCATTCATAGCAAGAAAAAATAGTGAAGATCGTTTACGTCGCTTTGCTGCGGACGCAAGCCACGAATTGCGAACTCCGCTAACTGCGATTCGTGGATTTGCCGAGCTTCACCGCCAAGGCGCCATCTCTGGGGAGGAAGCCACCACCACAGTTTTACGGCGCATTGAAAAAGAGTCCGTACGAATGAGCACTCTCGTCGACGATCTTCTCCTGCTTGCCCGCTTAGACCAACAACGGCCACTGGTGAAAGAACCGGTTGACGTCGGTCCACTACTTGACGAGGCCGTTGAAGCGGCACGTGCGTCGTCAGCCGATCACCCAATCGATTTGGTGCTACCAGAGGATGACATATTCGTCGATGGAGACGCGGGCAGATTGCATCAAGCAATCTCAAACCTGCTTGTGAATGCTCGCATGCATACGCCCGCCGGCACGCCAATCCACGTTCGAGCAACCGTGACCGATACCGATGTGATCATTTCGGTAGCCGATGAAGGACCCGGATTGACCCAAGAGCAGAGCGAGCGCATTTTTGAACGCTTTTATCGCGCCGATCCATCACGACAACGAGGACCCATTCGCGAAGAAGGCAGCGGATTAGGACTGTCCATTGTTGATGCCGTAGTAAACGCCCACGGCGGCAGTGTGTCGGTCGATAGTGCACCAAACGTCGGCGCCACTTTCGTGATGCGGCTTCCTCGACTCATCGAAGTCGTCTAGGCGTCGCGCACTCCGCGTTCACGGACGGGTGGCAAGGTCGACCAAGGGAATTCAATCCACTTATCGGTTTTGCACCACGAATATTCAGGTTTTTCAACGCTATCTGGTTTTTCGTATAGGACAGCGGAGCGAACTTCAGCCACATAGCCTTCACAAAAGGCCTTAACAAGAGCAAGTGTTGCCCCCGTATCCGCCACATCATCGGCGACGAGGACTCGAGCTCCTGTTAGATCAACTTGATTCGGTACCGGGGGCAAGACGACCGGCATCGGGAGCCGCTCGTCAACTCCGATATAGAACTCAACACTCAAAGTGAAGGTATTTTTCACGCCAAGTGCATACCCAAGTGCGCCACCGACAAGCAGACCACCGCGCGCGATCGAAAGAATAATTGTTGGGTCGTAATTCGAGTCTGCAATTGTCGTTGCCAACTCCCGAATCGCTACTCCAAATTGTTCATACGAGAGCCGCTCCCTAACTTGCGGAGAACTCACCTCACACCTTTCCACGATAGAAATTAAGCCAACTTCGGCTCGGAGTTGGGCCGCGTTGACCTTGATATCGCGAGCCATACTTTGCTGAGCCGTACGGATGTTCGGCAGGGGAAGATAGTCTGAACAAACAGAGTTGCCCGATTTTCATTCCAGGATGCAACGTCACCGGCAAATTCGCCACATTAGAAAGTTCGAGAGTGATGTGACCAGAAAATCCCGGGTCGATAAATCCGGCGGTCGAATGTGTTAGAACTCCAAGCCGACCTAAAGAAGATTTGCCTTCAAGACGCCCGGCGACGTCATCGGGGAGCGTGATCACTTCAAAGGTGCTGGCCAGTACAAACTCGCCAGGGTGTAGCACGAAAGATTCGTCTCCCTCCGTCATAATTTCGCGAGTTAAATCTGGCTGTTCGATCGCCGGGTCGATAAACGAATATCGATGGTTCTCAAAGACCCGGAAATACCGATCAAGTCGAACATCGACGCTTGAGGGCTGGATCATCTCCTCATCAAATGGGTCTAGACCCACCCGCCCTGATTGGATTTCGGCACGAATATCGCGATCGCTTAGCAGCACATCGTGACCTTACCGTCGGTTGGCTATGCTGAGAACGAGCGACTCGTCGCGAGCGCGGACGTAGTGAAATGGCATCACGTCAGCTTCCCAAGCTGACAGCGCGGGTTCGATTCCCGTCGTCCGCTCCAAGGGGTCTCCCCGAAATGATTGACCACCTCTCCCCGAAATGAATTTAGAGAGACGCTCCCAGGTGCATGAATTCACGGCTTCATCCATTTCAAGATGCCTTTTGAACGTTCTCAGATTCAAGTTCCCCGGTTGCGAGATCAAGCAACCGCGCCTCAAGTCTGTGAATTTCAACTGCCCCATACTCTTCCAGTGTCAGACGGACATGTAGGGTCTCCGAATCGGGTGCCAGGAGTGGGTGGTCTGAATCCCCGTTGAGAGTGCGGTCGTTCCAATTGCCGAGTTGCCTCATGTTGTGCGCGGTCGCCGCAATACCCAAGAACAACGTAACTCGTGCCAGACCAGTGATGCGGAAGAAGCCTCGGCTGAGATTCTCACCAGAGGCGTTCTTCAAATTCCCGAATGCTCCTTCAACGTACGTCCGACGATCGTAGCTCCGGCTCCAACGCTTGGATCCCCAATACTCTTTCTGCCAAAGTTTGGACTGCCCGTCCTCCTTAATCTCAACAGTGCTCTGAGTGCAGCACAAAGGGGCCATCTTCAAAGCTGGAGGATTCAGTACGACCAAACGATTCCCGGCAACCGCAGCTTCGACTGTTCCCTCCCGGAGAGGACACCCGACTTTTCCGGCCAATGCTGGACAGGTGGCTCGTCTTCTCGGTTGCAAACTGACAGACGGAAAGGCATATTGCTGTCGAATATCAATGAGTTCGCGAAAGCGAGTTTTATTTTCCAGGGAAGCACTTGGACCCGGATTTTTGATCACTGCCAAGTATTCCGGAGTTCCCGGGCAATGAAGTACGGCTGCGGCAAGTTTGGCACCGTTGTAATCGCGAAAACCATGATCATTCGAATGCAAGTCAACCACCTGATCGATTCCACGAATTGCAAGTTGCCTCGCCCAACGTTCAGCCAATTTATACGAGTAGTGTCGATCGCATAGAAGTTCTTTGAACGGCTTCAGAGAGTTAATGACCCGATCAATCAGATCCAGAGATGGCGCCACAATGTCATTACCTGCTGGTGTCACGTCAACGGCTTCAATCAAATTCGCTTCAAGAGTTCTATCTTGATTGACATCGTTGACTCGAACGAGAACATGCAAGTCAAATCCGAAGACCGACTCACGACCACCGTCCTTATCCGTCTTCACTCCCCACTTAGCATCCAGTTCATAGGGTTCAGGGACCGGCTCCTTCTTTATTGAAATCCCACTCTTGCCGACTTGCGACTGAGTAATTTGCTGTACGTCGTTTTCAATCAAACCCATCTGTCCAATATCTGACCCCGACTCAATGATTTGGGCATCCAGATCAAGCAAATTACTGGGTGCCTTTCGAGGTGCCCTGCCCCACGCCCATATTGCACTGGTATCCATCGCATATGCCGCCGAGGTTCTCGTTGGCAATGTCGGCGCGATAAGCGCATCGTTAATCCGAGCGACAGCCAAACGGCGACGCTCACGTTCTGCATCATCTATGTCCGGCGCGCTGCCTTGTCCGTATTCAAGCTTTTCACTCAGTCGAGCGGAGAAACGCTCCATGGATTTTTCACTAAAGAGTGACTTCCCGGTTGCTCTACCCACAATTCCCATTTCAATCTGCAGATCCAGATCGATGTCATATACAAGAGTCCGATAGATCTCAGCGATCACCAGGTGGCGACGAGACTGAACTGAAAGAATGGAGCCAATAAGAAAGAGACGAGGCGTCAATGCGGATTTTCTACCTTGAGGCGCCAACCCCAGTGCCTGTTCGAGGATGGCTGCCGCCCCTGATTCATCCACCACATAAATGGCTTTACGCACATCCGATGGCAGCAGAGTCATGATTGCACCGAGTCTCTAAGCAAACTACTCGTCACGTCTGTTTCTACCCCGCGAGCAAGGGCGTAGGGCAGTAAGTCGGACAGTGACCTTGCTGTAACAAGTCCCGCCGAACGCATGATCATTGACAAGGGAATCGGAGCGTTCATCAATTCAACTAGCCACGTTGATCGAAGCCGGGACTGTTCAATATGGGGGGCATTACCTAAAGTGGACGAGGTATAAACGATTACACCAGTAATGTTCCTACGGGCGACTTCATTACCCAGCACTAACGATTTTTGTCCAAGACCTTCGAGGCCGATTCTGACAAGATCTTCATACCGCCTTCTCACCGCAAGTGAGCGAGCTCGAGATCCCGGTACCTGGATCCAAATTCCCTCTGAACCCTGATCTTCGATGTGAGAGACGGTGAGTGCGCGAAGGTCGGCGCTGTCCAAACCTGCGCCCAAGCCCAGCCCCACCATTGCGCACAACTGACGGCGCAGGCGCTGTGTTGGCTGACATTGAGCCAATCGAATGATTGCCGCCAATTCCATTTCATTGTAAGGAGCCTTCACTGCGGTTCGTGCGATTGGCGTCGGTGCTCGCGGGGCGCTAGGGCCCGGATTGATATGGCTGGCCAGAGCGCGCAAACGACTTCTCCTGGTCGACCGGGTTGCATCATCCAGATTCGCGAGCGATGTACGCACCCACTCCTCGATCAACTCGTGGTCCAGGAGCACTTTGACCTCCAGAGCCTTGTCTTGGCGGTGAGCCCAAGCCACATACAACGTCACATCGGAAAGGTGTTGGGGGAAGGTGGCCTTTCCGCGAATCTTTGATCCGCTCATGATCGCCACCACAACAGGCCGGATTAGCCTCCATTCATCTACCGAGAGTGAATGCGGGACGAACTTATCCATTGCCTTCTGCAATCTCTCAGGTAAAGGAGAAACGGGAGCCTCTTTCAAGGCGTGATTTTCTTCGCGCAGCCTCCGGACAGCCGATGCGGATAGT
>JANXYY010000083.1 GCA_025355805.1 Actinomycetes bacterium
CAACGCGATAATCAGTGCGATTAAGGGCAGCAGGTAACGGTCGACGGACCCCTTCAGCCTCTCGCCCAATACATAGCCGATCATGATTACGGTTTCGGTCCAAAGTATTCCGCCAATCAAGTTCCACCGAAAAAAGCGCCCAGCTGGGACGTGCAAGATCCCGGCTAGCGGATTTATTAACGTGCGCACGATCGGAACGAAACGGGCCAAGACAATGGCTCGGCCCTCGCCGTATTTTGCGAGCCATTCTTCTGCCCGAACCACTCGCGAGCTATTAAAAATTCGACCCTCAGGGCGCTGAAATAGCGGCCGCCCATACTTCGCGCCGAGTCTGTGGCCCAACTGGGCTCCGAGGACGGCCGCGATGGGGGCCAAGATCAGTAACGCAGGTAGGGACAGATGCGCGCCAACTACCGCAGTTGCCGTCCCTGAAGCTGAGACGCCAGCGACAAAAAGGAGGGAATCGCCGGGAAGAACGAGGCCGACGAGCAGTCCAGTCTCGACGAAGAGGACAATTAGGACGCCTGCCAAGCCAAGCGAGGTGACGATCGAGCTGGCGTTCAATGGATTCATGGGAGGAGCCTACGGAACGTTTCAACTTTTCCTAGCAGGATTTCGATCCGCGCAGGTCGATGTGGGAAGATGGGTCGTAAACCTCGGGTCGTTGTTGCCCCGAAATGGTCTCCCACTTAGAGGAGTTAAGAAAGTGCCTATCGCATCCCCGGAAATTTACAATCAGATGCTTGACCGCGCCAAAGCTGGCTCATTCGCCTACCCGGCGATCAACGTCTCGTCATCACAGACGCTGGTAGCCGCGCTTCGTGGATTTGCGGAGGCGAGTTCAGACGGCATCATTCAATTTTCATGGGGTGGATCTGAATATGCCTCTGGTTCGACGGTCAAGAAGATGGTCGACGGTGCGGTTGCGCTAGCCGAGTTCGCGCATGTTGTCGCGAAAAACTACAACATCAACATTGCCCTTCATACTGATCATTGTCCGGTGGAGAAACTTGATGGTTTTATGCGTCCGCTTCTGGACTTTGGCGTCGAGCGTGTGAAGAGTGGGCTTGCTCCGCTCTTTCAATCGCACATGTGGGATGGCTCCGCGGTCTCAATACCGGAAAACTTGCAGATCGCCGATGAGATGCTCACCAAATCCATTGCCGCGCGTACGATTCTTGAACTTGAGATCGGTGTTGTAGGCGGCGAAGAAGATGGGATTGAAGCCAAACACGATGCGAAACTTTATTCGACTCCTGAAGACGCCGAGCGTACTGCGGAGGTCCTAGGACTTGGCGAACGCGGGCGCTATCTTCTTGCGGCTACGTTCGGCAACGTCCACGGCGTCTACAAACCAGGCAATGTTGTTTTGCAGCCGAAGATCCTAAAGAGCCTTCAGGATCACGTTGCAGCGGTTCGCGGTCTGCCTTCTGGCTCGCAGCCTTTTGACCTCGTCTTTCATGGTGGCTCTGGATCCCTGCTTTCCGAGATTCGGGAAGCTCTTGATTATGGCGTGGTAAAGATGAACGTTGACACCGATACCCAATATGCCTTTACCCGACCGGTGGCCGATCACATTTTGAAGAACTACGACGGTGTGCTCAAGATCGACGGGGAAGTCGGAAACAAAAAAGCATACGATCCGCGTGCTTGGGGAAAAGCTGGGGAAGCCGGGATGGCTGCTCGCGTAGTTAGAGCGTGTGAAGATTTGCGCTCCACTGGTACCACACTAAACGCTTAATTCCATCGCTTAATCAGAGGGGTCACAATGCCTGCCATCGTTCTTTTGGGTGCCCAATGGGGAGACGAAGGCAAAGGCAAAGCCACCGATCTCTTGAGTGGAAGCGTCGATTATGTCGTCCGCTATCAGGGGGGAAATAACGCTGGCCACACGGTGGTTATCGGGGATCAAAAGTATGCTTTGCATCTGCTGCCGTCTGGGATCTTGAGTCCAAATGTCGTGCCAGTCATTGGCAACGGCGTGGTAATCGATCCAGCGGTGCTGCTCGAAGAAATTGAAGGTCTCCGTTTGCGAGGCATCGACACTTCGAAACTCGTGATAAGCGCGAATGCGCATTTGATTACGCCCTATCATCGAGCGATCGACAAGATTTCTGAACGATTTCTTGGCAAGGCAAAGATCGGAACTACCGGTCGCGGTATTGGGCCTGCGTATGCGGACAAGATCAACCGAATCGGCATTCGCGTTCAGGATCTTTTTGATCCCCACATTCTTCAGCAGAAAGTCGAATCAGCGCTTGGCGATAAAAACCAAATCCTGGTCAAGGTTTTCAATCGCAAGGGCATCGAAGTGGAAGCCGTTATTGAAGAGTATTTAGGGTATGCAGAAATTCTGCGACCATTTATTGCAGATACCTCCTTGCTCCTTAACAACGCTCTTGACCTGGGGAAGGTTGTGCTTTTAGAGGGTTCCCAAGGGACGCTGCTGGATGTCGATCACGGTACCTACCCGTTCGTGACCTCAAGTAACCCCACAGCCGGTGGTGCTTGCGCGGGGTCTGGAATTGGACCAACGCGAGTAACCCGAGTTATCGGAATCGTAAAGGCCTACACAACTAGGGTTGGCTCTGGACCCTTCCCAACTGAATTACTGGATGACGACGGTGAAAAACTGCGCATGATTGGACATGAATACGGAGTTACAACCGGACGTAACCGTCGTTGTGGCTGGTTTGATGCGCCGGTTGCGCGCTATGCCACGCGCATCAACGGACTCACCGATTTCTTCCTGACCAAACTAGATATTTTGACTGGGTGGAAGGAAATCCCAGTCTGCGTTGCATACGAAGTTGACGGCAAACGAATTGAAGAGCTCCCTACCAATCAGACCGATTTCCATCACGCCAAACCGATATACGAGAAGCTTCCCGGTTGGTCGGAAGATATATCCAAGGCGCGTTCGCTCGATGATCTACCCAAGAACGCCCGCGCTTACGTCGAGTTCTTGGAAAAAGTTTCGGGAGCAAGAATCAGTGCAATCGGAGTTGGAGCAGGACGTGAAGAGACGATCGCAGTTAGAGATCTAGTCTCGTAGTTATGACGGCACTCGTAGGCAGGTACGTCCGGCTTGAACCCCTCGCTTATAGCCATACTGAAGATCTTTTTTTGCACTGCGGAAATGACGAAGAAGTGTGGCGCTGGTTGTCGCAACACAACCCCATTACTAGCGATGCGATGCATCAAATAATTACCCGAATATTGATCGAACGCGACGCCGGCGAGCGTGAGCCATTTGCTGTAATCTCGATGGAAACCCAAGAAGCGATCGGTACGACGTCATTCCTGGATCAAGTTCCCGAACACCGTCGGGTTGAAATTGGGTGGACGTTCTATGGACGAGAGTTCTGGCGCTCACCCGTAAACACCGAAACCAAACTCTTGCTTATGACTGAGGCGTTTGAGGTTCGCAAATATGACCGCGTTGCGTTGAAAACTGATCTCAAAAACGATAGATCGCAAGCAGCAATCGCACGGTTGGGTGCCAAAAGGGAAGGCGTATTGCGTCATCTCGTTCTACGTAAGGACGGCTCCCCTCGCGACACTGTTTTTTATTCGATTCTCGGCGAGGAGTGGCCATCCGTTAAGGCGGGGTTAGTTGGGGCGCTTCGATGAAGATCTTGGTCATCGGTGGGGGAGCAAGAGAACATGCGTTAGTTAAGTCGTTATCGATGGATGGGGAGGTCACCGCCCTTCATGCAGCGCCTGGCAATCCTGGAATTGCGCGTTACGCTTCGCTGCATTCATGTGACGTGACGGTTCCGGATGAGATTGCTGGCCTAGCGGCACGTTTGAGGGTAGATCTCGTCGTTATTGGCCCCGAACTCCCACTCGTTGCCGGAGCCGCGGATGCAGTCCGAGCACGTGGAATTGCCTGCTTTGGTCCCTCGGCGCTCGCCGCGCGAATTGAAGGCTCCAAAGCGTTTGCCAAAGAGATCATGACGGCAGCAGGAGTTCCCAGTGCACGAAGTCGCACTTGCCATACCTTGGGCGATGTGGGCTCAGCCCTTGATGAATTTGGGGCGCCTTACGTTGTTAAAGATGATGGCTTGGCGGCGGGCAAAGGCGTTGTAGTCACCTCTGATCGTGAAGTTGCATTGGCCCATGCTGCTGGTTGTCGCAGTGTGATCGTCGAAGAGTTTCTTGATGGTCCCGAGATCTCGTTATTCGGCATCAGCGATGGATCAACTGTTTTGGCATTCGAACCGGCTCAGGATTTCAAGCGAGTGGGCGACAGAGATACTGGTGGGAATACCGGTGGAATGGGCGCCTACTCACCCTTGCCGTGGGCTCCAATTGATTTAGTGGAACGCGTTCGCAGTGAAATTCTTCAACCAACAATCGATGAGATGCGTCGTAGAGACACCCCGTTCGCCGGTCTACTTTATGCCGGACTTGTCCTCACGTCACAGGGTCTAAAAGTAATCGAATTTAATGCACGCTTTGGTGATCCAGAAACGCAAGTTCTCTTGGCACGCTTACGCACTCCATTAGCCAGCCTCTTGTACCGAGCGGCTACGGGATCCCTCGACGAACAACCAGACCTTGAATTCAGTGCCGAAAGCGCGGTTACCGTGGTCATAGCCGCCTCTGGCTATCCCGGCGAAATTCGTACAGGTGACGAAATATCGGGGATTGAAAACGCCGGAGCTCTTGGCGTAGTCGTATTCCAAGCGGGAACTAAAACTGAAAACGGACGGCTGGTCTCCGCAGGTGGTCGAGTTCTTTCGGTGACCGCCGTTGGCGTGGATTTGAGTGCTGCTCGAGATCTAGCGTATCGAGGGGTAGACGCGATTGGCCTTGCCGGATCGATCCATCGAGGCGACATCGCTCTGGTGGCAGCCCGCGATTCGTTGAGTAAGGGATGATGAGCACGTGACGTCGGTACTTGCCTCTCGATATGCATCGGCAGAGATGCGTGAAATTTGGTCGCCTGCGAGAAAAATTGTCGAAGAGCGTCGATTGTGGCTTGCAGTTTTACGCGCCCAGTCGGCTTTAGGGGCTTCGGTCTCAGATGAGGCCATCGCTGCCTACGAGAAGGTCCTTCACCAAGTTGATTTAGAGAGCATAATCAAGCGGGAACGCATTACGCGTCACGACGTTAAAGCGCGGATTGAAGAGTTCAATGCGCTCGCCGGTCACCAGTCCATCCATGTTGGGATGACTAGTCGCGACTTGACTGAAAATGTGGAGCAACTCCAGATCCTTTCCTCGATGAAATTGGTGCGAGATCGCACGGTCGCCTTGCTGGCTCAAATTGCTTTGCTGGCACAGCAGTATTCAGATCAGCCGATTGCTGGTAGATCTCATAACGTGCCAGCTCAAATCACGACGCTTGGCAAACGATTTGCCAACGCAGGCCAAGAGATATTGCTTGCGTTTGAACGATTCGAAGCCTTGATTGCACGCTATCCGATGCGTGGGATCACGGGACCGGTTGGAACGGCACAAGACGCCTTGGATCTGTTGAATGGCGAAGAAGACAAATTACATGAATTAGAAACTTTGATAGCACAACATCTTGGCTTTGAACGGTGTTTGATCGCAGTTGGACAGGTCTATCCACGATCATTGGATTATGAAGTTCTGACGTCGTTGACGCAGATTGCCGCTGGACCATCCTCACTAGCGACGAGTATCAGATTAATGGCTGGCGCAGAGCTTGTAACCGAAGGATTTAAGGTCGGACAGGTTGGATCATCTGCGATGCCACATAAGATGAATACGCGTTCATGTGAGCGAGTGAATGGGTTAGCGGTAGTTCTCCGCGGGTATACCTCAATGATCGCTGAAGTTGCTGGCGATCAATGGAATGAAGGCGATGTTTCTTGCTCTGTGGTCCGACGAGTTGCACTTAGTGAAGCCTTTTTCGCGATGGATGGATTATTCGAAACGATGCTGACGGTTCTTTCGGAGTTTGGCGCCTTCCCGGCCGTTATCGCAAACGAAATCAAACGATACTTGCCGTTTCTCGCGACCACCAAGATCTTGATGGCCTGCGTAAAATCGGGCGTAGGACGAGAGAGTGCCCACGAAGCGATAAAGGAACATGCGGTTGCGGCAGCGCTGAGCCTTCGTATGACGGGCGCTACTTCTAACGATCTACTTAAACGCCTTGCCGATGATGAGCGGATTCCACTGACGCTCGAAGAACTCGAGAAACTTCTTTCAAATCCGCTTGAATTTACCGGTGCCGCGCGATCGCAAGTGGATCGGATTGTCGAGGTGATTTCAACGATCGTCGACAAGTATCCGGCCGCTGCTGCCTATCGTCCGAGTGCGATTTTATGAGCGGCTTTGGACCTGAGGGCCCGCCAGCCGCTCCGGTACTTGAGGGCTGGAGCCATCTTCGAACCGGCAAGGTTCGAGATTTATACCAAGATGAGTCGGGTCGCCTGCTCATGGTGGCATCGGATCGAATTTCTGCCTTTGACTGGGTCTTACCCACGCAGATTCCGGACAAGGGCAAGATCCTTACTGCAATGACGCTCTGGTGGTTTGAGCGAATCGCCCAGGTGGCGCCGAACCACGTTCTATCCGTCGAAGTTCCAAAGGAAGTCGTCGGTCGGGCGGTTATCTGTCGCTCCTTGGAAATGTTCCCTGTCGAATGCGTAGCACGTGGATACCTAACTGGCTCTGGCTTGGTGGAGTATCGAGCATCTTCTAGCGTCTGTGGAATCCAGTTACCGAGTGGGCTGGTGGACGGTTCCCGCCTCACAGAGCCAATTTTCACCCCTGCGACGAAAGCCGATATTGGGGACCATGATTTGAATGTTTCATTCGAAGTCATGTCGGAAAAGATCGGGATTGATGACGCAACAGAGCTTCGCCGGTTAACCCTGGCGATATATGGCTTGGCGGATGAAATGTGCCGTTCCTCTGGGATGATCCTTGCTGATACCAAGTTTGAATTTGGCCGTGCCGAAGGCCGGATCTATATCGCCGATGAGGTTCTAACTCCTGACTCATCACGCTTTTGGCCATTTGAAACTTGGGCGCCAGGCACCGCGCAACCCTCATTTGATAAGCAGTTTCTCCGAGATTGGCTCGCGGAAAGTGGCTGGGACCCTAATGGGGAAGAGGATGCACCGGAGCTGCCGGAGGAGATAGTGGCTAAAACTCGCGACCGATATTTGCTTGCTTACGAACGCCTTACCGGGTCAACATTTAGTTAGTGAGGCAACCCACCGCTCGGCGACGGTAAGGTTCCTAGGTGGCCAGATTTATCGTGGAAGTGATGCTCAAACCCGAGATTCTTGACCCGCAAGGAGCCGCAATTGCTGCGGCCTTACCCAGACTTGGTTTTGCCGGTCTCACCTCGGTGCGCCAAGGCAAGCGCTTTGAGATTGAGATCGAAGGGCCCGCGACTGCAGAAAAAATCGCGGAAATTGAAAGCGCAGCGGAATTACTCTTGGCGAATTTAGTGATCGAGAACTTCGTAGTACGAGTCGACGAATGATAATCGGGGTTGTCACCTTCCCCGGCTCGCTAGATGATCGAGATGCTGCCCGCGCAGTACGGATGGCGGGGGGTGAAGCAGTTTTGCTATGGCATAACGACCACTCCTTAAAAAACATTGATGCTGTCGTTCTCCCTGGAGGATTTTCGTACGGCGACTACCTTCGTTGTGGCGCCATCGCCCGATTTGCTCCGATCATGCAAGAGGTTGCCGCCCGAGCCCAGGGTGGCATGCCGCTACTTGGAATCTGTAACGGATTTCAAGTTCTCTGCGAATCGCACCTTCTACCTGGAGTTCTGACTCGTAATAGCGATTTACATTTTCTGTGTCGTGACCAGGAATTGATTATCGAAAATAATTCTACGCAGTGGACTTCCGAGTATTCGATTGGACAACACATCACGCTCCCATTGAAGAATGGTGAAGGCTCTTATCAATGCGACGACGAAACACTGAGACTACTTGAGAGTGAAGGCAGAATCCTCGCACGATACGTCGGCGAGAACCCAAATGGTTCAAGGAATTCAATCGCCGGAATCACCAATGAACGAGGCAATATCGTTGGTTTGATGCCGCACCCTGAGCACGCAATTGAAGAACTCACTGGCCCTACCACCGACGGCCTCGGTTTCTTCACTAGCGTTCTAAAGTCATTGATCGCCCTATGACTTTAGATACGGTTAAATCTGCGCTGATCGATGCAAATCAGGTTCAGCCTTACCGTGAACTGGGACTTAGGGACGACGAGTACGCACGGATTAAGTCGATCCTTGGACGACGCCCGACCAGCAGCGAACTTGCGATGTACAGCGTGATGTGGAGTGAACATTGCTCTTATAAATCCAGCAAAGTGCATCTTCGTCAATTTGGTGAGAAGCAGCCCAAAACGGATGCTCTCCTTGTCGGCATTGGTGAAAATGCGGGGGTCGTGGATGTTGGTGAGGGATACGCTGTTACCTTCAAAATTGAAAGTCATAATCATCCGTCCTTCGTTGAGCCTTACCAAGGAGCGGCCACTGGAGTGGGCGGAATTGTGCGCGATATTCTCACGATGGGCGCGCGTCCGATCGCAATAATGGATCCGCTCCGCTTCGGTCCCGCTGATGCGTCGGATACCAAGCGGGTCCTTCCAGGCGTGGTAGCTGGGATTGGCGGATATGGGAATTGTCTCGGGCTACCAAATATCGGTGGCGAGGTTGTTTTCGACGAAACTTATTCCGGGAATCCGTTGATAAATGCGCTCTGCGTCGGAGTCATGCGACACGAAGATATTAAGTTGGCCAAAGCCTCTGGCGTCGGAAATCTAGTTGTGCTTTTCGGAGCAAAGACCGGTGGGGATGGAATCGGCGGGGTCAGTGTTTTAGCGAGCGAATCCTTTGACTCGGCCAAGCCATCTAAGAGGCCAAGTGTCCAAGTGGGCGATCCCTTCGCGGAGAAGGTTTTGATCGAATGTTGCCTTGAGATCTTTGCTGAAGACCTGGTGATTGGCATCCAGGATTTAGGCGGCGCTGGGCTTTCTTGCGCTACCAGCGAGTTAGCCTCGGCCGGTACAGGTGGCATGCATGTTGTGCTGGATCGCGTACCTTTACGCGACCCGAGTCTGGCGCCAGAAGAAATTTTGATGAGCGAATCGCAGGAGCGCATGTGCGCGATTGTCGAGCCTGAAAAGATTTCAAGATTTCTTGAACTCTGCACTCGATGGGATGTCACCGCGACTGTTATCGGAGAAGTCAATGATTCAGCGCGTCTCACCATCGAGTGGGAAAATGAAATCATTGTTGACGTGCCACCGCGTACTGTGGCGCATGAAGGACCGGTTTATGAAAGGCCCTTCGCCGAACCCGCCGGGCAAAAGCGACTCCAAGCTAATCTGCCGAATTCGATAGCGCGCCCCAGGAGTCCGGAAGAATTAAGAATGACGTTGCTTGATCTGATTTCATGCCCCAATTTGGCCGATAAATCGTGGGTTACAAATCAGTATGACAAGTATGTGCAAGGGAACACCGTGCTTGCTCAGCCGGAAGATTCTGGAATTGTGCGCATCGACGAAAAAACCGGTTTAGGTGTCGCAATCTCAACGGATGTCAACGCACGTTGGTGTCTTCTTGATCCATACGAAGGCACCCGCCTTGCCCTGGCTGAGGCCTACCGCAATGTCGCAACCACCGGTGCTAGGCCACTGGCAGTCACCAATTGTCTAAACTTCGGTTCGCCTGAAGATCCAGCGGTTATGTGGCAATTCGAACGTGCAGTGACGGGGCTTGCCGATGCGTGTCTGGAACTAGGTCTGCCTGTGACCGGCGGCAACGTCTCCTTTTATAACCAGACAGGTGATGTCGCGATCTTGCCGACCCCAGTCGTTGGAGTATTAGGTGTCATCGACGATGTCGCAAAACGCACTGCGATGGCGATAAGCACCGAGGGCGATGAACTTTATCTTCTCGGCGAGACTCGAGAAGATTTCGCCGGAAGTGAATGGGCGCACATACATGGTCACCTGGGTGGAATGCCGCCGCGCGCGGATCTTGATCACGAGCGCCGGCTTGCCAATCTGCTAATTGAAGCCAGCACATCGCAGATCCTCTCGGCCGCTCATGATCTAAGTGATGGCGGCTTGGCAATTGCGGTGGCTGAGATGTCGCTGCGCAAGCGCGTGGGTGCAAGGATCACCATCGACGGCGATCCATTTGTTGCACTGTTTAGTGAAACCCCGGGACGAGTCGTCGTCGTCGTTTCACAGTGGCATCGCAATGAATTTCTGGCGCTGGCGGCATCGCATCGAATAGTCACACATCACTTGGGCGTGACCGGCGGTTCAGCACTGGTAGTGGCGGATAATTTTGAAATTCAACTCTCGGAATTAGCTGACGCGCACCAAGGCACTTTTCCCAGACTCTTTGCTGGTACGCGTTAATAAATGAGCCGTGATCCGCAGATCCTGGCGGAAGTGAAGCGAACGCTTGCACTCTTGGCCGCGAAGGCGCCCGGCAGGGCGATTGAGGTTCGAATCCCGCCATACGCGGCTATCCAGTGCGGAGACGGGCCGATACACACTCGAGGTACGCCCCCGAATTTGATCGAAATGAAGGCAGATACCTGGTTAGCGCTGGTGAAAGGTCGAATCACTTGGGACCAAGCCCTCGCCTCTGGGCAGGTGCGGGCAAGTGGTGCGCGCGCTGACTTACGTCCCTACCTTCCGCTTTAAGTAGGATTCGTCCATGGGTAAGCGCGGAGACGGATTCCTAAATCACGACTTACTTGCCGGCGAGAAAGGACCCCAGGATGCGTGTGGCGTTTTCGGCGTGTGGGCGCCAGGCGAAGAAGCTGCGAAACTCGCTTTTTACGGGTTGTATGCGCTACAACACCGAGGACAAGAGTCAGCCGGCATCGCCGCCAGTAGTGGCGATCGGATCTTAGTTTTCAAAGACATGGGTTTGGTTTCACAAGTATTCAACGAGAGTGATTTGAAAACACTCCAGGGGCATATCGCCATCGGTCACTGTAGGTATTCGACTACGGGCTCGAGTGTTTGGGAAAATGCTCAACCGACATTGCGTGCGACGAATGAAGGCTCGCTCGCACTTGCGCACAATGGAAATCTCACCAACACCGGAGATCTGGCCGAAAGAGCAAGCGGTGAAGGACTAAAACTCGACGGTGAAATTACCACCGACACTGAAATTATGACGGCGTTGCTTGCGGGAAGTGCGCACCGTAGTGTCGAGGCGAGCGCGATCGAAGTATTGCCAACCTTTGAAGGTGCTTTCTCGTTGGTGTTCATGGACGAAACGACGCTATACGCCGCTCGGGATCGTCATGGTATTCGCCCCTTAGTAATCGGGCGGCTTGCTAGAGGGTGGGTGATCGCGAGTGAAACGGCGGCCCTAGATATTGTCGGGGCGAGTTTTGTGCGTGAGGTTGAACCAGGTGAGTTCATTACGATCGACGAGAGTGGTTTACGTTCGAAGAAGTGGGCTGCACCAATTCCAAAAGGCTGCCTGTTCGAATATGTATATTTGGCTAGACCCGATACTTCGATTGCTGGGCGCGAAATCCACGCCGCGAGAGTGGCCGTCGGTGAACGCCTTGCGATCGAACATCCAGCCGTGGCGGACATGGTGATTCCAGTTCCCGAGTCGGGCACACCAGCGGCCGTTGGCTATGCCCGTCAATCCGGAATCCCCTATGGCATCGGGCTGGTCAAGAATGCTTACGTTGGTCGCACTTTCATTGAGCCCAGCCAAACCATTAGAGAACTCGGTATCCGACTGAAACTCAATCCGCTTCGAGATATTGTGGCTGGCAAACGACTTGTCGTTGTCGATGACTCGATCGTGCGAGGTAATACGCAACGAGCGATAGTTCGGATGCTGCGTGAGGCCGGTGCCTCTGAAGTCCACGTAAGGATTTCTAGCCCGCCGGTCAAGTGGCCATGTTTTTATGGAATTGATTTTGCTACCAGGGCAGAATTGATCGCCAATGGGTTAGAAGTCGCTGAAATTTGCCGGTCAATCGGCGCCGATTCACTTGGCTATGTTTCCCTCGATGGCTTAGTCGCCGCAACGACGATAGCCAAAGATAATCTCTGCAGAGCCTGCTTCGACGGCGAGTATCCGATTCCACTCACTGACCCACGATCGCTGAGCAAGTTTGTTTTGGAGGACAGGTTGTGAACAAGCAACTTTCGTATGCAGCGGCTGGAGTGGATCTCGAGGCAGGCGATCGTGCCGTGGAGTTAATGAAAGCATCGATAGCTTTAGCGCGTCGTAAGGAAATGATAGGTGGCATCGGGGGATTTGCGGGACTCTTTGATGCCTCTGCCCTAAAGCACTATCGCAAGCCGCTACTTGCAACTTCGACCGATGGAGTTGGTACAAAGGTTGAGATTGCTCGGCGCATGTCAGATTTCTCAACGATTGGTGAAGATTTAGTAGCGATGGTCGTCGATGATCTCGTCGTATGCGGTGCTGAACCGCTTTTCATGACCGATTACATCGCGATCGGAAAAGTCATCCCAGAAAAAGTCGCCATGATCGTGGCTGGCATCGCAAATGGTTGTCGCAAAGCCGGCACTGCATTGATCGGCGGGGAGACGGCCGAGCATCCCGGGCTGCTCAAGCCTGATGAATTTGATTTAGCGGGTGCGGCAACCGGTGTGGTTGAGGAGGATCTATTACTCGGTGCGGAGAAAGTTGCGTCCGGGGATCTCGTGATTGCGATGACGAGTAGCGGTCTGCATGCAAACGGTTACTCATTGGTCAGGCACATCATCAAGGTGGCGGATTGGGGACTCGGGCGAGAGCTTCCAGAAATTGGTCACACGCTTGGCGAGGAACTAATAATTCCGACCCGGATTTACGCTCTCGATGCGCTGGCGCTGGCCCGCGATAAGGGCTCGATGGTTCATGCGATGGCTCATATTACCGGTGGCGGCTTGGCCGCGAACCTCGCGAGGGCCATCCCACCTGGTCTTTATGCCACGATCGATCGCTCAACCTGGGCCCTTCCACCCATTTTTAGGTTGCTGGCTGAGGCAGGATCTCTTGACCGACTCGAATTGGAGCGGACTCTAAACGTTGGCGTGGGCATGGTCGCTGTAGTCGATCCTGCCGGCGCTGATCGAGCGCTCCGGCTTCTGGCTGAGCGTGGCCAGGACGCCTTTATCGCGGGTCAAATTGTTACTCGCGAAGGTCTTGGAGGCGCCGCGTTGGTGGGCGACTACCGAAACTAGTAATCTTGGCCTCCAGAAGATCAGATCCAATCGCCTGGAGGCATTGCCTCCAGCCACATGCTAGAGGGGGTCGACGCCATGGGGCGCGGCCGGGCAAAGGCTAAGCAGACGAAAGTCGCTCGCGAGTTGAAGTACCACGCGCCGGAGACCGATCTCGAGCGTTTAGCGCGCGAGCTTCATGGCGAAGTCGTCTCCGATGGAGAGATCGGCGATGAGGATGATCCGTACGCCGAGGGGAACTGGCGCCCGAGGGCTTGATTCAGCGTGATCCGAACTCCTTATGTTGCCTCATTACGAGTTTTTGAGCCGCTAGCAACTTTTCCACCGTCGCAGCGTGAGCGTTGGCGACGTGATGCGATTTCCACCAATCGTCCCGACGAACAGATGCTCGCATTACATCGGCTTCTGACTCCTGAACGCGTCAACGCGCGTCCCGATGGGGCGTACTCATTAGAAATCGAGAACGAAATTTATATTGCTCCTTGGTCCACGACGTCGAGATGTGTTGGTGCGCTTGAGGATTTTAAGAGTTCAATTCCAGAACTGCTAATGCCACTCTTCGTTCCACGGGCCACGGAGGAGGCGTTGACACAACTAAGTTCGTCAATTGGTGAGATCTCGGATCCTCCGCACATCATCACCGAAACGTGGGTGATTCCACCGCGGTGGTTCTCGTTATTCACGGTCGAAGAACGATTGCGTGGCCGCGATGAAAATGGCCCATGGGTCCGCATGCGAACAACAATGGATAACGCAAGACGTCAAGCCAACATCACGCTACAAACAGTTCTTTCTGCTTTTGGGACTGGACAGGTCGCTAACGAACTTGAAGAGCTCACCGATTGGCTGGAATCTTTTGACGCGGGTTCAATTGTGGAATGTGATTACGGGGGCTTAGCCATCTATCTCGAGTCGAGTATTCGTGCTCACGGAGGTTCTGGCATCGAAGACGATTCCAGCCTGGAAGATATCCGCTCGTCCTTGGCAGGTCTGGCCGCGGCTGATCCGATTGCCGCTGGACACGGTTATCAGAGCCTGGTTGAACGCTGGCGCGCGGTGGCCGCTTACGAAAATGCGACGTGACGAAGGATCGAAGTTGTGATGTGGCGAGAAAGTCCCCAAAACCCCTTGTGGTGTCACGCCCAGCGACCCATACTTTTCTAGTTGCGCAACGGACTAAACGGACATAAGGCTGGAAGGGTGAGCAAATGCAGCGCCAGAATGACGCCGAACCGCTCCTGACTCCAGCGGAAGTGGCAAGTATGTTCCGAGTAGATCCCAAAACCGTGACCAGATGGGCAAAAGCCGGGAAATTGACCTCGATTCGAACTCTAGGTGGGCATCGCCGCTACCGCGAGTCAGAGGTTCGTTCGCTACTAAATACGCTTCCCTAGTCAAATTAGGTAATTCGATAACTCCAGGGATTATTTTTTACCGGCTCGCTTCGTCCAGTCAATATTTCCCAAAACGATGAGTCCGGCAACCAGTACGACCTGTATTGCGATCGCTGACGGCGAAGTTAAATAGCTTTCGAAAAGAGATCCAAGTGAAGTCGATCGCAGTGCATGTGCCCCAGTGACATAGATGCTGTAACTGACTATGCGCCCCAGACCGAAGGCGACCAAGAGTGGCCGTAATTTCACTTTTTCCATTAACCCCGCTGCTTCGAACAACTGGGCCGAGGAGAGAGGTGAGAGTAAGAATATGAGCAAGATCGTCAATGAACGTGGGCGAGTCTTGGTTAGAGCCGCACCGGCGGCTTCCATGTTCGCTACGTACCCTTTCGGCAGGCGGTGACGCAATCGTCGAAAGGCAATAGCGAGAATCGCGCGTCCCGCGACTGCTGCGATGACTCCAATTGCAATCAGAGCCAACGACGATGGATGCTTGGTCAAGACAAAGAAGACGAGAATCGTCCAGGTCGGTGGCGCAAATGCAGGCGCCAGATTTGCCAGCAGAATCACAACACCAGCCAGAAGTATGGCGTTCACGTTCTCAATAGTAGGCGCCCAGGACACGGCACCAGCAGGAGGAGAACGCTGGTGCCGTGCTGTCCGGACCCACTGAGGGGCCACCTAGAGCAGGCGAACCGAGTTCCATTAAGTGTGCCTGCGATCCTGTAATTAGCACTGTGTCAGTGCCCAATCCAGCAGTCCGACCTGCTCTCTTCGGGCTCCTCCATATTTGTACTAATCTCTGCGATCATATACCCTGGGGGGTATCCAAGGGAAGGGCATTTGGTATGGAAGAGGTCACAGTCCCCCCGCTTGCTGAGAGGCGCTGGAGCTTGACGGATGAATGGACTTCCACTGACGCAAGACATGGAGACTTAAATGAAAAGTGACGAAGCTTCGTTTGCGATTGACCACATAATCGCAGATAAAGAGAAGTTGCAGGAAATCATTACCCGATTGAAGCGTGCTCAAGGTCAAATCGGTGGCGTAATAAAAATGATGGAAGAGGAACGTACGTGTACAGACATAGTCATGCAGTTATCGGCGGTGAGTAAAGCAGTCGATCGGGCAGCCTTCTCCATAATCGCGACGGGACTTCGTGAATGCATGATGTCTAGCGCTGACAATGCCGAAGGATTAACTAAACAACTTGAACGCCTTTTTCTGACGATGGCATAGGAGCCTCATGAAACGCACCATTGCTTTTGCTCTACTTGCTGCAGCACTTTTGAGCGGGTGCAGTTCTAACTCTTCGATTAAGAATCTAGATGCTCAGCCGTTCAGCCAAATAGCGGCACAGTCATCCACTTACGTTTTAGACGTGCGAACCCCCGCGGAATTTGCTGCTGGACACTTGACTAATGCCCACAACATAAACGTCGAGTCGAACACCTTCACTTCTGAGATTGCGAAGTTGGACAAGCACGCTAACTATGCAGTTTATTGTCACAGCGGACGACGTTCCGCGATTGCGACCTCGCAGATGGAGAAGGCAGGGTTTGACCACATTTATAATCTGAATGGTGGTATCGAGGCGTGGACGGCCTCTGGCGGCACCATGATGATGAATTGATGACCGCTGGTAAGTCCTGGTCAGAACAACTTGCTGCTTGGGCTATCCCAAGTGAAATTTTGGCTCAGGCGCCAACTTCTCCTTGGATCCATCCGGTAGAACTCTTCGAAGTCGCGGCTAATGTCAATCAACGTACAAGTCTTTCAACTGAATTAGCGCTCGCCGCCCTTCCCGATGGCGGCTCGGTTCTCGATATTGGTTGCGGTGGAGGACGCGGGGCGATAGCCCTTGCGAATAGGGCCCATCTACTCATTGGCGTTGACCACCAGCAAGAGATGCTGAATAAGTTTGCCGAGGCGGCCGCAAGGCGAAACGTTAGGCACCTTGAGATATTCGGCGATTGGCCGGCGAATGCAGCAGATGTGCCGATCGCGGATGTGGCCATCGCTCATCATGTCATCTACAACGTCTCAGACCTTGAGGGGTTCGCCAAGGCGATGAATTCGCATGCTAAAAATAGAGTTGTCCTTGAGGCACCGGATCGCCATCCACTTTCGAATCTCGATTATCTATGGCTCCATTTTTGGAACTTAACTCGGCCAAACGGACCAACCGCGCAGGATGCGCTTGAAGCTATTCGCGAGGCGGGCTATGAAGCACAGATTGAATATTTTGATGATGATCCCCGGCCATCTGGGCAATCCTTGTCGATGGAAAAGCAAGTTGCGTTCACCCGTGTGCGCCTCTGCTTACCAGATTCCAAAGATGCAGAAATTCGAACAATTCTGATGAATCGAATCGAGCAGCCCAGGAAGCTCGCTGCGATTTGGTGGGACACTCAATGAAGAGTTCAGTTAGACAAACAATTATCGTTGGTGGTGTAGCCGGTGGTATGTCGGCAGCTACGAGATTGCGACGCTTAGATCCTGATGCCTCAATTATCGTCCTGGAGAAAAGTGCCTTTGTTTCTTATGCGAACTGCGGGTTGCCATATTACATAGGAGGCATAATCTCGAACCGTGACGACCTCCTGCTACAGACTCCCGAGAGTTTGCATGCGCGGTTCGCACTCGATGTTCGCGTTAGGAACGAGGTCACGTCCCTTGATCGTGATCGTAAAGTTGTTAAAGTCCGCGACCTTATGCTCAATCACGAATACGAATTGAATTATGATCAATTAATCTTGAGTCCTGGCGCGCAGCCAGTTATTCCGCCAATACCTGGTGTAGATCGAGCACTGACGCTTCGCACGGTCGAAGATGTAACTCGAATAGTGGATGCAGTTGAGGCTCAACCTAGGCATGCCGTGGTTATCGGGGGCGGTTTCATTGGCCTCGAGACAGCTGAAAATCTGCGACATCGTGGGATCGAAACCACGATCATTGAGGCTCTTGATCAGGTACTTGCTCCTTTGGATCCTGAAATGGCTATTTCGGTCGCACACGAAGTGCGCAAGCACGGCGTCCACCTTCATCTCGGCGTCGCCGTAGCGGCCATTCACGACAAACAGGTAGAGCTAGCAGACGGGCGGCTGATTGATGCTGACTTGGTAATTCTGGCGATTGGTGTTCGACCCGATATTGGATTGGCAAAACTAGCTGGTTTGGAGATCGGCCCCCGTGGTGGGATCTCGACCAATTCAAATAATCAAAGTAGTGATTCAAGTATCTATGCGATTGGTGATGCCGCTGAAAAAATTGATGCCCTTGATGGTGAAGCCTCATTAGTGCCACTGGCTAATATCGCGAATCGGCAGGGGCGGGTTGTGGCCGATCACATTATGGGTCGCAAAGTGCGCGCGGTAAGCGTAATCGGTACCGCAATTGTCAAAGTGTTCGACCTTACTGTTGCCACAACTGGATGGAATGAGAAGCGCCTAAAGCAAGCGGACAGGAAGTATTTGGCGATTCACTCTCATCCGGGCTCGCACACTGGGTACTACCCGGGGGCAAAGACGATGGCATTGAAGATTCTCATTGATCCGATATCGCACTCAATTTTAGGTGCTCAAGGAATTGGGCGCGAGGGAGTGGATAAGCGGATTGACGTTATCGCTACCGCCATCCGCGGAGGATTACTCGCAGAAGAGTTGGCCGATCTGGAGTTAGCATACGCGCCACCATTCGGCTCAGCCAAGGATCCGATAAACATGCTCGGCTATATGGCCGAGAATATTGTCTCGGGCCTAACCGAAACTGTTCAATGGGATGAAATTGATCATCGCGTTGCAGGTGGTGCGACGCTTGTCGATGTTCGCTCAACTGAAGAATTTGTTCGCGGACATATCCCAAATGCCGTGAATATTTCCGTGGACGAATTGCGAGGACGGCTTAGTGAAATTCCGCGCAAAGATGTAGTGCTCTACTGCCAGGTCGGTCAACGCGCCCACACCGCCACTTTATTCTTGCGTGAGCACGGATTTAAGGCGGTCAATCTGGATGGCGGATATCAGACTTGGGTTCACTCACCAGCGGCACACGCAACTCGTTGACTTGGATCAAATGCAGGTAGCCTTTGCTTATGACTGAAGAACCTTCACAGATAGACGGGTCGGAAAAGGACTCGTCGGCGCCAGTCGATGAATTCCGAACTAAGTTTCTTGCGGCCCTTGCCAAGAAACAAGGTGGACAAAAAGGCGCACAAGCTGGGCAAAAGGGCGGCAAATCAAGTGGGCCGAACAGTAGCGATGGCCATAGCTCACGCCATTTTCAACGTAAATCAGGTGCCAGTTAAATAACGAAGTTCACCCGGGGCGCCTTCAGGCACCACAGGCTGCTTCGGTCGCACTGCCGTGATTCGTCGGTAATTTTCGTCTTGCGTGGGTCGCGGATCCTCCTCACCGATATTGGGCCATAGCGAGAACGCTCGTTCAGCCTGTGCGGTAATGGTGAGCGAGGGATTGACGCCGAGGTTGGCGGTGACCGCCGATCCGTCGACGATATGGAGCGTTGGGTAATTCCAGACGCGATGATAAGGATCAATCACGCCGGCGCTCTCATCTACTCCAATCACGCAGCCTCCGACGAAGTGCGCGGTAAATGGAGCGTTGATCAAATCCCCCAAGTTTCCACCGGCGATACCACCTCGATTAGCGGCGATTCGGCGAACAGTTTCGTTGGCCTCTGGGATCCAAGTGGCATTCGGTTTCGAGGCATCATTCTTCGACGTGAGCGACCAATGGAAGAAGCGGCGTTTACCACTCACTGTGATCGAGGAATCAACATTTTGCATAACCAGGGCGATAATAGCTTTCTCGCTCCACTTCCGAACATAAAGCAGGCGAGCTAAAAGTTTTGGATGCTTCAAGGCGATACCGAGCCATTGCCTTCGCCGATCGGCCGCTTGTGAGCCGTCGGTCATTATTGTCTGCAGCAACCCCATGAGATTGCTCCCTTTGCCGTACCGAACCGGCTCAACGTGCGTGTGCTCATTTGGGTAAAAGGAGGAAGTAATCGCGGAGCCCTGTGAATAATCAATTTTACTCTTCGGCATAATTGCGCCCACCAAAGATTCACTATTTGTCCGCGACAGTTGTCCAAGTTTGGGTGAAATCTTGGAGAGGTATCCTTCGTGTTTCATTCGGTGTAAGAGTTTTTGGGTGTTGTAAGTACCCGCCGCGACGACAATTTGTTTAGCGGTAAAAGTGCTTTCCTTGCCAAACCAAGAAGTGCTGGTCATCGCGTTCACTTTCCATGACGAGACCCCGAGCTGTTCGATTCGATTTACGGTCATAAGTGGAAATACCATTGCTCCAGCTGCCTCTGCAAGCCCAAGGTAGTTCTTCGGAAGAGTGTTCTTTGCGTTGTTCGGACAGCCCGTCATGCAGGCGCCACATTGTTTGCAACCGTTTCGAGTAGGTCCCCGGCCGCCAAAATATGGGTCGGAGCTCTGCATTCCAGGCCCGTCTCCGATAAAGATTCCAATCGGTGCCATTCGAAACGTGTGACCGACACCCATCTGTTCGGCAACTTCTTTCATTGCGCCGTCGCTTGGTGAAAAATATGGATTTTCAACGACGCCCAACATCCGTGACGCCTGGTCGTACCAAGGCGATAACTCTTCGTACCAATCTGTTATTTGCCTCCATTGCGGATCGTCAAAGTACGACTGCGGCGGAACATACAACGTATTTCCGTAGACGAGAGACCCGCCACCAACGCCAGCACCTGCAAGAATCATTACATCTTTAAGCCGGTGGATTCGCTGGATACCGGTCAGCCCTATTTTGGGCGCGAACAGAAAACGTTTGACGCGCCACGAAGTTTTTGGAAAGTCTGCGTCGGTAAATCGGCGTCCCGCTTCGATTACCGCGACTCGGTAACCCTTCTCCGTTAGGCGAAGAGCCGCAACTGAACCACCAAACCCTGAGCCGATAATGATGACGTCGAACTCGTTGGTCGAATCATTTTCGATGGCAATGTTCATAGGTTGAATGTACGAGGTGAGTCAACCCGCCGCTCAAGGTGAGCGGACTCGCCGCTCACCGTAAAGGGATTAGGAGACCTTGCCAGGGCCATCGATCCCGCCGGTGCATGGAGCTCCCGGTTCCGGTGCCGATTTTGCGCTGCGATATTTTGCGAGGAACTGCGTGATTCTCGGATCGGAAACCTGGCTCATCCTCAACTGCGCCCCCCAAGCCGACGCGACGATCGGCGTGGGAAGTCCCTGAAAGGGCGAGAGGATTGCATAGGTTTTCGGAATGGTTTGGCGTAGCGCGATAAGCGAACTACCAGTAATTATGGACGGGTTGTAGGTGATCCAGACTGCGCCGTGTTCAAGGGAATGTACGGCGTTCTCGTTAGGAACGGGACTCGCATAAACTGCGCAGTTCAACCAAGCCGAAGAGTGTTCTCCACCGACTGGTGGCGTTTGCTGGTATTTGACCGCTCCATCTACATGTTTGGTCGCGAGCCCCGGGAAGAGTTGAACTCCATTGATTGATGCAATCGCGGGGGAACTATGCTTTTTAGCGGTCGAGACGATGACTGCGACTAGGGCTATCACGACAATAATTGCGATTCCACCAACCAGCAGTCCAACCCGACGATTATGTTGGACTTTCATTTCCTGGCGCTTTGCCTTTTCAACTTTTCCTCGCCGCTTTGCTTCACGTTGCTGCTTTATGGTTAGTGGGCCAGTTGCCGGCGAGTGGATTTTGTGGTTGCCGGAATCGGTGTTTTGGGGTCCCGGGTTTCCTTCAGTTGGATCTGGCATCGCGATCGGTCCTTTCGCCGCCCTTCACCCAGGGGGTCGAAGGGCACATCTATTTTGGGCCAACCAACTTGACCGCACAGGCGTCGACGATATACCTACATTGGGCGTAATCTAACTTACTTAGGTGATTAGGCGTGGAGATTGTGAGGGACCCGTAATGCCAAAGTTCGGCGATTTGGAAAGCGCGATCATGGCCGAGATTTGGGCGGCGGATTCCTCCCTGCTCGTTCGCGAGGTTCTTGACCGCCTTGATAGAGGGTTGGCCTACAGCACCGTACAGACTGTGACGGAAATTCTGCACCGTAAAGGTTGGCTTACTCGAGAACGTGAGGGCCGGGCCTTCCGATATGGGGCGACCGCTAATCGCGAACAGTATGTAGCCGGTCTGGTTCGAGAGGCGCTCTCGTTGGCTGACGATCGATCTGCGGCACTTCTTGGCTTTGTTGAGGCCATGAATCCGGATGAAGCCGTCGAATTACATCGTCTCCTAAACTTGGCTCACGCACGAGGTCGAGAGAAATGATCATCGCACTCGCACTCGTCGGCTATTCGTTGCTCCTTGCAACGGTGATCCCTCCGCTGCTGTTCAGCGCCCGGTGGGTGGATCGGGCGCCGCGACTTGCAATCATGAGTTGGCACGCGCTTACCGCCACGGTTCTTGCCACTGCCATCATGGCGGGATTGTCTTTAACGATTCCAACACCTCATGTGAGTCGGCATCTGGCGGAATTCTTCCAGGCCTGCGCCATGTCTATACGTTTGCAGTACGCCTCACCGGGTGGGTGGATATTTGGTCTCTTGGGTGGTCTGCTCGCAGTTGGCGTGATTGGGCGCGTTACCTGGTTTCTTACTGTGGCATCAGTGAATTTGATTCGAGAGCGGGCTCGTCATCGGCGGATTCTGGATATTGTCGGCCGAAAGGACGTTGAACGAGGCATCGTAATTCTCGACTGCGATGAAAGCACGGTTTATTGCGTGCCGGGACGTCGAAGCAGAACCGTAGTAACGACGGCCGCGCTGGGTGCACTCAACGATTACCAACTCAAAGCCGTACTGGCACACGAAAACGCTCATCTCACTGAACGCCACGACTTAGCCCTTGCTCTCTCGAATGGACTCGCAAAGGCTTTTAGCGGTTTGACGCTTTTTCCAACTGCGGCGGCCGAGATCGTTCGACTCGTCGAGCTTCGGGCAGATGATGTGGCCGCGGCGCAAACTGATCGATTGACCGTAGCCGATGCTCTGCTCGCCGTTCTCCCTAATTCAGGTTCGCAGGCAAGGCCGGCGATGGCGCTTTTCGCGGGTGGAAATGGAACGGCGATTCGGGTGCGCAGGCTAATTCCACCGAGCAATCCCCTGAGTCGCATTCAATCCACAGCGGGCGTTCTCGGAGTCGCCATCATTTTGAGCATGCCACTTCTGATCCTCGGGGGGCCGGCAGCCGCGGCAATCCAACAAGATCTCTGCCCGTCCACCTCAACCGCCGCCGCTCACTAATCGGGATCCTCACCGACTCAATGGACATCGCTCTTACCATGTCCTAAACTCCTTAGGAGATTAGTCGTGGACGTCCAAGTCGGGCGACCCGCATGAAAGTGAACCCAGATGAGAGACTTGTTGTTCGGTGGGACCCTCCTCACAGCATTTCTTGGCGGCCTGGTAGCCCTCTTAGCTCCCTGTTGTATCTCTGTGATGTTGCCGGCTTATTTGGCGACGGGGTTTCGACGGCGGGCAGGACTTCTGGCAGCAACGCTGATCTTCGGCCTAGGTGTCGCGACGATTATCGTTCCAATTGGGCTTGGTGCGGCCGGATTAATCTCTCTCGTTTCAAGCCAGCATGTTCTGGTCTTTTCGGTCGCTGGGACTGCCATGTTCGTCGGTGGGGTCGCGATGCTTTTTGGGTGGAAACCGCAATTACCCATGCTCCGGGGACGGGCTCCAACTGGTAGCGGCTACGCCTCTGTCTATGGTTTGGGGGTTTTCTCCGGAGCCGCCACCTCGTGTTGTGCCCCAGTGTTGATTGGGGTCTCCATTCTCTCCGGAGCCGCGGCTTCTTTCCCCGGTGCGCTTTCGGTTGCGGTCACTTACGTGATCGGGATGGTCGCGCCTCTGGCCCTTCTCGCACTCCTCTGGGATAAGCGTGACTGGGGATCTAGTAAGTGGGTCCAAGGCCGTCAGATCACTCTCCGCCTTGGCCGACTAAAAAGGACGATGGCATTCGGCACAGCGGCGTCTGGATTTCTTCTCATCGGTATGGCAGCGCTGGCCTTTGTGCAAGCAGCGCGAGGCCCCGGCATGGGCGCCGATGGTTGGCTCGTAAAGTTGGCTGCCGATCTTGCGCACATCGCGGTTGTTATTACGAACTCATTGTCGTGGGTTCCTGGCTGGTTGGTCGCGGTTCTTCTAATAATTGGCACCGTATTCATTGTTCGTCAATCTCGTCGACACTTCGCTCGACCGCGCCAAGAATCGACGGAAAGCGCGACCGACGAATCCGAAGTGGATTGCTGCACGCCCAAAACACCCTCGATCAACGCTAGAGCTGGGGAAAAGAGTCGAGAATGAGCGCGACCAAACACAAGGGTGCAAAACCTCCAATTTCCTCCCCGCCGCAACGCAGTTTCGGAGTGATGTGGTGGCTGGTACCGCTATCGATCGTGGTGATTCTGTTTGGCCTATACGCAGTCTTCAACTCGGCAACCGCGTCGAAGAATTCTGATGCAAGCAGCACCTACGACATCGGGCGCCCCGCCACAGGGGAGGTGGCCCCTGCATTCACATTGCCTGACAATGCCGGTGGGCAGATCTCATTGAACGACTACCGAGGCAAGAGCGTGCTGCTTTATTTCCAAGAAGGCCTCACCTGCCCACCTTGCTGGGATCAAATGTCAGTGCTCGAAAAGCAACCGCAGCAACTTAAGGCGGCCGGGATTGATGCCGTCGTGTCAATAACCACCGATCCCGTCAACTTAATTTCACGTAAGGTAACCGACCTAGGCTTGACCACGCCTGTGCTCTCCGACCCATCGATGACCATTTCCCGCAAGTATCAGGCAAACCGATTCGGGATGATGGGCGACAGCCGCGACGGACACACATTCATCTTGGTTGGCCCAGAAGGCAAAATTCTC
>JANXYY010000093.1 GCA_025355805.1 Actinomycetes bacterium
CCGACGCTTCCAGTCGCCCCAGTTGGTCCCGTCGAGCCAGTCGCACCAGTTGGACCGACGGGACCCAGGGGGCCGATTGAGCCCGTTGAACCGATCGCTCCGGTTAGCCCTATGTCTCCCTGAATCCCTTGCGCACCAGTCGCACCCATCGCCCCAGTTGGTCCAGGGAGGCCAGAACTTCCGGTTGCGCCAGTAACTCCCGCCGGACCGCTCGACCCTGACGGCCCAGTAGAACCGGTGGAACCAGCCAGACCCGTGAGCCCTGCTGGACCGAGCGAGCCTGACGCTCCTGCGGGCCCGGACGGACCCATAGGGCCGGCACTTCCCGCCGTGATGGTTGCAGATCCGACGGCTCCGCTGGATCCACCTTCCCCCTTGACTCCTGATTTACCTTGGATTCCGACTGGCCCAACCGCGCCGGTGGCTCCCTGACTTCCTGTTGGACCGATGAGAAGTACGGGTAGAGGCCAACGACCCTTTGTTTTTGGGCCAAAAAATTGCCAAGACTTTCGATCTATGTAGAAATCTCCGTCGTGGCCAAAGGACGCCGAGGGCGTACCGACGCCGCTGAGGATCGTATTTAGTGCAGAAGGCAGAGTGCGACCTGCCTTGGAAATACCCTTGCCCACCTTGATAGATTTTTCCGCAGAAGCTGATTCAGTCATAATTGTTAGGTTTCCCGCCACCATGCACGCCGAAATGAAGACTCCCGTTATACGCTTCATCACGACCACCCTCAGAGTTCAAGAACCGTTGTGATTTCACAACTTAGCCACGATTTGCAGGAAGTCAAACTCTCGGCGCGTTCTCAGGTTGATTCCATGGCTTGATCAGAATGGTCGGCTTTGCTTCAAGTATCAGGGAAACCGGAGTACCTGGAAGAATTCACGATTCACTCCTGTGGATCGAATGAAGGAGTAAGTAATGAAAACAAAAACCAAATTAGTTATGGTAGCGACCGGCGCCAGCCTCTCGCTTATCGTCGGCGGCGTAGGCGTGGCGAGCGCAAATAACGCTCCAGTCGCCCACGCAAAAACCTTCAGAGGTGTAGCGGGTGCCATTGGTGTAGGGCCCTTTGCTCACGTTCTCTCAGTCCTCGTAGCCAATGGCACGATCACGCAAGCTCAATCCGATGCGATCGTGAAGGAAGCGGCGACGGAACGAAGCGCCCAGCGCGCCCAAAGTGATGCGAATCACACAGCGCATGAGACTTTGATTGCCACGACGATAGGCAGCGACTGGCCCACGATTCTCAAGCGCCTTCAAGGCGGCGAATCTCTCGCGACAATCGCAGGCAGTAAGAAAGACGCGTTAATCGCTGCGTTAGTGGCCGAGGCAACGACTCAGCTGAATAAGGCCGTGACCGATGGTCGAATCACTACCACGCAACAGGCGACCATCATGAGCAACCTTCAAGCTCGGGTTACTGAGGCCGTTAATGGGACAGGTCATTTCGCCGGCATGATGAGTGGAGTTGGCGGAATGATGGATGGCCCAGGCGGAGTTGATCGGGATGGCGACATGGGTCGTGGACCCAATGGGGATCATCCAGGCGCCGGGCTCGATGGCTTCAGCGGAATGGGTAGCCACCACGCAGGTGTGGGACCTGGATCCAATTTCGGTGGAATGAATCCGGGGTCAAATTTCGTTGGCATGGGTGGGATGAATAGCTAAAGCAGTTTCTCCAGGGGTGGACGGAATTCCCGAGGTCAGAGTTCGACTCTGGCCTCGGGATTTTTCGTATACAGGAAATCAAATACCCGATGCCCCTTAGCCAGCCCTTGACTCTCGAATCGAGTGAGCGAGCGCCACTCCGGGCGGGGCACAAGCCCTCCAGAGATTTTTAAGTTGGCCTCTCCGCGCTGGCTTATCCAATCTGCATACGGCTTCCAATCCGTGGCAATGTGCAGGGTTCCCTCGGTTTTCAACCTAGTGACGGCGAATTCGATCCACTCGGTTTGGAGCAATCTTCGCTTGTGATGACGCTTCTTGGGCCAGGGGTCGGGAAAATAGACCCGAATCCCATCAAGGGAATCCGGTGGTAGCAACTTCTCAAAAATCGAGACTGCATCCCCATCGATTATTCGGACATTATCGAGTTGGCGTTCCACAATTTTGCTCAAAAGCGCACCGATACCTGGGCGGTGGACTTCGATCGCCAAAATCCCAAGATCTGGTTGAGCCTCCGCCATCTCGGCAGTTGCTTCGCCCATTCCAGAGCCAATTTCGACGATTACCTTCGGGCACTTTTCGAAAATCGTTGCGAATTCAAGAATGGCCGTCGGATTTAGTACGAAGGAATCCCAATGCAACCTGAGGGCTTCTTCTTGGGATCTTGTTACGCGACCGCTTCTAAGTTTGTAACTGCGTACTTCACGCAGGTGCGGAACGGAAACCGCCTGAGGCGGGCGAGGACTCTCTGGTTTCAATTGAATTTTGGATCTTCATCATGCGAGCGCTTCAATTCGTAGAAGCCAGGGGTGCTCGCGACCAATAGAAGACCTTGCCAAAGTTTGAGCGCCGCCTCACCCATGGGCGCGGGCGTCACCACTGGGCCAAAGAACGCAACTCCCCCAACGCAAATAATCGGCGTCCCAACGTCGGTACCCACTTGATCCAATCCAGCAAAATGTTCTTGGAGCAATTCAACATCAACCTCCGCTCCGGTGTCCGCAAGTTCGGTCGGAAGTTTTGCAGCAGCCAACGCCTCACGGATCACGTCGTCAATCTCGTTGAGACCCCGTGATTCGAGATGAATTCGCTTTCCCAATTCCAGATAAAACCGGCGGACGCTCTCCTGGCCATACTGAATGCGAATTGCGGTCAGGATGCGAACCGGTTTCCATTCATCGCCTCGAAGTTCCTCGAAATCCGAGGACGCGGCTCTTTCTCGATTTAGATGAGCCTTACACAAAATTCGGAATTGAACCTCGGCCTCGCCCAAGCGCTCGACTTCAAGCAGCCACTGTGAAGCGACCCAGGCCCAAGGACATAGAGGATCGACCCAAATCTCGATCGAGTTCATATGAACCAGCCTCCCATGATTGGATGGAACCTGCCTAACTACCTAAAGGAGCACGACGTGCCTGGATTAAATCTCACCCGCGCTGAAGCTGCTGAACGCTCTGCTTTGATCTCGGTCGACTCTTACGACGTCGTCCTCGATTTAACAAGCGGTGCTGAAACCTTCATTTCGCGTACCTCGGTGAAATTCACTGCAAGAAATGAGGTAGCTACTTTTATCGACGTCGTTGCCGCTTCAATCACGACTGCGAACCTCAACGGGACTGCCTTAGACACTTCTGTCTTCGACGGCGAGTCACTCCACCTCACCCCAACCGAAGGTGCGAATACCCTCGTGGTAGAAAGTCTCGCTCGATACATGAATACGGGTGAAGGCTTACATCGTTTCGTCGATCCAGCTGATGGCGAAATTTACTTGTATTCGCAGTTCGAAACCGCTGACGCAAGGCGCATGTACGCCTGTTTTGATCAGCCAAACCTCAAGGCCACCTTCACTTTAACGGTGGATGTCCCAGATCATTGGGAAGTCATCTCGAACAATCCAGT
>JANXYY010000124.1 GCA_025355805.1 Actinomycetes bacterium
AGGAACTGGCGTCGGGTTATGGCACGAGCCGTATTGAAATGTGGCTTAGGCGAACCCGGCCCCGCCGACTGTGAATTCGAACTGGATCTATCCACCCTCGCCGCCTCTCTTCGATTGAGCGGTCAGCCCATTCTGCCTGGAACGCACTGCAATGGCACTTATGCCCTGAAGGCACAGCACTGACACTTCTGCCCTGAAGGCACAGCACTGACAAGCAGCAAACTCTCTGAGGACGACGGCGTGGCCGTTTGCTCAGGCCCTGACCCGGAGGTCTAATTGCTTTTCATGATGGGAGTGCCAGGACCGTGTCCTGCTTGCGAATTAGTGGACCTTGAACGACGCTCGGGCAAGGACGTATGTCCGAAGTGTCACTACATCCAACCCTGCTGTGACGGCGGGCTCTGTGACATTTAAGGCGCGCGAGATTTAAGGCGCGCGAGATTTAACATCGACTCTCACGCGGCGCCCGCGATCACAGGTCTCGCCGGGACAAAGTAGAGATGGCCAGTTGGGCTTCGCCAAGTGCAAGATCCATCTGTCTTACTTTCAATCGACCAACCATCGTGTGTTTTCAACCGGTGATGACGGCGGCAGAGCAGTCCAAGATTGGCCGCATCTGTATTTCCGCCCTCCTCCCACGAAATGGCATGGTCGATATCGCCGCGTTGAGCGGGCTGGCGACAACCCGGGAAGCGACACGTGCGATCACGCGCTAGAAGAAAATCGACGAGGGCTTGCGGCGGTTGATAAGTTTCCCGTCCATATTCCAGAAGATGGCCCGTAAGCGGCTCGGTGATTAAGCGACGCCAATTACCATCCGCGGCTAGAGCTCTTGCGATAGAGGCGGGGATGGGCCCATAACCGCTCAATTCACCGGGCGAATCGGCGAGACCGAGAAGTGTTGGCAGATCGATCGTGAGATTCACGGCGACTGGACGTCGGTGGGCTGAGATTTCTCCGGCCGTTTCAAGAGCCCTCACTGCTATTTGAGTCAGCGCATCTGCGCGCTTTGCATCGATACCGAGTTCCTGGCTCTGCGCCTCTGAGCGAGCGAGTGCATTGATCGCGAGCATTACGATCTGAGCATCAGCTGCTGGAAGCAACGCGATTATGGTTGCCATCCCATCGGGTTCTGGGTAGTAACTAATCCGCCTGGCTTCGACGGCGCTGGCCACGACGATTTCGATTTCGTTGACCGCAGCCTTGGCTACTTGACCGCGAACGTGGCGGGCGAGTTGGGCTGGCGTATGAAATTCGGCGTAGGAAAGAGCGCGGGTTTCGATCAAGGCGACCACTTCAGGTTTTGCTCCAGTTTTAAAGAGCACCGCGCTTTCCTCGACGATAACTCGGGCATGTGCCGGGGCAATCTCGCCGCATTCAAGCGCCCTGCGCACTGCAGGTAGATATTTGTGGAGTGTTCGAGCAGTATCGATCTGTCGTTGTGCCGAACCTGCTGACAGTCGTAATGCGGCAGCAACCTCGTCACGCGGGGCATCATCGACCCCGCGCCAGGCTTCGGGCAGTGCTCGATTTGATTCTTGGACTTCGACGCCGGCCACAGCGATTAAGGCTCGATTGATCAAACCTTGAACCCAAGCCAATTGACGTTCGCACGCGGTTAGGTAATCGATCCGAGCAACGCGTGAGAGCCGGAGCGGATCGATTTGAACGAGTGCAGCTAGTGCGCCTGCACCCGGTTCGGCATCAAGTATCGCAAGTATTATTTGCGAATTAGATCTCTCGTCCATGGTGAAATTGTTTCGATCACCACCGACAATTCCGCAAAAAAATAACGCTGCGTAACCTCTTCGAGAGGAAGAACTACGCAGCGTTATTTTGTTAAAAATAGAGCCAATCTAGAAGGCTTTAAGCGCGCTAACCACCTTCGTCAACGAAGCCTTGGCATCGCCAAAGAGCAACGTCGTCTTGGGGTCGTATAGCAATTCGTTCTCGATGCCAGCAAAACCTGGGCGCATCGAACGCTTCAAGAAGATGACGTTGGCCGCGTTGCCAACATCCAAGATTGGCATCCCATAAATCGGGCAACCAGGGCTCGTTTTCGCAGCTGGGTTCACCACGTCATTGGCACCGACGACCAACGCAACATCTGTTTGAGCAAATGTTGGGTTGATCTCTTCCATTTCGACAAGTTGTTCGTAAGGAACATTTGCTTCGGCTAGCAGCACGTTCATGTGCCCAGGCATGCGCCCGGCAACGGGGTGAATTGCATATGCAACATCGACCCCTCGCGCAGTCAACAAATCAGCCAATTCACGAACCGTGTGTTGCGCCTGAGCAACGGCAAGTCCGAATCCGGGCACGATCACGACGCGACGGGCATACGCCAACAAAATTGCGACATCGTCAGCCGAACCAGATCGGACTGGACGAGCATCAGCGGCATTGAGCGCTGCCGTCGGGGTTGCAGTGAAAGCGCCGAAGAGAATTCCGTAGATCGGACGCCCCATCGCTTGTGCCATTTTTCTGGTCAGAATTGTTCCACTTGCACCCACGAGAGTTCCGGCCACGATCAACACGGTGGTTTGCAATACGTAACCGCTTGCAGCCACCGTCAAGCCGGTGAAGGCGTTGAGCAGCGATATGACGATTGGAACATCCGCGCCACCGACGGGTAGGACGAAGAGAACACCAAAGATGAGTGAGAGAATTGATAACACACCGAGTGCCAACGAGCCGCGACTTACTGCGACCCAACCTGCAGCGCCCACGACTGTGGCAAGTACGAAAGCAATTAGGAATCGTCCACCAGCAAAGACCACTGGCCGAGTTGTCATGAGTTCTTGCAACTTGAGGAATGTCACGATCGACCCTGTAAATGAAACACATCCAACGATTACCGTAAAGATCGTGGCTGCGACATCACCAGCAGATGAGGTGCTTCCGAGTCTCAAGTATTCGACGATTGCAACGAGCGCCGCAGCGCCACCACCAACTCCATTGAACAGAGCCACGAGTTGTGGCATAGCAGTCATCTTCACTTTGCGTGCCGTAGGAACGCCAATGGCACTGCCGACAACGATGGCAAGAATAATGAGGACAAGGTGCGCTGGTTTTTCGTAGAAGAAAACGAGAACAGTTACCAGAGTTGCACCCGCAGCACCCATGAGGTTTCCATTACGCGCTGATTTTGGTGATGAGAGACCCTTGAGGGCGAGAATAAATGCCACCGCAGCAATCAAGCCGATTAGATCATAAATATTGCGGCTCATTTGGTAGTGCTCACTTTCTTGCCTTTGAACATCTCAAGCATTCGATCAGTTACCACGAATCCGCCTACCATATTCACCGTCGCGAGGACCACTGCGATGAGGGAGAGTGTTAACTCCAGCGTCGAGTTACTTCGTCCCGCAACAATGATTGCACCGACGAGGATGACGCCGTGGATTGCGTTCGCACCACTCATCAGTGGCGTGTGAAGAGTGGTTGAGACTTTTGAAACAACTTCGAAGCCGATAAAGACTGAGAGCACGAAGATCGATAGAAGGGCCATCCCGTTCATGCAGTTACTCCTTTGCGAATCGTGCCTTCGTGAGTAACGGCGGCGCCGTCCATGATTTCGTCGGCAAGGTCAACGGTTACGACGCCTTCAGCGGTCATAAGCATCAGCAGATTGAGTACGTTTCGTGAATACAGTTGACTGGCATGGAAAGCGAGTTGGCTGGGCACATCTTTACCGCCCCAAATTGTGAGGCCTGCGTCTGTTGTGATCGTTTCTCCTGCGACTGATCCTTCTACGTTGCCACCAGTTTCTGCGGCCAGGTCAATGATCACCGAACCAGGTTTCATCCCTACTAGCATTTCGGCCGTGATAAGTCGTGGCGCTGGCCTTCCGGGAACCGCTGCGGTGGTGATGACGACATCAGAGTTGCGTACGTAAGGGGCAAGCAGATCTCGTTGGTGTTGGGCACGGTCTGCATCCATCTCGCGCGCATAGCCGCCGGTTCCTTCGAGTGCTTCCAAATCGAGGTCGATGAACGCGGCTCCCATGGAGCGCACTTCGTCGGCTGAGGATGGACGCACGTCATAAGCGGATACGACAGCGCCAAGTCGCCTCGTCGTTGCAATGGCTTGCAGTCCAGCAACGCCCGCCCCAAGAATCAAAACCTGCGCTGGAGTAACAGTTCCGGCGGCGGTCATAAGAAGTGGGAAGAATCGCGGCGAAAGTTCTGCACCCATCAGTGCGGCTCGGTAGCCGGCGCAGAGTGCCTGCGAAGTCAGTGCGTCCATCGACTGTGCCCGAGAGATCCGAGGAATCAATTCGAGTGAAAACGCGGTTACGCCTGCGTCCTTTGCCGCTTCAATCGTCGCTTGGGCAGTGGTGAGGGGCAAGAACGAAATTGTGATGGCGCCCTTTTTAAGAGAACGCATTTGCTCTGGTGTCAAAGGTGAGACCGTGGCAACGACATCGGCGCTACTTAACGCAGAAATAAAAGAGGCGCCGGAGGAAACTTCGGCGCCGGCTGTGGTGTAAGCCAAATCAGTAGCTTGGGCATGGAGCCCTGCGCCTGATTCGACAGTCACCTCGAGCCCTGTTTGGAGTAAACGACCTACGACATCGGGAACGATCGCAACGCGACGCTCACCCGACCGGGTCTCTTTGGGGATAACAATTCGCATATGGCGACCGTACTGGTCATTAACACCCAGTCTCGCCACTTCTGGTGTGTGATTCGTCCTAAAGTGTGTCCGCCGAGGCTGGCAGGTCACCTTTAATCAGATGAAAAAGTAGCGCCTGAATCGTGGTTCGCCTGTGGAAAGCCTCGCGCCAGATGACCGAACGATCACCATCTATGACGCTGGCCTCGACCTCTTCGCCACGATGGGCAGGTAGACAGTGCATGAAAATGCCATCCGGGGCGGCGAGTGCCATCATTTTTTCGGTAACCGAGAAGGGGGCCAGGTCGCGCATCTTCGACAATCGATCCGCCTCTGAATCGCCCATAGACATCCACACGTCGGTGCAGATCACGCTGGCATCTTTAACGGCTTCGATGGGATCGGTCGTGACCTCGATGGTGGCGCCCGTGTTCACGGCTCGACGACGTGCTCGCGCGACGACTTCTGCGTTAGGTGCCCAAGCGCCGTCAGGTGTTGCTACGACGACGTGAACCCCTAAGGCGGCGCCCATGAGAAGCCACGCGTGGGCCACGTTGTTGCCGTCGCCCAGAAAGGTGAATTTACGGCCGTTTAGATCCCGGCCGAACTGCTCGCGAATCGTCAGCCAATCCGCGAGTGCCTGGGTCGGGTGGTCGAGATCAGTGAGGGCATTGATCACCGGAACCGTGGCGTTTGCCGCTAACTCGTCAACGTCGGATTGCTTAAATGTCCTAATGATTAGCGCCTTGGAGTAACTGGAGATAATCCGCGCAGTGTCAGCAATCGTTTCTCCCCGGCCCAATTGCAGCTCGTCTCCACGCACGAAAATTGGGGTGCCACCCAAGTGAGCGATCGCTGTTTCCGAGGCCAAGCGGGTTCGCGTGGATGGTTTGGTCATGTGGATGACGACGCTCTCCCTGGCCAGGAAATCGCGTTCGGTGAAGGGGTCGAGGGCGAAGCGGGAGGCCGTCTCAAAAAGGGTGTTGATGGCGTCGCGGCTTAGATCATCAGACGTAAGCAAATCTTTGAGCCGAGATGATCGACGCAACTCGTGCGAAGCCTGAGGTTGGTGCGCCATTTGCAGAGCCTACCTTTGCTGAGGCGCGGGTTGCCTCATGCTGCTTTTCGGTGAGCGGCGGGTCCCCTCATGCTGAGCGGCGGGTCCCCTCAGCGACTTATTCGTTGCTGCTTGGCGTTTTATCGTTAGGCCCCGGCTGCAGTCCATTGTGAATCTCTTTGCATGTTGGGCAAATTGGAAACTTTTGCGGATCTCGTGACGGGACCCAAACCTTGCCGCAAAGTGCCGTTAAAGGAGTGCCGCTAACGGCGGATTCAACAACCTTCTCTTTGCGCACGTAATGTGCGAACCGTTCATGATCGCCGTCCCCGTTGGAGAGAGCTGGCGTCGTCTCTATTTCTTGTTCAAGGGTTGTGCTGCGCCCGAAGCCGAATCGTGGTGACATGCTGGCATCCTATTCCAGCATGAGGGGACCCGCCGCTCAGCATGAGG
>JANXYY010000155.1 GCA_025355805.1 Actinomycetes bacterium
GGTCGTGCATGGACCAAAATTCTTTCAAGAGATCTTGATAACTAACCAAAGCTGGATTGAAGGTGACTTCCACTATCTCAGCGTGTCCCGTTTTGCCGGTGCAGACCAATTCATAAAATGGTTCGTCGACCTCACCACCCATGTAGCCAACACTGGTAGCAACGACGCCAGACATCTGCCAAAAGCGACGCTCTGCTCCCCAAAAACACCCGGTCGCGAAGTAGGTGGTCTCACTTGTCATGGAAGAAGTCTGCCACCAGTTTGAGTTTCGTGTCGATTGAGCGAAAGGACGGACTTGGGTTCGGCGTTCACCAGGGGATTTGCGACGCCGCCTTGGCTATGGCCTCCAACATGTGTTGCCAGAAGAGTCCGACATTTAGGTCAAGGGAATCCTCGATATTGGGTGACCTCCACAGTGACTTGGCTGCACCTTTGGCGACATCTTCAGAGCCTACAGAGGCCGACTCATCTCGAGCCACCGTTCACTATTTACCGATTCAAAGACCACTTGGATTGGCTTGGCTCCAGATGAATTGTCGGCATGAGTTTCACCCGAGCGAATGTCGATCGCGGCGCGTTGAAGTTCAAGTGATGAGGACACAATTGTCATGCATTCTGCGTTTTCATCAATATAGAGAGTGATGTAACACGTCCCATTTTCAACGCCGCTGAATGCTTTATTTAGCGCACGCTTTACTGAGCCAGAAATTGGCGGCGAGTTGGTAAACGTTTCCACCACAGTGATCGTGGGAGTCCATCCGCGCTCCGCCGCGACATCGACCAAGTCAAGGGCCAACTGGGCAAAAGCACCGTTGACGAATGGATCAAGTTGTATGCGAGCACGCAGACGTTCTTCCTCGATGTGCGCTTGTCTTTGTAGGGCACCTTCCACAAGTGATCCGGAAGTCCCAGCGGTCGCGAATCGATCTAGGTAATCGAGAGCGGTGAACCATTGATCCGCACGGTAGGCACCGAGCCTGCGCTCAATACGGCGACGGGTCATCTCAGCATTTCTACCAAGCCCCAATCGGACGTTATCGCGCCAACGATTACTCTGCCGCCAGAGCGCGAGTATTGCCACGAATAACGCAGAGAGTGCGATTGCGGGAGCCAACAGTGCGCTTGCGCAAGCGCTTGGCAAGAAGAGTGTCGTGAGGAAGAGCCCTGCGGCGGTTATCCCGATAAAGTAGGGTCTCAGTCGACCCGGACAGTAAAAAACCAAAGCTATGCTCGTGCTGTTGTAGAGAAAATTAGCAGCCCAACGCAATTGTCCAATATTGGTGCAGGTCTTCGAATTGTATGAAATCACGGAAATGATCACGAGCCCGACTAAAAGTCCAAGCGCGATGAGCAGCCAAGCGCCACGTGCGCGCGGATTGATTGACGCGGTCAGAACGGAAGCTACGTGCACGACCAAAAGGCCGACTAGAAGTGGCTTCGGTTGAAATGGGTAAATGAGCCACCAACCAAGCGCGGCCACGGAGAGCGCCGGTGCGGCAAGAAGAAGACGACCGACCGAATCGAATTCTTCCAATATCGAATATGAGACCTTGCTGTCTATCGGCTCTTCACCATTGGTGGTAAGCGGGATGTTCAGATCGACTTGGGTCCCCACTCCCCCATTCGTGGAGATGTCCATTTTGGCTCGACGGTCGCGGAGAATTTCGGGCAGGATCCGGCCTAGCCCCAGTCCCTTACTCGATTTCTCAGAGAGACCGATCCCATCGTCGGCGACCTTGATCAACAAATTCGTATCGCGGACTCCCCAAGAAATATGAACGTGTTTGCCACCCGAATGTTTGACGGCATTACGGATAAGTTCTGCAACGGCGTCACGAACGTCTCTGGCAACTGTCTGCGAAAGCAGAACGTCGGCACCTTCAGTGATTTCAATTTTGGGATCACCAGGAGCCGTCGGGGGAAGAGCCGAGTACACGATCGCAGACATTGAGGTCGGCGTAGCCAGACCTTGGTAGACACGTGCTTCGGCGATTTCATTATGCAGTCGAGTTAATAGGGGTGCCGTCGAACCCGTTTCCTTGCGCACCAAGGAGGCCAGAGTATTGAGCACGGTTTCGTGAAGCCTTCGCTGCTGGGAACTGTGTTCCTCAGAAAGAGCCCGGGTGATCGCATCGCGCGCCTTAAGCGCTTCCATCGATTCGGTAATGCGATCCTCGTGGGAAAAAGTTGCTTGGAGGCGACGGAAGGCAAATGCAATGAAGGCACCTAACAGCATCAGCCAGAGCGGAGCGATCCAATCATTGAGTACGTGAACATCAGGGTTATATGTGAAATCAGATTGCCTGGTGATTACAAAGTGCTGAATCAAGGCCGAGAAAAAAATAAATACGAGCGAAAGTGGCCATGGAGCGTAAAGAGCAGATAGAACAACCGTTGAAACGCCCGCCAGGGTGATTGCATACCAAAGCCGTGCGGTCGGATCCGTCTCCCAAGTGGGCGCATACAAAATTGCGATCGCGATGAATATGGATAAGTAATCACTGTACTTCCGCGGAACCCTGTATTCGACGAGGTACCAAAGCGCGAGCAATGCGAAAAGCACCCACGGTAGCCCGCCCGCGTCTTGCACCCAATAGATCAGCGCAAGAATAATCGAAGGCAGCCAACAAAGAGTGAAGGTGGCCCGCGCCAAAGCGTGTTTCACTTGGTGCAGTTGTGCGATACGAGTTGGCTTGGCACTCACCGATTGAGTGCCACTGGTTAAGTTCATTCGCCGCTCGACCCGGTAAATGTCCTCATGAATTCAGTTTAGGGCTCGAGGCTTCGCTGGTACTCTTGGCGCGTGACTGGAGCCTCGAAATTGTCTTTCGTAATTCTGGAAGACCATCCGCTACTTCTGACGGCTCTCACTGCCCAGGTAAGAGGCCTCTACCCAGAAGGTCAGATCGTCTACGAGGGCAAAGACGTAATTGCAGCAGCCGAATTTTGCGATACGAACACCGTGGCTATCGTCGATCTCGATCTGGGTGACAACCGAACAGCCGCCGACGTAGTCGCAATCATCGCCGCTAAAGGGGCGCGTATTCTGGTGGTATCGGCGCTTGGACAAGCCTCCACCATCGAATCAGTGATGATCGCCGGTGCCCACGGATACATGTCCAAGCGGGCAAACGGCGCCGAATTTAAGGAAGCCATCGAGGCCGTCAGGCTCGGTGGAGACTGGATGTCACCCGAGGTGGCCGGCGCACTCGCGTCAATCAAGAGCGGACGAGTGAACCTGTCGAGCCAAGAGCGAAAAGCACTAGTGCTATATGCATCAGGGTTGAAACTTGAAGCTGTTGCTCATCGAATGGGTCTGGCTCCATCGACGGTAAAAGAGTATTTGGATCGGGTTCGTACCAAGTATGACGCGATCGGGCTTGATGCCAGGACCCGTATGGATCTGTATCACGCCGCCAGAAGCGAAGGCCTCATACCTTAAAAAGAAGTTAGGACCACCAAATTCATGATGGCCCTAACTTCCGTTACCTATCTGAATACTTCTATTACTTATATGCCGACTGCTTTTACTTAACTGGCTTTGGGCCGAGGGCAGTGATCGCGGCATCAAACTTTGCCTTTGCGGCAGCCTTTGCATCAGCGAACGCCTTCTTAGCTGCGGCTAAATCAGCGATCTTCGTTGCCGAAGTTGCAGCCTTGTGCTTTGCTGCCTTCTCAACAATCTTGGCAGCGGCTAGATCGGCCTTGTAGACGCGCTTTGCATCTAAGTGGCCGCGGCGCCAAGCAGTCAGGGCGACGCTCGGATTATTCTTCGCTTTCTCAATGGCTTTAGTCTTGGTGCCCTCAGTTGTCTCGTGAGCGACACTACTTTCGACACCGGCAGATACACCACTGATCGATGGCTTCTTTGGCGACGGTGTCGCATTGGTAGCGAATGAGGCAGAGGCGCCCCCGAGTACGACGACCAAACTTGTGGCCACGATTGCGGTTATGGATTTACGAGAATTCACATCTGCTCCTTGGGTTGCTCGAGATAAAAACTCGAGGTGATGAAACATTAATTGGCTCGGCTGAACGAGAACCGATCAGCACCCGAAAGCCACGTGAATTTTGTCGAGGAGTTCTCTGTGAACTCCTTCACCTTACGACGGTGCTGCCCCGCTTGCGCGATAGAGCGTCGGCGGTAGAGGCCAACAAAAGAACGCCACCGGTCACCGCTAAGTTAACTCCCGAGTTGAGACCAAGGAGTCCGAGTCCGTTATCAATGACTGCGATAACAAAACCACCGATCGCGGCCTGGCTCAAACGGCCTTTTCCACCGAAGAGGCTAACGCCACCCACCACCGCGGCGGCTACACCGTTGAGCACAATAGTGCGCCCAGCGGATGCATCGACCGAACCGGTTCGACTAGCCGAAATCACCCCTGACAATGCGGCAATAGTGGAGCAGAGTGTGAAGACAAGGATTCGAACGCGGCTCACATTAATACCTGCGCGTCGCGCGGCTTCCGCGTTGCCACCGACCGCATAAATGTGCCGCCCAAAGCGGGTTCGATCAAGAATAAAAGTTCCAACGAACAGAAGCACCGCAACCAGCGGCACCACGATTGGTACGCCATTCAACGGGTGCGCAGCATTCTGGCTTCGCTCTAAATTAAGCGCGTAAACGGTCACTGCTGAGAGCAGTCCGATCACCGTGGCACGCGCGTAAAGAATGACGATCGGTCGATTAGCTTGGCCACTCTGCGAACGTTGGCGTCTTGCGCTCAACCCAGTAAAGAGGATGCCAACAACCGCGATCACCACCAGAATCCAGCCAGCGGGGCGGGAGAGATTGCCATTCTCAATGTTGAGAATTTCTTTGGATTCAATTCGGTAAAGACCGCCTTGCCCGATGATCACAAGTTGTAATCCCTGAAAGGCTAGGAATGCGGCAAGCGTTACTACGAAAGAGGGAATTCCTACTCGGGCCACCAAAATTCCAATAAGGAATCCAATGAGTATGCCAATCCCAATACCCATCAGTGTCGCCACCCACCAGGATGCGCCATGAACGGCCATCTCGACAGCGATGATTGCGCTGGTAACACCGGAAGTTACGCCCGCGGATAGATCAATTTCGCCAAGTAGCAAGACAAATACCAAACCCATGGCAAGTGTGATCAACGTGGCCGCTTGAGTAAAGAAGTTGGCAAAGTTGATTGCAGTGAGAAATACCGGGCTCAGGGAACTGAAGAGAATTGCCAAGATGATGAATCCCAGGATCGCCGGGAGCGAACCCATGTCACCACCTTTGGCACGCAAGAAGAATTGAGATGCTTGTTCTTTTAGCGAACCTTCTTGACCTGACCCGATCGTATTCGGAGTGGTCATGACTTCGCCGTTTCGATAGTGACCGGCATTGACTTTGTGCCAGTGATGTAACCAACAATGTCATTGTGGCTAGTCGCGTCTTTGTCCAAGGCAGCAACCATCTTTCCTAAGTAGAGAACATAAATCCGATCGGCAACCGCGAAAACATCTTGCATGTTATGGCTAATCAAAATTACTGCCACGCCGCTATCCGCTAGACGTCGAACCAAGTGTAAAACCTGCTCGGTCTGCGCAACCCCAAGAGCGGCCGTCGGCTCATCGAGAATCACAACTCGCTTGTTCCAGAGCACTGCGCGGGCGATCGCAACCGTCTGACGCTGGCCACCTGAAAGACTGGCGACTTTCTGTCGTACTGACCTAACGGTTCGAACCGAAAGACTCGCCAAAGTATCTGCCGCTTTAGCCTCCATGCTCGCTTCGTTTAGCGAGATTGTGCGCACCTCTTCACGACCGAGGAACATATTTTGTACAATGTCCAAGTTGTCGCAGAGCGCGAGGTCTTGATACACGACTTCGATTCCGAGTTCGGCGGCATGGCGCGGAGTATGAATCGTAACCGGTGAGCCTTCTACGTGGATTTCACCTGAATCGTATGGCTGAATTCCCGCGAGTCCTTTGATCAGGGTCGATTTCCCAGCTCCGTTATCACCAACCAATGCGGTGACTTGGCCAGCCCAAGCCTGAAAATTCACGCCCTTCAGAACCTCAACGGGGCCAAAGGATTTTTGAATCTCAACAAGTTCAATTATTGGATTGGACTGCTCGGTCACGTTCGCCTCTCTCACGTAGCGGTGCTGCACCGGCCTAGCGAACTAGCCTAGAACCGGTACAGCACCTTTCCACGACTTCAGATAACTATTTCTTGCCGAATTACATAACTCCGTACTTCGTGCAAGCCGCCTTAACGGCAGCGGAGCAGATCTCGGCAGCTGTTGGAACGCCAGCAGCACCCGAAGATACGACATCCTTGACCGTTGCAGCACTAACGCTAATTGGAGTTAGCGCCATGAATGGCGTGCCATCTGCCAACTTGCTGTTGACCGTTGGAGTCTCGCCCTTGAGGATTGCGATTGCGATTGTCGCAGCCGCGTCGGCCTCAAGTTTGAATGGCTTGTAGACCGTGCCAGTCTGCTTGCCGAGCAGCACGTTCTGCAATCCAGCAAGAGATGCATCCTGGCCCGAAACTGGAACCACCACGTGGTTCTTGTCCAGGACCGTGATAACGCCGGCAGCGTTCGTGTCGTTGGCTACCCAGACTGCATCAACCTTGCGGTTCAGTTTGGTGTACGCCTGCTCAAAGTAGGTAGTGGCCTTTGCGCCATCCCAAACTCCGGGAGTGTCAGCGGCTGGCTTGGTGATTCCAGCGGCTGCCATGACAGCAATTGCGCCATCCTTGAACATCTTGGCATTGCCATCGGCAGGGTCGCCACCGACGAAGACAACCTTGGCGGTCTTTGGATCCTTCTTAGCGGCCTTGAGACCGTCGACGATCATTTGACCTTCGAGGCCACCGACCTTGACGTTGTCAAATGAGACGTAATAAGCAGCACCAGCAAGTGGGCGGTCATAAGCAATGACCGGAATTCCCTGTGCCTTAGCTTTAACTGCTACCTGGATTCCGGCACCCTGAAGGTCAGCAAGGATCATGACGCCACAGCCACCAGCGAGTTGCTGATCGGCGATTGTGCCGAACTTGGCGGTGTCACCTTGCGCGTTCTGGATGTCAGATGTAAAGCCACCTGCTGTTAGCGCAGCCGTGAGAGCTGGGCGGTCGCCCTGCTCCCAGCGTGGTGACGATGCGCTGTCCGGAAGAATTACGCAAGCCTTCTTGGCCTTGGCCGGAGTGGTTGCGGCTGCGGATGAACTGCTCGAACTACTGCTGCATGACGCAAGTAGTAGTGCGGCGGCTGCTGCGGCTGCAGCAATTACCAATGAAGAGCGCTTCGACATGCTCTCTCGCTTTCTAGTTAGTAGGTGTTACCTATTTATTGTTGAGGCCGAAAATGTGATCGATGACTAATTGGTCGAGCCGCTCGTTGAAATAATTACGTGCGGCCAACTTTTCAGGATCGAACTTTTCGGCCTTGAGCGCTGCTGCGCTCGCCGTTGAGAACTTCCCAACGGTTGGTTCAGCCAGCGCATTTACGCCAGCTAACTCTGCGGCCTGCTGTACTGCAGGATCTGAATTGAAAGCTCTCGCTTTAGCTGCCAGAGCCAAATAAGTCTTCATTGAATTTGCGGCGAACTCCCAAATCCCATCGCCATATTCATTTCGGTAGGGGCGACTGTCAAAGTGCTTGGGTCCTGAGTAACCGGTGAGTTCAAGAAGTCGAACTAGAAAGAAGTCGTCCTTGATGCCTTCGGAACCAAACCGGAGATCTTGGTCGTACCGTCCGATTTTCTGATCGTTAAGGTCAATGTGGAAGAGTTTTTCCTGCCAGATCGCTTGGGCTACTCCCTGGTAGAAGGACAAGCCAGCCATCGTTTCGTGGGCTACCTCTGGGTTCAGCCCGACCATCGACGGGTCATCAAGGGTCTGGATGAAGGCCATGGCGTGGCCGATCGTCGGCAAGAAGGTATCTCCGCGTGGCTCGTTGGGCTTTGGCTCAATCGCGAAGCGCAGCTGATATCCCTGGTCTTTAACATATGCACTTAAGTAATTGAGTGCTTCGCGGTATCGATCAAGCGCGTCAAGCGGATATTTGCTTGCCGCGGATTCGACGCCTTCGCGACCGCCCCAGAATACAAAGGTGGGCGCACCGAATTCGGCGCCTGTATCTATGGCTCGAAGCGCCTTAGATATTGCATAGCGACGAACCTCCGGATCATTGCTCGTAAATGCGCCGTCTTTAAAGCATGGGTGCCAGAAAAGATTTGTGGTGGCCATCGAAACGACGACCCCTGTTTCGTCAAGGGCGCTGCGAAAATCGCCCTTGATCTTTCCGGCCTCGGCTGCGGTTGCGCCAGGCGGAACAAGATCGTCGTCATGGAACGAGACGCCCCAGGCGCCGATGCGACCCAATCCCCTGACAAAATCGGCCGGCGAAATCGGCGGCCTGGTTGCATCTCCGAATGGGTCGCGGCCCAGGTGACCGATGGTCCAAAGGCCGAACGCAAATTTGTCTTCAGGTAAGGGCGTCAAACGTTCAGACATCAGGCAAACTCCCATTTTCCAGATCCATTAAGCAGCAGCGCTGACCTAAAACCACTCAATCCCAAACTTAGAGCGGGCGCAACCGTTTGTGCCCCTCAATGTATGTATAAGTCATAACACTTCGGTAACGAGCCCGCTCTCTTCTTTTGCGACCGGCAAGAATCTCGCACTCAGCCAATTCACACAGACAAGTGTTCACCTGAGATTTCTAATAATTAAGGAAAAGTTATCGGACAGCCGTAGACAGTTCGCCCAAATCCGACAATCCTTACCCCAGAGTAACCCCGGGACTCGCCTCAGGTTCCCTGAGAAATCAGAATAAGAAAGGTACCCAAGTGTCAAAGAAACTCTCGCTTATCGCCGGCTTGGCGGTCGCTACTCTCGGCGCCAGTCTCCTCGCCACCGTCCCAGCAGAGGCTAAATCCAAGTCAGTTTGGACTACGGCAAACTCTGCGAAGGCAGGCGGCGGACTGGATGCGCTAGTAAAGGCTGCCCAGAAAGAAGGAACTCTCAACATCATTGCCACGCCACGCGATTGGGCTGACTACGGCGATGCCATGGATGCCTACTCGAAGGCCTTCCACATCAAAATCGTGAGTGACAATCCAGATGGCTCATCCGCACAGGAAATCACCGCTATTAAGACGACGAAGAACATGTCCAAAATGCCTGACGTCGTTGACATTGGTGCTTCCCACATCGCGGAAGCGGCAGGGCTTTTCGCCAACTACAAGGTCATCAACTGGAATGACATTCCATCGGCTTGGAAGGATCCAAAGGGCAACTGGTTTGGCGGATACGCTGGAAAAATTGCAATCTTTTATGACACGTCAGTGAGTCCTGCGCCAACCGCGATCAAGGACCTCACGAACGCGGCATACAAGGGCATGGTCGCCATCGCAGGTGACCCAACGGGTGCGCAACAGGCACTCATCACTGTTTTCGCAGCGTCGGTTGCCAACGGTGGCTCGGCTGACAACATCCAGCCTGGCATTGATTTCTTCAAGAAACTGAAGGCCAGTGGCAACTTTGTTGCGGTTAAGGCCGACACTTCCAACTTCGCATCCGGCGCATACAAGATTGGCTTTGGCTGGGACTACAACGCCTCAGGTTCAATCGCCGCCGCCGCAACAATTGGTAAGACCGTCAAATGGGTATACCCAACCGATGCAATCGTTCAGGGAACCCCTTACGTTCTAGCCATCAACAAGACGGCACCACACCCAGCGGCGGCTCGCCTCTGGGAGGAGTACATGTTCTCGCAGGTCAATGGCAAGAAGGCTAAGAGCCTTGGTGCCGGTGACTGGAAGAAGTACTCAGGAACCAAATTGATGAGCATGATCATCGGTGGCCAGAACACTTATGTTCTTGGTGGCGCTCACCCGATCACTGAACCGGCCATGGTGTCGAAGAAGACGATCGTTGCCCCTCCTGCATCGGTAGGCGTCCCAGGCAAACTGCCAAAGGCGGTCTACCCGAACGTGGCTCAGCAAACGGCTGCGACCACAATTCTCACGACAGCTTGGCCAAACCTCTAAAGCGGGATGGCTAAGCGAAAGAATCTCCACTCGTGAGCACCTTCGAAGCAGCGACCGCCGCCGGTACGTCCGGCGGCGGTTCGCTGACTTTGACGAAGGGAACCCGCCCAATCAAAATAAGAGGAAAACGTTCTTCACTTCTGCCGCTACTGCCCTTCTTTGCATTCGTCGGCTACTTCCTCATCTATCCACTCTTTACAGTGTCCAAAGATGCATTCCTGGATAACAGCGGGCACTTCACTTTGGCCAATTTTTCACAGGCCTTCCACGGCGTCTACGCCCAGGGCTTTCTGCTCTCAATGAGACTCTCGTTAGCATCTGCGCTCGTCTCGGCGGTGATTGGCGCGGCTCTCGCGTCTGCAATCGTCAGGATTGGGCAGCAGAGTCGCAAAGTTTTGGTCGCCATCGCCTCGGTTTTAGCTAACACCGGTGGCGTGCCGCTCGCCTTTATGTTCATCGCCTCTTTCGGCGCCCAAGGCCTGGTGACGAAGGCGTTGAAATTCGCCGGTATAGATCTATACGCGGGACGATTCACTCTTTTTTCTTTCATGGGTCTTTTACTTGTTTATTGCTTCTTTCAAATTCCCCTTATGGTTCTTATTTTTTCCCCCGCACTTGAGAACGTGCGACCAGAGTGGAGGGAGGCCAACGATTCGCTCGGCGGGTCAAGAGTGGATTACTTTAAAAATGTCTCCGTTCCACTCCTCTTTCCCGCTTTTCTTTCTACAACACTTCTACTTTTCGCCAACGCATTCTCGGCATACGCCACGGCTCGAGCGATGACTGCAGGGCAAATGCCTCTGGTTCCACTTTTGATTGGAAACCTCGTGGATGGCAACGTGATCGCCAATCAAGAGCACCTAGGTCACGCGCTTGCGGTTGTGATGATCGGCGTTTCGTTGGTTGTGATGAGCATGTACCTCGTCGTACTCCGTCTGACGAAGTCGCGATCATGAAACTCAAACTACGGCCTGCCCACTATTTGATTCTGCTCGGGGGAGCGCTTTTCTTTGTCTTTCCACTCATGGCCGCCGTGGAGTTTTCGCTGCGCACCAACCAAGGTAAATCCTACGGGCTCGCGAACTACCGATGGTTTCTTCACCAAGACGGATTCAGACCCAACCTATTTATGTCCTTCAAGTTGGCGGCCTTAACCGCCGTCCTCGTGCTCGCACTCATGGTCCCGACGGTCGTGTATACGCATCTAGGCGGCGCGAAGTGGCGCAGGCTGATTGAGTTTATTTGCTTGGTCCCCCTAGTTGTCCCGGTCGTATCTTTTGCCATCGGAGCGATTACCGCGATGCCCACCATTTTTCAATCATCTCCGTATGAACTTTCATTCCTCTACGTCATAATCTCGCTTCCCTATACCTATCGCGCTCTAGATGTTGGACTGTCGTCGATTCCGCTCACGACCCTCGTTGAAGCTTCGCGATCTATTGGCGCATCCTCCCGACACACCCTCCAATTCGTGGTGGTACCGAGCATCAGGAGTGCGGTGAATGGCGCAATCTTCTTAGCGATCGCCCTTTCCCTCGGTGAATTCACTTTAGCGGTCTTGCTGCATTGGGACACGTTCCCAACTTGGATTAACAACGTTTCCCAGGACAATGTTCTCGGTGCAATTTCATTATCGGTCTTCGCGCTTTTCGGAGCGATCTTTATCGTGCTCATCGTAGCTTTGGCACCGAATATTCGTAAAAGTGAAAAGATTGAGGAGAGTGCCTGATGAAGTCTTCGTCTGGAATCGCTGTTCACCTTGATGGGTTAACGAAGCGATTCGGTTCGTTGGTCGCGCTGAACAATTTTTCACTCGATATCGCGCCCGCAGAACTTGTCGCACTCCTGGGTCCTTCAGGTTGTGGGAAGACCACGGCACTTCGAATTTTGGGTGGACTTGACGTTCCAACTGAGGGAAGAATCGTTGTGGGTGGCCAAGAGATTAGCCATATCTCGGCGAATAAAAGGAATATGGGAATGGTATTTCAGGCCTACTCACTTTTCCCATCGATGACCGCTGAAGAAAATGTTGCTTATGGCCTCAGGGTTCGCGGGGTTAATACGGCGAAACGAGCGAGCCGGGCCAAGGAATTGCTCGAGTTGGTTGGACTTAGCACCCACGCGAAACACCTACCGAATCAACTTTCGGGTGGGCAGCAACAGCGCGTTGCCCTCGCTCGCGCACTGGCTATCGAACCCAGTGTCCTGCTACTCGATGAGCCACTCTCCGCCCTTGATGCCAAAGTTCGTACCCAGCTCCGCGATGAGATCAAGCGAATTCAACGTGAGGTTGGAACCACCACCCTCTTCGTGACTCACGATCAAGAAGAAGCCATGGCGATCGCAGATCGCGTCGGAGTTATGAGTGCGGGCAATCTTGAACAATGCGCTCCACCTGCAGATGTTTACTTAAATCCCATAAACGTGAAGGTCGCCAAATTCGTTGGCGCCATGAATGCCCTTCCTGGAATTCTCACCTCCGCCACCACCGCCGACGTTCTCGGACAATCGATTCGCGTAAGAGGCGAGTCTCCTAACGGCTCCAAAGAGGTGCGAATTCTGATTCGTCCCGAGCAATTGGGACTGCATCTAGCCGCCGAGGCTTCCGAACATACTGCCACGATTACGGGTCACTCTTTCCTTGGCCCATTGACGCGGATCACTGCTCGACTGAATCGCGATCAAACAAATCTTTTTGTGGCTCTACCCAGTGCTCAAGCGATGAACTTTCCAATCGCAGCCAGCGTGGCTGTGGTAATTACCGCGGATCACGCTCTCATCGAGGGCTAAATTTCACTACGAGGCAGACCGCGGTTAACGCTGATCACGATATTGCGATCTTCAGGCGTACCTTCGCCAAAAGTTAATGGGTTTCGCGATCCAAGTTCGGCGCGTCGCTGCCAAACGTTTGCACTAAGCACCCGTGAAAGCGCTGCTAAAGCAACCGGATCCTCGGAATTGTCGTAATCCAGCGGTGCCACATGATCAATC
>JANXYY010000177.1 GCA_025355805.1 Actinomycetes bacterium
GTAGAGAATCAATTTCGACGTTACAAAAGTTCACTAAGCCACTTCTAGTAATCGTGGGTGATGAGGATGAGATTGCCCCGGTCGCCGATGCGCGTCAAATGGTAGAAGCCAGTGCACAAGCAAAACTGGCGATTATTCAAGGCGCCGGCCATCTATCTATCTTGGAACAACCCGCGCAATGCGCCCGGGTTATCGAGCAGTGGTTAAGTCAGATCTAACTGCGCGCAGCGTGGGGAACCGCCACTTGGTCAACAATAAGTAATATCGCAGCGGCCGTTGGGATGGCCAAGAGACCGCCGAGCAGACCCAGCAATGAGCCGCCAAGTAAAGCAGCGATAATCGTCACCGCACCGGGCACCTTTACTGAGCGTTTCATGATTCGCGGATAGACAATATAGTTTTCGATTTGTTGGAACACGATATAAAAGACTAGGGAGATGAGGGCCAATCCGGCTCCTTGAGTCAGGGCAACGATTGTCACGATAATCGCGCCAAGGGAAGCCCCAATCAATGGAATCAAGTCGCAGGTCGCCACGACCATCGCGAGTGCGATCGGATATGGGATCCCCACTATCAAGGTCATCACCAGCGTTGCCAATCCGGCGATCGAGGCGACGATTAACTGTCCGCCAACGAAACTGCCAATGCGCGCCAAGATTTCATCCGAGAGTCGAGAGACTCTTTTGCGTCGAGAGGCGGGAATGATGTTGTATGCCGTTTGAGTTATTTTAGGAAGTGAAGCAAGAAAGTACAGCGTCAAAATCATTACGGTGATGACTGAAAAGAGCCCTGACACCAAGGTTTTGCCAACGCCCATCACGCCGCCGAAGAAGCCAACGACTAACTTGCCACCTTGAACCTTGCCGTGCATTACATTCTTAGCCTGCGTGACAACTCCAAAATTCCGATCCAACTTTGCGATCGTTGGATTCTTGTTGAGTTGATCAAGATATTGCGGTGCCTTCTCGACTAACTGAGTGGTCTGTTTTACGAGGAGTGGGACCGCGGTTAGCGAAAAAGCACCAACCAGAATTAGGAAAATCGTGACGATCAATAAAACGGCTCGACCTCGCTTGAGCCCGCGGCGGCGCAGCGCTTCGACCGCCGGGTTCAGACCTACCGCAAGAAAGAGCGAAATGAGAATCAGAACCAAGGCCTGACTTGCACTTGCTACAGCGCGAGTCAAAGCGATTGCGGTTACCGCCCCCAACGCTCCCAAGAATCCGAACATAAAAGGGTGGCTTCGATTTAGTGGTTTGCCGATTTGGCCAAAATCCTTTTCTTTCGTGTCGATCTTTTCCTGTTCATCAGACATGGCGATAAGGATATCTATTGGGCGCCATTTTGAACCAGTTCAACAAGAACGCCGCCGGCATCTTTTGGATGAATAAAATTGATCAGGCTGCCGGCAGTGCCCTCGGTGGGCGATTCATAGAGCAGGCGGAGCCCCGAGGCTCGCAGCGCCGCACAGGCGGCCGCCAGGTCGCTCACGCGATAAGCCATCTGTTGAATTCCAGGGCCGTTTCTTTCTAGAAATTTAGCGATAGTGGAATCTGCTCCGATTGGCGCCAGGAGTTGGATTGACGATCCAGAATCGCCGATGGTCATCATCGCTTCGCGCACCCCCTGCTTCTCGTTCACTTCGAGATGTGAAAGCCGGAGCCCCAAGACATCTCGATAGAAGGCGATCGCTTCGTCAAGGTCTGAGACGGCAATTCCCACGTGATCAATCCCGATCAGACCTGGAACCTGCACCGGATCACCTCCTCCTGATAGCTCTAACAGGGCATGTGACTCGTCTAACTCGAGACGGCAGACGCTCTCTGGGTACTGTTGGGCTCAAATCACCCTACTGGCGTATCGTGTCAGAAGATCAAACAAACCTGTTGGAGATACTAATGAGACCCACTTCGGTGATCGTGGCCGGTGCCCGCACTCCTATCGGCAGATTCAACGGCGCGCTCAAAGATTTCAGTGCGACGGACCTGGCTGGATTCGCTATCAAGGCTGCAGTCGAACGAGCCGGATTAAGCGGGGACGACATTGACTATGTGATCCTCGGCCAAGTCCTGCAGGCCGGGGCGGGGCAAGCACCGGCTAGGCAGGCAGCGCTCAAAGGTGGGATCCCGCTTTCGGTAGCCTCGCTACTCATCAACAAGGTCTGTCTATCGGGCCTTGATGCCATAGCGCTAGCTGATCAACTCATCCGGGCGGGCGAATTTGAGACAATCGTCGCGGGCGGTATGGAATCGATGACGAATGCGCCTCACCTGTTAATGGGCTCTCGGCAAGGCTTCAAATTCGGTGACGCCACTTTGCAAGACCACATGATTCACGACGGTCTCTTTTGCGCAATCGATCACGTGCTAATGGGGGAGTCGACGGAGAAATTTAACGAACGATATGGCGTCACACGCGCCGAACAAGATGCGTTCTCACTCATGTCGCATCAACGAGCTGCCGAGGCTCAGAGCAGTGGAGTCTTTGACGACGAAATTGTTCCGATTTTAATTCCGCAGCGTAAGGGCGAACCAATTCTTTTCTCGCGAGATGAAGGAATTCGCGCCGACACGACCATCGAATCACTTGGCTCTCTTAAACCCGCCTTCTCCAAAACAGGCACCATTACGGCTGGCTCTTCGTCTCAGATTTCTGACGCCGCTGCTGCCGTCGTCGTGATGAGTAAAGAGAAAGCGATCTCGATGGGACTCAAATGGCTTGCTGAAATCGGTGCGCATGGAGTCGTGGCCGGACCGGACACTTCATTGCATGAGCAACCATCAAACGCGATAAAGCGAGCGGCTCAACGAGAAGGTATTGATCCCCAAGATTTCGACATCGTGGAGATCAACGAAGCTTTCGCAGCGGTTGGCATCGTCTCGGCACGAGAACTTGGCATCGATCTTGCGCGAGTCAACCCACACGGAGGGGCAATCGCACTTGGTCACCCGGTCGGCATGTCAGGTGCTCGGCTCGCGCTACATGTTGCATACGAATTGAACAGGCGGGGCAGCGGGATCGGTGTCGCAGCGCTCTGCGGCGGCGGCGGTCAAGGCGATGCGCTCATCCTGCGAGCCTGACCTTGACTTATCTCACGGAACTCGTTGATCAAGCACGCCATCACGACGCGCGTGCCATCGCCCGTCTGATCTCGTTAGTCGAAGACGGAGCGCCAGAGTTGCGGGAAGCACTTCGGCTCCTCGCATTGAATGCTGGGCACGCGCACATCGTCGGCATCACGGGTGCGCCGGGCGTTGGTAAATCCACAATCACCTCGGCACTAATCACCGAGTACCGAAGTCGCGGGCAACGTGTTGCAGTGCTTGCGATTGATCCGTCATCCCCTTTTAGCGGCGGTGCCGTGCTAGGGGATCGAATACGAATGCAAGATCACGCCCTTGATCCCCTCGTTTTTATTCGTTCGATGGCATCACGTGGGCAATTGGGCGGTGTCTCTGCGGCTGCGCCTCAGGGCGTAAGAGTGCTTGATGCTGCGGGATTTGATGTAGTTCTAATCGAGACGGTCGGGGTAGGACAGAGTGAAGTTGAAATCGCCGGACACGCCGATACGACGGTGGTCTTACTCGCCCCAGGAATGGGTGACGGTGTTCAAGCCGCCAAGGCCGGACTACTTGAAATTGGTGATATCTACGTTATAAACAAGGCCGATCGCGATGGCGCCCGAAGCACGGCTCGGGAACTTCGGCATTCGTTGGCGCTCAGCACACCAGTTGATGGTCGCGAACGACAAATCGTGCTCACTTCCGCCGATCGAGGCGCCGGGATTGGAGAGGTGGCCGAAGCTCTTGATTCCCATCTAGCCTGGTTGACGGAAAGTGGAAACCTGATGAAGCGACGCGAGAGCCGAATTTCGATGGAGATCGAACATCTGGCAATCGGTGGGCTTAGGGCCAAAATGATCGCTCAGGTTGACGATCTCGCTTCGTTAACTCGCCAGGTAGTTGATGGAAAGATGGATACCTATGCAGCTGCTGATGAACTTCTCGAA
>JANXYY010000181.1 GCA_025355805.1 Actinomycetes bacterium
ATTTCGATGGAGATCGAACATCTGGCAATCGGTGGGCTTAGGGCCAAAATGATCGCTCAGGTTGACGATCTCGCTTCGTTAACTCGCCAGGTAGTTGATGGAAAGATGGATACCTATGCAGCTGCTGATGAACTTCTCGAAATCTTTGGGAGAATCAAGCCATGAAGAACCGCCCGAATAGTCCAATGCCGTCATCGTTTGGGAGTGCAATTGATTTGAGTGGGCTCGTCAAAAGACCAGTTGCCCCAAGTGCTCCATCGGCTAATGCAAATTCGTATGTCATCGAAGTAACGGAAATCAACTTCTCGGCAGCAGTGATGGAGCAATCGAAAACCGTTCCCGTAGTGCTTGATTTTTGGGCAGAATGGTGTGGTCCCTGTAAGCAACTCTCGCCAATCCTTGAGCGCTTAGCATTGGCCGGTGAGGGTACTTGGATCCTTGGAAAAATTGACACCGAAGCCCAACCCGAGCTCGCTAGGGCTTTCCAAATCCAATCCATCCCGACGGTGATCGCGGTTGTCGACGGAAAACTCCTCCCCTTATTTCAAGGCGCCTATCCGGAAGAGCAAATAAGCCAAGTCCTGGCTGAATTATTACGTGTGGCCGGCGAACAAGGAGTATCTGGTCGATTCGAAATAAATCCTTCAGTGCCACCAGTGACGCCGGTGCCGGTTAGCGACGTCGAAGCCGATCTTGATGCTGACGAGGCGCGCGCGATTAAAGCCATTGATGCTGGAGATCTCGATGGTGCCGCAGATGCATATCGCGCATTGCTGGTGCGCAAACCGGGTGATCAATACGCGAGAATTGGACTTGCCCACGTAGAACTCATGCGACGAGTTACAGAACTAGATGCGACGGTGGTGATGGCACTCGCGGCGTCGGAGCCAGAAAACGTCGATTCTCAAATCAACGCGGCTGATTTTGAGATGTCGAGTGGTCACATCGAAGAGTCTTTTGCGCGGCTGATTAATTCAATTCGGATTAGCGCTGGGGCGGATCGCCAGCGAGGACGAGAGCATCTATTGGCACTTTTCGAATTGGTCGATCCGAGTGACCCTGTTATCGCAAAAACCCGCACCTCCCTTGCAAACGCCTTATTCTGAACGTCTAATCAAGTTCTGAAGGTTCCAGCCAAACGGCGCCTAATGGCGGCAGGCGCACAATCGCACTCGCCGGTTGCCCGCGGTCTGGCCCCTGGTCGGCATCGATTCCGCTATTACTGACTCCCGAGCCGCCGTATTGCGGATCATCGCTATTCAGAATTTCGCGCCAACGCCCCGCTGACGGTAGCGGAATTCGATAGCGTTCTTGTGGAACCGGCGAGAAATTTATCGCGCAGACAATTACGTTTCCATCTTCACTCCAACGAGCAAATGAGATGGTATTGCCATCGTGATCATCATCAATGAGAAAATTAAATCCAGTTGGGATCGAGTCTTGTTGCCAGAGTGGTGGGTGCTCACGGTAGCTTTGATTGAGATCGCGTACGAAGTGCAGTAGTCCGAGATGATCTGGCTGTTCAAGCAACTCCCAAGGAAGTGAACTTCCTTCTGACCACTCCTCAAGTTGTCCAAACTCGCTTCCCATGAAGAGCAATTGTTTTCCAGGGTGCGACCACATGAAGGCCAGATATGCCCGGACGGTTGCCAGTTTTTGCCACTTATCGCCATGAACTTTCGAGGCCAAAGAGCCTTTACCGTGGACTACCTCGTCGTGTGAGATAGGAAGAATAAAATTCTCGCTCCACGCGTAGTCGAGCGAAAAAGTCAGATCTTTGTGGTGCCACTTCCGATGAATGGGCTCGTGTTTCAAATATTCAAGCGAGTCGTGCATCCAGCCCATATTCCACTTGAAACCAAATCCCAGACCTGACTCGTCGGTGGAACGAGTAACTCCTGCCCACGCTGTTGATTCTTCGGCGATCATCATGATGCCAGGGTTCTTCGCGTATGCTGTGGCATTCACTTCTTGAAGAAGTCGCACTGCCTCCAAGTTCTCTCGGCCACCAAATTCATTCGGTAACCATTCACCTTCCTTGCGCGAGTAATCGAGATACAGCATTGAAGCGACTGCATCAACTCGGAGACCATCTACGTGAAATTCGGAGAGCCAGTACAGGGCATTCGCGACTAGAAAATTGCGTACTTCATTGCGACCAAAATTAAAAATGTATGTTCCCCAGTCGGGATGTTCCCCTCGTCGCGGATCAGCATGCTCGTACAACGGTGTTCCATCGAAACGGGCCAGCGCCCACTCATCCTTGGGGAAGTGCGCCGGAACCCAATCTAGAATCACTCCAATCTGGTGTTGGTGCAGAAAATCGACCAAGAAGCGGAAATCATCGGGCGTGCCAAATCGCGAGGTGGGCGCATAGAACGAAGTGACCTGGTATCCCCATGAACCGCCAAATGGATGTTCCATCACCGGCATGAATTCGACGTGAGTGAATCGCTGCTCCGTGACATATTCGACTAATTGCTTGGCTAACTCCCGATAGGAGAGTCCCTTGCGCCAAGAACCAAGGTGAAGTTCATAAATACTGATGGGCGCTTTCCATGGCGTAGCGTCCGCTCGGGCGGTCAACCAACTTTCGTCTTTCCATTCGTATTGCGAATCGAAAATCACGGAGGCAGTGTTGGGAGGAACTTCGGTGTGTTTGGCGATCGGGTCCGCATGGTTGTGACATTCGCCGTCGGCTCCCTTTATGGCGTATTTGTATTTGCTTCCGCTGCCCAGATCGGGAATGAATAGCTCCCACACACCCGATGCACCTAAGGCACGCATTGGGTGACGCCCGCGGTCCCATTGATTATGCTCACCAACTAAGTGGACGCTCTGCGCGTTTGGTGCCCAAACGGCAAACGCGACTCCTCGCACTTTAGATTCGAGGTTGCTCCCAAGTTTCAATTCACGCACATTTGCACCCAGTAAATCCCACAGACGTTCGTGCCGGCCTTCTCCAATTAAGTGGAGATCAAAATCGCCGATGGTAGGTAGAAAGCAATACGGGTCATACGTAATCTGCTCGGTATCGGAATGACGAATGGCGACGCGATAGTGCGGAATCTCGGGCTGGTCGATAACTCCAACAAAAATTCCGCCCTTTTCGTGGTCTAACTCGATTCGTTCGTCGCCGTCGAGCAATAAATTTACTGAATCGGCAAACGGAGCGAGGATGCGCACAGTTACCTTCGACTCGTAGGGATGGGCTCCCAGCACTCGGTGCGGATCCCGATGGCAACCGGCAATAAGTTGATCCAATTCGGATACCGAGATCGGGCAAATCCCCTTCGACACTGCGGGCTTGCGGACGCGGCGCATCTCAGAGCACTTTCAGTAGGTGCGCCACTCGCTCTTTAGGATCGAGCCGCACAAATGCATCGCGTGCCCACGTATATCGCAAACCGCTCAGAAGGTCTTCCACTTCAATTTCGTTGACGTCGGGAAGGCCAAGTGCACCGAGGTCTAGGTGGATCCAGGTTTCATGTAGTTGCGTCGGATCAAGGTTCGCGACTACAAGAATGCGGTCGTCGTGGAATGCCTTGGAGTAAACCAATACCTGATCGCTGTCACTGTCATGAAAGTGAAGATTGCGTAGTTGCTGTAAAGCTGGGTGAGTTTTACGAATTCGATTCAGTGTCGTGATCAACGGTGCAAGCGTGAGTCCACGCTTTTCCGCGTCGAGCCAATTCCGTGGCTTCAATTGATATTTCTCCGAATTTAGGTACTCCTCACCGCCCTCGGCGAACACCTCATGTTCAAAAAGTTCATAACCTGCATACATTCCCCAGGATGGAACCATCGTCGCCGCTAAGAGCGCTCTGAGACTGAAGACTTCGGGGGCTCCAGTCTGTAGGTGGTGGGCCAAAATGTCGGGAGTATTGACCCAAAAGTTCGGACGGAAAAAATTAGCAGTTTGATGTGAGATTTCTCGACCGTATTCTTCAAGTTCACGTTTTGAAGTACGCCAGGTGAAATAAGTGTAAGACTGATGAAAGCCGATCTTGCCAAGCGAATGCATTATCGATGGGCGTGTAAAAGCTTCGGCTAGAAAAATTACATCGGGATCGGTAGCTCGAATATTTACAAGGAGATCACGCCAAAAGTACAGTGGCTTGGTGTGAGGATTGTCCACTCGAAAAATTCGAACCCCACGCTCCATCCAAAAGCGAACGATTTGAACGATTGTTGCAAAAATTCCTTGGTAATCGTTGTCAAAATTTAAGGGATAGATATCCTCGTATTTCTTCGGTGGGTTCTCGGCATAGGCGATCGAGCCATCAGCTCGACTTGAGAACCACTCTGGGTGCTCCTTGACCCAGGGATGATTCGGAGACGCTTGAAGCGCCAGATCAAGTGCGATCTCGATTCCGAGTTCGCGAGCGTGCGCAAGAAATTTGTCAAAATCTTCTAAAGTTCCCAATACTGGGTTTATAGAGTCGTGGCCACCGTCTTTATTGCCGATCGCCCAAGGGACACCCGGGTCATTGGGTCCCGGGGTTAACGTGTTATTTGGCCCCTTCCGATGTGAAGTGCCGATCGGGTGAATGGGCGGAAGGTAAACGACGTCGAATCCCATCTTGGCCACCTCATCCAGGCGTGCCATCGAACTGATCAGGGTGCCTGACTTGGGCTTATTGCGAGATTTGAGGTCGGCACCTTCACTCCTTGGAAAAAATTCATACCAGGCTCCGACTAAAGCTCGCTCACGATCCACTTGCACCGGCATCGAAAGAGATCGAGTGACAAAGTGCCGTAGGGGCGACTTGGTTACTAGAACTTCGATTTCAGGGTCGAAGGCGGACGAGAGGCGAGACTGCGCCGGGGTGGTGTCGTCGCGAAGTTTTTTAATTAATTTCTCGATCAGTTTTTTAGCCGCACCAGATTGTGAGGTAACGAGTTCTTCAAAAAATCTGGCACCCTCTTCGAACACAAGTTCGATATCAAGTTCGAGTGGAATCTTAATCTTTGCGGTTTGCATCCAAGTTGCGATGGGATGATGCCACGCCTCGATGTAGTACTGCCAATCGCCAACAATAGATGGAGTAATTACGGCCGACCATCTATCACTGCCTGGCCAGATTTCGTGCATTAACGCGAAGGCCGCTTCACTGCCTAGCGAATCGACCAGTACCACGTTCGCGCCGATTAGGTCCTGACCTTCACTGAAGATGGTCGCAGACACTTCGATCTTTTCGCCGACGATCGATTTGACGGGGAACTGCCCGCCCGACACGCTCGGCGAGATGTCAAAGATCGGGACGCGACCGATCATCCAGACCCTTCAGTATTCCCTGGGTCGGCGGCGCGGACATCATCGATTGCATAGCGGGTGACTGCCTCTGCAACAAGCTCTTCCGACACCTCGCCGCGATTGGCTAGCGATTGAAGAGAAGCCACAACGATCGACTCTGCATCGACTCGGAAGTGACGTCGTAAGGCACCTCGGGTATCTGACCTACCGAATCCATCAGTTCCGAGCGAAGTGAAATCGCGATCGAGCCAGGGCGCGATCTGATCTTGAACAGCTCGCATAAAATCACTGACTGCAATAACTGGGCCCGCGTGTCCGGCCAATTTTTCCGATACGTATGCAACACGTCGATCTTCTGCGCGAGCAATCATGTT
>JANXYY010000120.1 GCA_025355805.1 Actinomycetes bacterium
CAATTGAACCTTGATTTGTAGCCCCGACGGGATTCGAACCCGCGCTACCGCCTTGAGAGGGCGGTGTCCTAGGCCGCTAGACAACGGGGCCAAACTTTTTTCGCTGGGGTACCAGGACTCGAACCTAGACTTACTGAACCAGAATCAGCAGGGCTGCCAATTACCCCATACCCCAAAATATCGGTCATTGAATCGGCGGACCGCCCGATGATTCGATAGCCCGTGAAGGATACCGTGAGCGACTCTCGTTGCCCAAAAGTCCGGGCGCAAACCCACCGCTCACGGTGAGGCGACTCGCCGCTCACGGTGAGGCAACTCGCCGCTCACGGTGAGGCAACTCGCCGCTCACGGTGAGGCGACTCGCCGCTCACGGATGGGAACCCCGGGTTAGACCAGATTTGAAAGGCGCGCCAAACTCCGTTCCCGCCCGAGTAACGCGAGCGATTCGAAGAGTGGAGGCGAAATTCGAGCGCCGGTTATCGCCACTCGAACCGGGCCAAAGGCGTTTTTTGGCTTCAGTCCGAGATCTTCAAGCAGCGCGGCTCGCAAGGCCGCCTCAATCCCAGTGACCTCCCACGATGTAAGCGGAGTCAAGGCCAAAATACTCGCCTTGATTATCGGCCTAGCGTCAGCAGTCAAAACTTTTGCTGCCGAGTCTGGATCAATTGCAAACAGATCCTCAGGCAGAAAGAGAAAACTCAGCAGGCCAGGAATCTCGGCTAAGTTGATGACGCGTTCTTGGATCAGCGGCACTGCGCCTTCCAGTACTTGTAATTCGTCCGCACTCGGTTCATTGCCAATGAGTTGAGCCGCTTGCATAAACGGCAATGCTCTTAAGGCGAGGTCAGAAACGGCTAGCGCGCGAATTTTGTCACCATTAATTGCTTCAAGTTTTTTCATGTCAAATCGTGCCGGGTTCTTGCCAACGCGCTCGATGGTGAAGAGTTCGGTCATCTCCTTCATCGAAATATCTTCACGATCATCACCTGGCGACCAGCCGAGTAGCGCGAGGTAGTTGCAAATTGCTTCAGGCAGAAAGCCGTTGGCTCGATACCAGGCTATTGAGACCTCGCCGTTTCGCTTGGATAGTTTGACATTGTCTTGCCCCATAACGAATGGCAGGTGAGCAAAGTTTGGATAATCTTCAGGTTTGACGCCCATCGCGTCGTACACGCGCAACTGCCTCGGCGTCGACGATAGAAGATCTTCGCCACGAAGAATGTGGGTAATTTTCATCAGCACGTCATCGACGGCAACTGCAAGAGTGTAGAGCGGTGAGCCGTCGGCGCGAACGAGAACGAAATCAGGCACGTAGTTGTGGTCAAACGTCATTGCCCCACGAATCAAGTCGGTGAAGGTCGTGTAGCCGTCCGGCATTCGCATGCGTACTACTGGCGAACGGCCCGCCAATCGATAGTCACCGATCTCGGCCGCCGTGAGGTATCGGCATTTTCCGTCGTAGCCAGGCGGAGTGCCGGCGCTCTTCTGAGCTTCTCTGCGCGCCTCGAGTTCTTCTTGGGAACAGAAGCAATGGTAAGCATCGCCGGCATCGAGAAACTTCTGTGCCCATTCTGCATAAATAGCGAGCCGTTGGGATTGAAGGTAAGGCCCAAATGCGCCTCCGACCTCTGGACCTTCATCCCACTGGAGACCAAGCCACTTAAGAGTGTCGATCGCCGCCGCCACATATTCGTCCGTGACGCGCGTCGTATCAGTGTCTTCAATTCGAAACACGAAAGTACCACCGGTATGACGGGCATAGGCCCAGTCATAAAGCGCAGTACGAATATTTCCCACATGCAGGTCGCCGGTAGGCGATGGCGCAAAGCGCACGCGGATCGAGGAAGTGGCATTAGCCACGAGAAATCACCTTGTTTTCTAGAGTTCCAATGTTTTCTATCGTGACACTCACTGAACAGCCCGGCGGCATGAGACCGACCCCTGCCGGTGTGCCGGTCAGGATAACATCGCCTGGCAATAGCGTGAACGCCGCCGAAGCGTATTCAATGATCTCAGGAATCTTAAAGATCATCGACGACGTTCGACTGCTTTGACGAAGTTCGCCATCAACCGTAACGCTGATAGCTAAGTCGCTGGGATCAAGTTCTGTTTCAATCCATGGGCCAAGCGGACAGAAGGTATCGAAACCCTTTGCGCGCGCCCATTGCCCATCACTTTTCTGTAAATCGCGCGCAGTGACATCGTTGGCCACCGTGTAACCGAAGATCACTTCGCCAGCTTTCTCGCGCGGGACGTCTTTGCAAAGCCGTCCGATGACGACGGCCAATTCGCCTTCATGATCAACTCGCTGACTTTGCCGTGGCCAGACAATTGAATCGAGCGGGCCAATTACCGACGTATTCGGTTTGAGAAACAAAAGCGGTTCTGGCGGGACTTCACTGCCAAATTCGGCCGCGTGATCTGCATAATTGCGTCCGACGCAGACCACTTTGCTCCGAGGGATCACTGGCGCGAGTAGACGAACATCAGCGAGAAGAAAAACTTCACCAGTTGGATGGATACCGGAGTAAAGCGGATCGCCCGTGATCTTGAGAACCGTCTCCTCGCCCTCCGGAGATCGACCCACGATGCCGAAAAGCGGATCACCGCTGCGTTGACCATCTCGATCTACGGGCGGCGTGAAGCGGGCTATGCGCATGATCAGACCTTACCTTTCGCCACGGGTAGGGTGAGAATCGTGGCAATAATCGACGGTGAAGAAGCGACCCTTCGACGATCTGCCTACGTGGCACGGTTTGAGGCCGCCATGGGCACCGGAACAAAAGAGACAAGAATCGCGGATCCGGTCGAGGCCTTCTTATGGACGTATTACTCATATCGTCCACGTGAACTTAGGCGCTATCACCTCGGCGCGATGGATCTTTTAATCGATGGAAGCGTGGTCGAAACCTGGCGTGGCTACGGCCGGCGCGAAGGTGGCTTTGGAGTGCGCCTCGACTTCATTGCACAAAGACGCTCCACCATAGAATTTATCACCCGATTTCTGCGTGTGACATCAACCAGACTTCCACAACACAACTGCTTCGGAATGCATGAATGGGCGATGGTCTATGGACAAGATCAGGCGCAAATCCGTCATTCTGCGTGGCCGTTACGACTCGGGGCTGACGCGACTTCGAAGGTGGTTGACGATGTGGGTATCCGGTGTTCGCACTTTGATGCCTTTAGATTCTTCACGCCTAAGGCGGCGCCGCTCAACGCCTTCGCGCTAACCCGTGAAAGCCAAATCGAGGTGGATCAACCGGGGTGTATTCACGCCAATATGGATCTTTATAAATGGGCATATAAGTTAGCGCCGATCTTACCGAGCGAACTTGTACTCGACGCTTTTCTAAATGCACGTCGCCTGCGCGAAGTCGACATGCGAGCAAGTCCGTACGATTTGAGCGAGCTACATTTGTCACCGATTCGCGTCGAACTACCAGAGGGTCGAATCGAATATGCCGATGAACAACGAAGATTAGCAAATGAATCTATGCCAATCAGAATCGCGATCGCCAATTACTGCGAACAAGTTCTCGCGTTAAGAGAGGCTTTCAACGAAGTGAAGTGACTCGTCAAAAATCAGAGGCGCATCATTATCAATCGTTGCGACGTGGTAACTGTCGTGCAGCACGATTTCGCGCTTTGATTCAGACCCGACGCTCGTCAAAATCCAATCTGAGTTTGAAGAAGGAACCACATGGTCTTCGACGCTGTGGAGAAGCAACAACGGTGCCTGGACCTGTCGAACACGTCCTTGAACATCGGCGAGCAATTTCAATAGGGATCTGGCGGCCTTTAGTGGCGTTTTGTCATATGCGTATTCGCTTGCGCCTGGCTTCTTAATATCACCACCCACAGATGGCATAGTTGCCAGAATGCGAGAAGCCAACGGAATCAATACGCGCCTTGCTCCCGTGATGTGAATAAGCGGGTTAACCAGAACGATACCTGATGGTTGATGCAGCGAAGCTAGGCGCAACGTAAGAGCGCCACCCATCGAGAGCGCGAATATAAAAACGTTAGTGCACGTCGCGACTAATTCTAGGTAGGAGTCCTCCGCAGTGGAGTACCACTGCTCCCAAGTACTTTTATTCATCTCTCTCGGCGACGTTCCATGGCCCGGCAAGAGTGGTAGTCGCACGGTATAGCCATGCGCAGCGAAAAACTCCGCCCACGGTCGCATCGATGCGGGTGAACCAGTAAAGCCGTGTACAAATAAAATCCCGATCCCGTTCGTCCCGTCGATCGACAAAGGCGCGATTTGCTTTGAAATTTCTTCTATCAACGTCTCTCCTCTACTCGCCGAATAGTCTGGCAGCAGCAATCGCTCGCTGCCACCGATCG
>JANXYY010000142.1 GCA_025355805.1 Actinomycetes bacterium
TCCGCACTCACTTGTATTCAGAGCCGACTTGGCGCGATCAATTCGGTACTTTCGTAAGCGGTCAAAGTCAACGCGAGCTTCGTAGTCGACGCTCATGTGGCCAGGAGCATGTAATGAACCACCATCAACCATTCTGGGGTACCTCCAATCCGCTCAGAACTTTTGCATTCTCGGACTCGAGGGTAACCCCTGCTCGGCGGGCTTGCTCTAAAATCAGGATTGCAAAATCTTCAGTTGTGTAACCTGCACCCATCGCCGACGAAATAATCTGCGCGGTGGCGGCCGCGATCGGCATCGGGACCGAAAATTCGTGCGCCGCAGCGAGTCCAAGATCAAAATCTTTGCTCAGGAGCGGCATCGTGAACGTTGGCGTGAAATCGAGATTGACCAAGGCTGGACTTTTGTACCGAGTGAATGTTGAACCCATCACCGAATCATTCAGGAACTCAAGGAAAGCCTGGCGGCTTACCCCTCCGCGTTCGGCAAGAACTGTGATTTCAGCGAGTGCTTGAATCACCACGCCAAGCAGAATGTTATGGGCAATCTTTACGAGTCTGGCGACTTCGCCTTCGCCAACCCAGGTTACGCGATGGCCAAAAAGTTTTAGCAGGGGCTCAACTTCCTCAAAAATTGCGCGGGGCCCAGATACTGCAACGGTAAGTTTGCCGGCCGCGATCACTGCGGGATTTCCGCTAACGGGGGCGGCCAAAAATTGACTGCCTTTTGTGGAAGCGAATTCTCGAATTCTGGCCGAGGCATCGGCTGAGACCGTTGAAGAATCGATGATGATTCTGGGCACCTTGCCGTCAACGGTTAGCAGTCCATCATCGCCGACCATTACATCCTCGAGATCTTGTGGAGCCGAGACCATCACGAACACGACCTCGCAATTTGAAAGATCGGCGGGACTATCTACGATTTTGGCACCGAGAGTGGCGAGGGGTTCGGCCTTCGAGCGAGTCCGGTTGTAGACGGTTACGTCTTCACCTGCCGCGAGGAGCCGGGTGGCTAAGGCGAAACCCATCCGCCCGGTGCCGATCCACCCGATCTTGACCGGATTCGTACCTGTCATTTTCGGCTCCTTTAGGGGCAAGGCGACGCAATCGATTGCGGTAAGAAGCCATTATTAGGTGAATTCACGTTGATCGTCAACCCATGTAAGGCAGGAATTGGAAATTTGGTTTCCGGCGGTTGTGCTAGCTCCTTGAGGGTACTGTTCAGCCATGCAGAAGCGGGTGACCCTCACGGACGTGGCTCGCGCGGTGGGGGTCAACCCAAGCACGGTTTCGCGAGCGTTAAACGAAGAGACCGTGAACCAGGTCAGCCAGAGCACCGTGCGCCGGGTGCGCAAAGTTGCAAAAGGCTTGGGGTACACACCGAATACGGTGGCACGGGGACTTCGGACAAATAGAACGATGACGCTCGGCGTTATTTTGCCTGACCTCACAAACCCAATCTTTCCACCGATGGTTCGCGGCATAGATAGTTACTTAGCTCCGCGTGGCTACTCTTCCCTCGTCGTCAATACAGATGGCAGTGATGCCACCGAACGAACTCTTTTTCAATCACTTATGGAACGCCAAGTTGATGGTTTGATCGTCGCCACAGGTCATAGCAATCACCAGTTGATGCATGATGCGCATGAACGTGGCGTCCACGCAGTGATGGTCAATAGAGATGCTAACGGCGTTCCCTTCCCCACCGTTATTGGTGATGATTCGCAAGGGGTTTTCGCCTCCGTGGCCCATTTGCATGAACTCGGACATAAGCGTCTCGTTCACCTCGCAGGCCCCGCGGGATTTTCAACCAGCCGCATTAGGCGCGAAGCTTTTGAAGCAGCTTGTAATTCATTTGGACTGCAGGGTCGCGTGGTCGATACCGTCGCTTACAGCATCGAAGCGGGCCAGGCCGCAATGGATTCGATTCTTGATGGGCAAGCCACTGCGCAATTCACTGCGGTGGTCGCGGGGAATGACCTGTTGGCCCTCGGCACCTATCACTCGCTACGCATGCACGGACTACGTTGTCCCGATGATGTTTCCGTCGTGGGCTTCAATGACATGCTTTTTGCCAACGACTTCCAACCCCCACTTACGACGGTTCGCTCACCGCACTTTGAGATGGGGGTTGAGTCCGCCAGGCTGTTGCTCAACGAGATCGCCGGAACGCAGCCGGGTGGGGCCCGAGTGATCCTTCCCGTCTCTTTGATCGTGCGCGGCTCGACGGGTGCGGTCCGCGCAAGTTAAGTTCCCTTCGATTCCGTTGAGAACACACAGGTCCAATCCCTTGACAGCCCATAAGTAAAGGGGCAGGGTAAGCGCAAACGATTGCAGTCATTTCGACTTTAGTGGTTGGGCTGCGCGTCGTCGAGTGCATTTACTGGCTTTCAACCTTTGGGAGTAACGATGGAGTTGCACAGAAGCAAGGTTTCCAAGCGCCGTCTCATTACGGCAGGAACAATGTCGGCCGTACTGATCGCCACCTCTTTCATCTCGACACTGGGCGCATCCGCCTCCGCGAAAACTAAGCCGATCTTGATCGGGGTTTCCCTTTCCCTTACTGGTGATTTCTCCGCTGATGGCATTGCCTTCAAGCAGGGCTACATGCTCTGGGCGAAGGACATTAATGCCAAGGGTGGACTTTTAGGACGCCAGGTCAAGTTAGATATCGTCAACGACGCGAGCAGCCCGGTACAGGTCGCGACCAACTATCAGAAACTTATAAGCGTTGATCATGTGGATTTGGTCTTCGGTCCGTTCTCAACTGGTCTCACCAAAGCCGCGTCCAAGGTGGTAAATCGTTATGGCTACGCATTCGTTGAAGGAGCCGGTGGCGGTCCATCCGTATTCACCCTCGGACTCCACAATGTCTTTGATGTAAGCATGCCGGTTGCTAACAACCTTGTAAGTTTTGCGAAGTGGCTTTCGGCGATGCCGACCGCCACTCGGCCCAAGACCGCGGCCTATGCCACTCAGGATGACCCATTCACTGCGCCACAGTTGGATGTGGCCCGCAAAATCATGGAGAAAGCCGGCATCAAGACCGTTTACAACAAGGCTTATCCCTCCGAAACGACGGACTTCACCCCCATTGCGGGGTCGATAATCAGTGCTAAGGCTGATGTCGTCGTGCTCGGAACTTTGTTGCCTGACTTCACCGCGTTAACGAAGCAGTTCATCCAACAGAACTACAATCCAAAGGCTCTCGTTGGTACTGCCGGTCCTGACCAGGGTGCGCAATTTACTTCTAGCACCTCAGGGGTTGGCGCTAAAAACACGGAAGGGATTTTGGTCCCCAATGCTTGGGCACCCAATTTCCCCTTCCCAGGCAACGCCGCATTGATGAAGGAGTACGTAAAGATCTACGGCGGTAAAATTTCCGATGTAAGTTCTAACGTCGCTGAGGGCTATTCGGTCGGTGAGGTAACTGCTCAAGCAGTCACCAAGATTCACAGCCTGAACCAGAAGGCTTTGATTGCGGAATTGCACCGCGGAACGTATAGCAGCGTTCAGGGCCCAGTGAAGTTTGAATCAACCGGACAGAACATCTTGGCATCTTCATATCTGTTCCAATGGCAGAACGCGGACGCGGCCGATTCGTTGTTCCCCGGCTTCGTCCTTAATTCCGCGAATCAATTGGTTGCACGCGCTCCCTCTAAGGCACAGATCGAATACCCGAAACACCCATGGGGAAGCACGAAGTAGTCGGTTGCAAGTCGCGTAAGTAATGGTCAGTAATTCTGCGCAGTAAGTGGGTATTGCTGGAAACTCCGGCAACACCCACTTACGCGGAATCGAATTGAAAAGGAGAGACTGACTTGGGGACTGAAATCGCGAAAGCGATCGTGGGTGGCATTCTGACTGGCGGGGT
>JANXYY010000148.1 GCA_025355805.1 Actinomycetes bacterium
TTATGACGGAGATGTTCAATCCGACACGGTCGCGCAAGGTTTTGGTTCGCTCGGCCTCATGACTAGCGTTTTGATGAGCGCGGACGGCAAAACAGTAGAGGCCGAAGCTGCACACGGCACGGTTACCCGCCACTATCGCCAACATCAAGAGGGAAAACCTACTTCGACAAACCCGATCGCCTCCATTTTTGCTTGGACACAGGGATTAAGTCACCGCGGAAAACTCGATAACACTCCGGAAGTTACGCAGTTTGCTTCGTTGCTCGAAACGGTCTGTATCAAAACCGTCGAGAGCGGCAAGATGACGAAAGACCTTGCCGCCCTAATTAGTGCTGACACTCCTTGGCTTACGACGCAGGATTTTTTGGCTGCGATCGATGAAAACCTAAAGCTGGCAATGGCCAAGTAACTCAAACCAAACGAACACGACACCCCACCTGGATCCAGGTGGGGTGTTCTTTTTGTTCGATAGAAATGTTGGTTTTGTGCTAGCAATCTCATGTGGAATGTCGCAATCTAACATCCCAAGCCATATTTCAAACCCAAAACTTCATGCATCCAAGGGTTCCAAACCATTCGGAGGCCAAGAATGATAGTTGCGATTAAGAAACTCGAAGTCAGCATGCAAGTGAAGACCAATGGTATTGAACTTGAGGTCAAAGATTCTGGCAACAAGCAAGTTGGCGACTGTTATGCGACTTCGAGCGGTCTGACGTGGTGCAGAGGAAAAACCACGAGGAAGAACAGCGTCCGAATTAAATGGGCAGATTTGGCTACCTTGTGCAAATCAAAAGAATCGCTCGAAGCAGCCATCGCGGCTGCTAAAAATGGGTGAGTAAATGACGGCGTCATATTCAGAAGGCGGCTAATACATCTGCATCGCGCGATATCGACACCATGAAGTCTGCTGCAGCTTTGAAGGGAAGCGAATTGGACCGTCGCGCAATCAGATTGGTGCATCAAATTGGACGAGAGGCGGTGCGTTATCCGACTCGTATACGCAGCCATAGATGCCTGACGATCCGTCTGGAAAGACAACTTGATCTTCCCACACCGTCATCCAGCGATTCCTATAAACCATTTTGCGATCAGTTCGCACGATCTTGGGTCGCGCAGGAGCCTCGTCACTAGGCATGGTCGGACTCCCGTTTACCATAAATATCTTCCGAGACTAGACGCGATTAATTGGGTCCTAAGGAGCCGCGCTCGGAGATGAGCCCATTCATTTGACTCACACAGTGAAGAATCTTCGAACCACGAAATTCAAAGCGCCCGGACAGAGCGTCTAATCGTGAATATCGCCTGAAATCCTTATACAAGCTCATGATCAGACTGCTAATTTTAACGAGGATCTTGTGGCACCCAACTTGCTCACCGCCTGGCAGTGCAACTGAATGCTATTAGTTTCTGTCCAGATGAGTGGTTGACTCAACTCGGCATCGAGATGGATTCGCCGCTGCGCGATCCACTCGGTGAATTGCAGTGGCGATTGGCGCAGGAGTTACTGGAGAAGGGCCAGAACGTAACCATGGAGTCCGGGCATTGGATGCGAGAGGAAAGGGACGAGAAAAGACTGGCGGCTCGCGCCATTGGAGCGCAGGTGGAGTTGCAATATCTCTCAGTACCTTTGCAAGAACTGCACAGACGTGTCGCGAAAAGAACCGCCGAGCGTGTGAGAGCCTCAGTCCCCCTCACCCCGGTGGAACTCGACAAGTGGATTGCTTTTTTTGAGCCACCCGACGCCAGCGAACTTGCTCTATTCGATGAACCCACCGTTCTTGAGGTGGAAGGTGATTTTTTCAAGGCGACGAATCGACCTGAGCCACCAGAATTCTAAAGTCGAGAACTTGGGTAAGGATCGTGAGCAAGGAACCAAATAGTGGCAGATTTGGGCTAATTACGACCCTGAATATTGGTACGCCCCCATCGAGCTCAGTCTGCTAGGCTATTTAAAGCGCACATTGTTTGTAGCCTTTGTGGTACTTTTTGAGCGTAGAATAAGATATAGTTTTAGTCATCAAGTCGCACATTCTTTGCGAAAGGAGAGTCATGGCGCTCAGTACTCAGACGCGAATTGCACGGTCGATTGGCCGTAGCAAGCGCGATATTTTCTTGCGCGCCGATTTTGCGAAGTTAGGTAGCCCAAGCCGAGTCACGCGGGCCATCAGTGAACTGATTAATAAAGGAAAACTGGTAAGACTCGGATATGGCGTATATGCCAAAGCGGTTCCCAGTGTTGTCACAGGCAATCCGATACCGCGAAAAGTTCTCGAATCTCTGGTGGTTGAAGCATTCGATTCTTTACGCATCCCCGTGGATTTGGGCATTGCGCGTTCGTCTTATGCAACTGGTAGTACGGGCCAAGTACCAATGTCCGTAACCGTCTCAACTGGTTCAAAACGGGTCAGTCGCAAACTAAAGCTCGGCAACCGTGAGGTCATATATGAGAAGCCTCTCACCCGAGCAAGTTGAACTTATCGTCGCTGCCGCGAACGAAGGCCTGACGTTATTCTCTGCGGGAGCGCTTGAAAAAGACGTTCACCTTACCGAGGTTTTGCGCGCATTGACGTTAGTTGAAACCGAGGATCTCATACTGGTCTTTTGTGGCGGCACCAGCCTTGTCAAAGCATATGGATATCTGAATCGAATGTCTGAGGACATTGACATAAAAGTTGTTGGCCGATCAGGCAGAAATACCTCGGCGATTCGACAAAGTATGAGCCACCTTAAAGTTGCAGTAACCAAAACATTTGTCGATTCAGGATTTGTGGTTAAAGCACCTCAAGCAATGAGCGCAAATCGTTACATAACCTTCGATCTTCGCTATGAATCCAAGTTTCCAAGCGAAGTGAGTTTGAGGCCAGAATTGAAGGTGGAGCTCACTTATGCTCCCGCTCATTTGCCTATAGCGCATCGATCAATCAGCACGCTGCTTCTCCGCGATTTAGGAATGACTGAACCGCCCTTAGAATTCACTTGTAACGCCATGGAAGAAACTCTTGCAGAAAAAGTACTTGGTTTCCTTAGACGCTCTCCAAGACTCATATCGAATCAAGATGGCGATGAACGCCTAGTTCGCCATATCCACGACGTGCACATCTTGACAGGCATGGAGCCAGACTTAGTTGCTACACACCGAGCCTTCAAACTTGCGGTTGAAGAAGATGTTAGAAAATTCGCAAATCAAGATCCTGCTTTCTCTCAAAATCCGAAACTTGTGCTCGAAACTGCCATTCAAATGGCACGTAAAGATTCGCAATTAAAGGTGTCATATTTAAATTTTGTAGAGGACCTGGTCGCCGGTGATGCACCAGATTTTGATGCCGCGCTTTCAACATTTATGCTCCTGGCTGGCAGGTTGATTGCGGGCCTCGATTAGGTTCTGAGACTTTCCACAACCATCGTTCGCTGCGCATGACAAGCGAGTTCTGTGCTGCGGCACTAGCCCTTAGTGAGAAAAAGTATTCCAAAGGGCAAGGATTGAAGTGACTATTAGCGCCGCTATAACGCCTGACCAGACTGGGTGCCTTATAATTCCATCGAACCGCCGCCTGAAGCCGTTGAGAGCGTGACCACTCGCCGATGTTGCGGGCGTTTTGGGCTCTAAAATTCTGACTGGTGGGAACTGGCGGTTGATTTCCGCGGTGAAGAGATTACGTATCATCTCGAACTGGCCACGGACATCATTCTCGTTTTGCCCTTGCGCAGAGAGGGAGCAGGAAACTATTTGGCCAGAAGACTGTTCGGTTTTGAATTCGACTGCGCGACCCGTGTACCAAGAGTCATATGGTTCGATGTACGACGCAATAAAGGCACGCGGCGAACCGCCGAGGGAATCCAGAGCATTGCTGACGTCTGTCCGAAAATTTCGATTTACTTCCCCCTTACTTGCGATAATCGAGTAACTCGGGGCAGATCTGACCGCGAACTCGCCGAGAAATTCCCCTAGGGCTTTATCCATCTTCAAAAAGAAGTCTAAATGTTCATTAGCATCCACGACGTCGGGCCAAGATTCGTTCAATGATAAACTCGTTGTGCAAGCTCCCGTCACCGTGATGCAGGTAAAGCGTAGCCTTTCGCCGCCAACTCTTGGCTCATTGATAATGTGTTGGGAGGATTCATCGTCCAAGTGGCAGCGCGCGAATTCTGCGACCGTGAGATTGATTCGTAGTGTTAATGAAGACTGCGGGAGAACAACCAGAAGGGATCCCGTGAAAGAGTCGACTGGTGAGGGAAATCGCCTGTGCCTTCCCACGGTGATCACCTAAACGCAATCTTGGCCTCACTCATACGTTTAGCAAAGTGACGCTAAACAAGGTATTTCTCGGAGCAACAACTCCGTCAATTTTTGCGGAACGAATGGCAAATGGCGGAGAGCAATGGGGGCGAACTATGAGGCTCCCCGCTCACTCCCCGCCTTTTTTTGCAGGCTAGAAAACTGCCAACTTAGATGTCGTACGGCGGTCTAAAGCCGTAGACCGGATATTCCGTCGAAGAAGTGGGTAACCGCGGGGTCGGGTTCGATACTCACCGTTGAGCCAACGGCGGGAGTGTTCTTGGGATCCCAACGAACTACGATTTGCGCACCTTCTTCGACGCTTACTTGGCTGGCCTGAGTCGGAGTGCCGTAGATGTAGGCATCTGCTCCTAGTTCTTCTACGAGCGCAACCTGAACCTCGAGGCCATTCGTTGTTGGGCGCCAAGACTCTGGGCGAACTCCAATCAGGATTTCCCCCTGGCCAGGCGTCGTCAACTCTACGTTCCCAATTTTTGCCTTACCT
>JANXYY010000149.1 GCA_025355805.1 Actinomycetes bacterium
AGTCGACGCAGTTGCATTTCGAGAATCGCGTTCGCCTGCACCTCATCAACTTCAAGAAATGCGATCAGACCCAGGCGTGCTTCTTCGACCGTTGCGCTACGACGAATGAGGGCAATCACTTCGTCAAGGGCGTCAAGTGCCTTCAGGTACCCACGTAAAATATGTGCTCGCTTTTCTTTTTCTGCGAGCCGAAACTTTGTGCGCCGAACGATGACTTCAACTTGGTGTTCAACATAGTAACGCACGAATTCGTCAAGTCGGAGGGTGCGTGGAACATAGTCGACCAGCGCCAACATGTTGGCGCCAAACGTGTCTTGAAGTTGCGTGTGCTTGTAAAGGTTGTTCAGTACAACCTTCGCTATCGCATCTTTTTTGAGCACGACGACGAGTCGCTGACCCAGGCGCTCGTTACCTTCATCTCGCACATCGGAGATTCCAGCGACGCGTCCTTCTTTTACGAGCTCAGCGATCTTAAGCGCCAAGTTATCGGGATTTACTTGGTATGGAAGTTCGGTGACGACCAGACAATTGCGTCCATTTATTTCTTCGACGTTGACGACTGCGCGCATGGTGATTGATCCGCGCCCAGTTCGATAGGCCTCATCAATTCCGGTACGTCCAACAATCAGACCGCGAGTTGGGAAGTCGGGTCCTTTGACGCGTTCGAGAAGCGCCGCCAGAAGTTCTTCGTTGGTGGCTTCGGGGCGTTCAAGCGCCCACTGGATTCCTGATGCGATCTCGCGCAAATTGTGCGGAGGAATGTTAGTGGCCATCCCGACGGCAATTCCTGCGCTGCCATTAACCAACAGGTTTGGAAATCGACTCGGGAGAACATTGGGCTCTTGCGAACGACCGTCATAGTTAGGCGAAAAATCGACGGTGTCTTCATCGATGTCTCGCATCATCTCCATGGCCAACGGAGCGAGTCGGGCCTCTGTGTAACGCATCGCGGCAGCAGGATCATTTCCTGGCGAACCGAAGTTTCCATTGCCATCAACGAGTGGGTAACGAAGCGACCACGGTTGCGCTAGTCGAACTAATGTGTCGTAGATAGCGCTATCGCCATGCGGGTGGTAGTTACCCATGACGTCCCCGACAACGCGCGACGATTTGTAATAGCCGCGATCTGGACGATATCCGCCGTCATACATTGCGTAAAGAACTCGACGGTGAACCGGCTTCAGCCCATCACGGACATCGGGCAGCGCACGTCCAACAATGACGCTCATCGCATAGTCGAGGTAAGACCGCGACATCTCTACTTGGATGTCGACTAATTCAATCCGATCGTGCTGTATCTCTTCGCTCATCAGATATCAAGGAACCTAACGTCTTTTGCATTTCGTTGAATGAATGATCTGCGTTGAATGACGTCTTCACCCATCAGGACAGAGAAGAGATCATCAGCGGCGGCGGCATCGTCGAGTGTCACTTTCATTAACACCCGGTGTGCCGGATCCATCGTGGTGTCCCACAACTCTTTCGCTGGCATTTCACCGAGTCCCTTAAATCGCTGAATTCCATCTTCTTTAGGCAGGCGTTTGCCACCTTCAATACCTAGAGCAATAACGCCGTCCCTTTCACGATCGCTAAACGCGTATTTTGCTGGCTCCTTACCACCCCATTTGATTTTATAGAGCGGTGGCTGAGCCAAATACACGTAGCCCTCTTCAATCAGGGGTCGCATAAAACGAAATAGGAGAGTGAGCAACAAGGTACGAATGTGTTGCCCGTCGACATCGGCGTCCGCCATGAGAATCGTTTTGTGGTAGCGAAGTTTTGCGATATCAAAATCGTCATGAATTCCAGTACCGAGCGCCGTAATCAACGCCTGAACTTCGTTGTTCTGAAGCACCTTGTCAATTCGAGCTTTCTCAACGTTAAGAATTTTCCCTCTGATCGGCAGAATCGCTTGAAAACGTGAATCGCGTCCACCTTTTGCAGAACCGCCCGCGCTGTCGCCCTCAACAATGTAGAGCTCACATTTTTCTGGTTCAGTCCATTGGCAGTCGGCCAATTTTCCTGGCATTCCTCGGCCCTCGAGTAGGCCTTTTCGGTTACGTGCCAGGTCTCGGGCTTTACGTGCAGCAACTCTCGCGCCCGCAGCGTCGATTGACTTGCGAACAATCTCTTTGCCCTCAGTTGGATTCTTTTCAAACCATTCGCCGAGGCGATCATTGACAACTTTTTGAGTGAATGACTTTGCTGCAGTGTTACCAAGTTTAGTTTTTGTCTGGCCTTCGAACTGTGGCTCACCAAGTTTGATCGAAACAATCGCGGTCAAACCTTCACGGATATCGTCACCAGTCAGACGATCTTCCTTCTTGCGGATCAATCCCCAATCTTCACCAAACTTATTTACCAGAGTGGTGAGGGCAGCCCGGAATCCTTCTTCGTGCGTGCCACCTTCTTGGGTATTAATGGTATTGGCGAAGGTGTATACCGATTCAGAGAAGCCAGAATTCCATTGCATTGCAACTTCAAGTGAAAGCCGAGCCTTTTTATCTTCGGCTTCAAAGGAAATGATGGATTTGTGCGTCGCGCCTTTCGTGGAGTTCAAATGGCGAACGAAATCCGAGATCCCACCGTCGTACTTGTACGTGACGACAATCTGATCGCCTTTTTCATCGACGCGCCCCGCACGTTCGTCAGTCATTTTGATGGTTAGCCCACGATTTAAGAACGCCATTTCGCGAAAGCGCGTCGATAGCGTTTCGAAGGAGTAGTCAGTGGTCTCAAAAATTTCTGACGACGCCCAGAAAGTGACAGTGGTACCGGTTGCGTCGGTGGCCTCGCCGCGGACTAGGTCTGCTTCGGGTACTCCGAGTCGATAGGTCTGATGCCAGTGGTAGCCGTCGCGAGCTACATCCACTGCAAGTTTCGAACTAAGCGCGTTTACTACAGATATGCCGACGCCGTGCAAACCACCTGAGACAGAGTAGCCACTGTCGCCGAATTTACCGCCCGCGTGTAAGACCGTTAGAACCACTTCAACCGCTGGCCGTTTTTCAATCGGATGGATCCCTACCGGGATCCCTCGACCGTTGTCGATTACCCGCACTCCGCCATCTTTTAGAATGGTGATGTCGATGAAATCGCATTCGCCAGCGAGGGCCTCATCGACCGAGTTATCGACTACTTCGTAGACCAAGTGGTGCAGGCCTCGCTCGCCGGTTGAGCCGATGTACATGCTCGGCCGCTTCCGTACTGCGTCGAGCCCTTCAAGAACAGTGATATCGCCGGCATCGTAAGAATGGCCTTGCACTTGCGTAGTCACGAAAGATTCCCCTCGTTCATCCGCCCTAAAGCGCCTAAAGAGGCGGTAGGGGCCTTCGTTCTTCTACCTGTCAATATCCTAGAGGTAAAGTGAAGCCAGGACTGGCCTAAATTCGGCTTTGGGTGGACTTCTGGGGCTTTATTTCGCCGATGGCGAGGTCTCCCCTTTAGGCACCAAAGCTGATCAGCCGTACGTGTCGCGGGGTCCGCGACCGCCCCGCACTGAGCGTGGTCCTTTTTTCCACGACGGCGCCACCGGCCCGTTTACGGTGATGGTCTTAACAATCCCAGTTCCTAGTTGGCTATCAATTCGAGCTTTCAACTCTTCTGCCAGCAGTCGAACCTGGGTAGCCCAGGCCGTGGAATCTGCCCTGAGGACAAGTTCGCCCTCGTGACAACTGAGTGGTGCGACGTGACTGGCTAACTCACTTCCGACCAGCTCCGGCCAAGTGCCAAACAGGGCTCCAACATTTACGTCCCCGCTCCAAGCCCGTTCCGCGACCAGCCCTGTGAGTGCATCTGCGAAAGTGGTCGGATCTCGGGAGGTGCGGGTTGGTTTTACTTTCCGATTTTTTTTACTCGGGTTTGCCTTCGCGGTCTTTCGAGCGGCGGCCAAGAGTGAGCGAGCTAAATCAGCGCCACTTTTTTGCCCCTCGTCGTCACTCACAGAACCCCTCCGGCCGAGCTGGAATCGCCGTCGCGTGAAATTGCAACACGTCTGCCATCTAACTCCGCCGGTAGGTCTTCTGGAACAGCTGCCGTTATGAGTATTTGCTCGTTCTTTGAAATTAGATCACTTAATCGATCGCGACGAGTTGTGTCTAATTCAGAAAAAACGTCGTCCAAGATCAGGATCGGTTCAACCCCGTCACTTCTAAGCAAATCATACGAAGCTAATTTTAATGCGAGCGCGTACGACCAAGATTCACCTTGGCTTGCATAACCTTTGAGTGGATGCGTACGCAACGAAAGCAAAAGATCGTCACGATGTGGGCCCGCCAGAGTAATCCCTCTTTCGAACTCGCGCTTTCGAACTCCGTCCAGCGCTATTCGAAACCCTGCTGCCACCTCAGCCAACTCAACTTGTTTAGAGTTTTGCGGGTTCTGCCAAATAGTACTTTGGTAAACAAGCGAGATCTCATGTCCCTCAGCAAGATGTTTGTAGTTTCGGGCCACCGGCTCCATTAGGGCACTGACTAATTGCATCCTCGCTAAAATCAATTCACTACCGATGGCAACGAGTTGCTGGTCCCAGACCTCTAGCGTGCTTAATGCGCTTACATCAACCCTCCGCATTCCCGCGGCACTTTTCAACAATGCGTTGCGTTGCTTTAAGACCCGTTCGTAATCGGAAAGTGTTGATGCATACCTAGGATTTCGTAGCACAAGCAAAATATCTAGAAATTTGCGTCGTTCGTTTGGATCACCTTTTACAAGAGCGAGATCTTCCGGTGCAAATAGGACACTTCTTATGTGTCCAATTATTTCACGAGTACTTCGCTGCGCGTTCTGGTTGATCCGCCCTCGGTTGGCTCGGCTAGGGTTGATTTCGAGCTCAATAGTTGTACTGCGGCCAAGATTTTCCACAACCCCTTTTAGGTAGGCGCTTTCTGTCCCAATTCGAACGAGTGGAGCATCAGTAGATACTCGGTGTGAGGACAAGGTGGTGAGGTAACCAATTGCTTCAATGATGTTGGTCTTACCAAAACCATTCGAGCCAATAAAAACTGTTACACCAGGATCAAGATTTAAAGCCAATTCTTCGTACGAGCGAAAATCTTTTAAGGCAAGCGATGACAGATACACCTTGGCGCCAACTATCTCTTTTTAGTTTGGATAGCGCATCGGCATAAGTAGGTATCGGTAAGAGTTCTCAGCGCCAGACTCTTTTTCTGTACGGCCAGAGAGAACCGCAGGTTTCCCAGAAGCCGTAAAGGCGAGTTGCACGTAGGACTCTTCAAGGGCATTGAGCCCATCAGTGAGGTAGGTCGGATTAAACGCAATATTGATCGGATCGCCCTCAAAATTGATGGAAATTTCTTCGGTGGCCTGAGCGTCTTCTCCAGTTCCGGCTTCTAGTCTTAAAGCGTCACCAGAAAAGGAGAGTCGAAGCGGCACGGTCTTATCTGTGACCACGGAGACCCTACGCACTGCGTCCATCAAAGTTGCAACTTCTACAACAGCAACAGAAGACGATTCGCTTGGTAGTAGATGCCGATACGGCGGGAAAGTGCCGTCAAGCATTCTTGAGGTCATGATCCGCCCTTCACCAGCAAAACCGATTAGGTGTTCAGTACCGCCAGTAGGCGAGAGACCGATGGTCACTGTCTTCGTCCCGTGAAGTGCTTTCGCCGCATCAAAAAGGGTCCGCGCTCTAATTAACGCCGAGGCTGCAATGTCTGGACGATCGTTTGTCCAAAGAACTTCGCGGACAGCGAGTCGGTACCGATCGGTGGCGGCGAGTGTCATACGGTCTTTTTCGATGTCCACATGCACCCCAGTGAGAACTGGAAGGGAGTCGTCTCGACCCGCTGCCACGGCAACTTGGCTAACCGCGGTCGCAAATAAATCACCAGCGATACTCCCAGCCGCAGCTGGCATTTCAGGCAAAGTCGGATAGTCCCCAGCGGTGAGGATTGGCAAAGTAAAGCGAGCTGAACCACAGATAACACTCACTTTTGACCCGTCTAACCGTACTTCCACTGGTTTGTTTGGAAGTGAGCGAACAATCTCAACCAAGAGCCGGCCCGAAACAAGTACGGTCCCGCCTTCTGAAACGTCGGCTTCGACCTGGCTCCTGCCTGATACTTCTAAATCGAAGGCAGAAAGGTGGAGTTGGGCGGATTCGGCTCTAATTAGGATCCCAAGTAGAACCGGGGTGATTGGTCGAGTCGAAAGGCTTCGGGCGACCCAGCCAACGCCATCGGCTAGTAGATCGCGCTCTACGGTGAACCTCATCTGTCAACCTTCGCCTTCTCGGTAGATCCGCTGCTTATGGACTAGTTATCCATAGCCAAGTGTCTGCTTACTAAAAGTATTTCTTTTACTTATAGATATTCGTAGTAATAGCCAGCCTCAACTTGTGGATAAGTAACTCTTTACCCAGGTGGAAGGGGATTTCCGGCTCTGGACTAAACGTGGATAAAGTTAACGTTCCAATCGCAATATCCCAAGTCAACGGGTAAATATCGGATATTTCCGCACTATTAGGCCGAGAATAGACATCGTTTTCCACACCTTTGTCCCCAAGGTGTGGAGTTCCGGATAAACCGCTTATAAAGGACATTCCCTCAGCCTTGGCTGTTCTTAGCTTGTTGTTTAATTCGATTCGTCAGTTCGGTGACCTGATTATAAATCGAACGTCGTTCGGCCATTAACTCTCGTATTTTTCGATCGGCGTGCATCACTGTGGTGTGGTCACGGCCGCCAAAAGTCTGGCCGATCTTGGGTAGCGACAAGTCGGTCAACTCCCGGCACAAGTACATGGCGATTTGACGAGCGTTAACTAAAGCGCGCGATCTAGAGCTGCCACACAATTCGTCAAGACTCAAGGAGAAATAAGCGGCTGTCTGAGCCATGATCGTGCCCGACGTTATTTCGGGGCCAGATTCATCTGGGATTAAGTCTTTTAACACGATTTCAGCGAGTGCTAAATCTACTGGTTGTCGATTTAGGCTGGCGAACGCGGTGACTCTAATTAAAGCTCCCTCGAGCTCGCGGATATTTTTTGAGATTTTACTGGCGATATATTCAAGAACATCGTCAGGGGCGTTAAGACGGTCCTGAGCAGCCTTCTTACGCAAGATTGCAATCCGGGTTTCTAATTCTGGTGGCTGCACGTCTGTAATTAATCCCCACTCAAATCGTGAGCGCAACCGATCTTCGAGTGTTGTTAGTTGCTTCGGTGGGCGGTCACTCGATATAACAATTTGCTTGTTAGCGTTGTATAAAGTGTTGAAGGTGTGGAAGAACTCCTCCTGGGTCGCTTCTTTGTTTTCTAAGAACTGGATGTCGTCAACCAGCAAAATATCAACATCCCTGTGACGACGTTGAAAGGCACTCGATTTGTCGTCACGAATTGAGTTGATGAAATCATTCGTGAACTCTTCGCTCGATACATAGCGGACCCGAACACCGCCGTATAAATCTTTGGCGTAGGCGCCAATCGCATGGAGCAAGTGTGTTTTGCCCAACCCAGATTCACCGTAAATAAAGAGGGGGTTGTACGCCTTTGCTGGCGCTTCCGCGACCGCGACCGCAGCTGCGTGCGCAAAGCGATTCGACGAACCAATAACGAAAGTTTCAAAAATATAACGAGGGTTGAGTTGGCTCGGCTCACTTTCAGTCGCCCGGGCCTGATGGCCCCGGCCGGTTCCAGGACGCGGGATAACGGGTTCGACCACCGGCTCCGGCTGGGATTCCTCGGCAGACTCAAGGCTCTCATCAATCGTGACGGCAACCCGGATTTCCCGGCCAGTTTCTTGAGCTAGAGCCTCGTTTATGGTGGTTCGGAGGCGGTTTTCGATCACATCCTTAGCGAAGGAATTTGGCGCGGCGATCAAAACGGTGAGAGTCCCGGCGTTATCGACCAGACCGACCGGTTTGGTTAACCGGAGGAAAGCTCCATGTTGGGGTGCCTCAACGGCCAGGCGGGAACTGACTTTGCGCCAGAGCACGGTTAGGTTCTCGACGTCGGTCAGATTTTCGACCGAGTTAATCGGACTTACCATCACTATCGCCAGACCTTTCACGTACCCACAAAGTTATCCACACGTGTGGGTATTAGCCGATTCTGCGGGTATTTGTCCCGATTTATCCACCCGGTTCGAGCAGATCTTGACCGTAGCGCTCCAGGTTATCCCCAGGCAAGTGCTTCTCCACAGGAAGATTTGACCTCCCCGCCGTTTGACCGATCAACTTGCTCCGCGTACCTTTAGCGACCTGAGCGCTCGACCCTGAGCGCCGTGAGCCCATCGCGGGCCTACCCCATCAGGAGCCCCAGAGTGACTAAGCGCACCTACCAACCTAATAACCGTCGGCGTGCAAAAACGCACGGATTTCGTCTTCGGATGTCCACTCGAGCCGGCCGGGCGGTTCTTGCTGCCCGTCGCGCTAAAGGGCGTCTGCGCATCTCGGCCTAACGGTGCTACCCGCCGCTTCGCGGCTAACCAAGCCGCACGACTTCGCCAGCGCAATGCGCGGGAAACGCTCGTCGAGAGTGACCATAACTTGTCACCTTGTAAGGAATTCAGAGAGCCCAGACAGTGGTGAGTCCAGTGAACCTAGAGTCGGTTTCATAGTTAATCGTGGGGTCGGGAACTCGGTTATCCGGCATTTGGTAGTTCGGCGGCTGCGTCATGTGGCGAAAGAGATTCTGCCACTTCTGCCCAACGGCTCACTCTTGGTCGTTCGCGCCAAGCCGGCAGCAGCCAATGCGTCGAGTGATTTTTTGGCCAGAGATTTGGCTTCCTCTGTTCAGTCGCTGGTCGCAGCATGAGCCTTAAAGCAGTGGCCAAGTGGGTACTGCTCCTACCGATCAAGTTTTACCAAAAGTGGATTTCTCCGGGCATCGCTCCGCGGTGTCGTTACTACCCGTCTTGTTCATCGTATGCAGTGACGGCGATTTCACGATTCGGTCCGATTCGCGGCGTTGGTATGGCGCTCTGGCGTTTGATTCGTTGTAATCCATGGAGCGCAGGTGGAGTTGATTACGTCCCAGAAGTTTTGACAAAGCATTCACTCATCAAAGGAAGCTCCTGATGGATTCGATTCTTAGTCCGCTCTATTACGCGGTTTCCTTTGTAATTAAGGCGATCCACACGCTTTTGTCGCCTATCTTCGGTGCGAGTAGCGGTGTTTCTTGGAGTCTTGCGATTGTTGGGCTTGTCGTATTAATTCGAATCATTCTGATTCCGCTTTTTGTTAAGCAAATTAAAAGTCAGCGAGCACTCCAGGCCTTGCAGCCCAAAATGAAAGAGTTGCAAAAGAAACATAAGGATGATCGCCAGAAACAATCAGAAGAATTAATGAAGCTCTACAAAGAGCATAATACGAATCCGCTGGCTTCCTGTTTTCCGATTTTGGCACAAGCACCAATCTTTTTTGCGCTCTTTAGAGTTCTGAACGGAATTGGAAAAACACCACCCCACGCATATGGAGTTTTGACTCTTGCGGATGTGAAGAACGCCGCTAGTGCGCATTTTTTTGGTGCTCCAATTTCGGCAACTTTCCTTGGTTCAAACGTCACTACCGTGAAAATCGTTACGGTTATTTTGATCATCTTGATGTCTGCAACGACATTCCTTACGCAACGACAACTAATGGTCAAAGGGATGCCTGCGGCATCGTTAGAAAACAACCCGATGGTGCAACAGCAAAAGATTCTTCTTTACGTTTTTCCGTTAATTTTTGCTGTGTCTGGCGTCAATTTCCCGGTAGGCGTTCTCATCTATTGGCTAACCACAAACCTCTGGACGATGGGGCAGCAACTCTACGTAATTCGCCGCAACCCAACTCCAGGCTCACCTGCTTTTGACGAGTGGGAACTACGTAAAAACGCAAAAAATGCGCCCACTATCTCCCAGGTTATCGTCGAAGAGAGCGAAGAGACCCCAATCGCTGGGCAACGGATTCAGCCGAAGCGGAAGAAACGAAAAAACGGAAAAAGTAAACCGACATAACGCGCAAACCCCCCATAAGCCATAAATTGCTATTGAGAAGGCTGGAGATTTCAGTGACCGAGACTAAAAACGCGGGAAGCCACCTCGAAGAGGAAGGCGAAATCGCTGCAGATTATCTAGAAGGACTGCTAGATATCGCGGACCTTGATGGTGACATCGACATGGACGTTGAAAATGATCGCGCCGCCGTCTCAATCGCCGGGGGAAACCTTTCGGTTCTGGTTGGCAAAGAAGGGGAGGTTCTGGATGCTCTACAGGAATTGACCCGGCTCGCCGTCCATGCAGTTACGGGGGAACGTAGCCGTCTCATGCTTGACATCGATGGCTTTCGAGCCCAGCGTCGAAGCGAACTCGTCGTGACTGCAGGACGAGCCGCTGAAGAAGTTAAAGCCTCAGGGGTCGCCTTTTCAATGGAGCCCATGAACCCATTTGAGCGGAAAGTAGTCCACGACGCGATTGCGGCCCTTACCACAATGGGGCTAAAAACGGAGTCGGAGGGCGAAGAGCCGAATCGTCATGTTGTGATTCTCCCTGCTTGAGGTTTCACGTGAAACACCGCCAACCCAGAGGCGCCTAAGCGAGCTTTTTCCAGGTTCGGAGCGTGAAATCACCCGATATGCGGATCTCTTGACCACCATCGGAGTAGAGCGCGGAGCGATCGGGCCACGGGAAGCCGACCGAATTTGGGAGCGACATTTACTCAATTGCCTCGCTGTAACAGATCTATTTGACTCCAATTCTGAGGTTCTAGACGTGGGGAGTGGGGCGGGATTGCCTGGCCTGGTTATTGCGCTGGCCCGTCCCGACCTAAAGCTCACTCTCTTGGAACCACTGTTGCGTAGGTCAGCCATGCTGGAAGAGTTTGTCGAAGAACTTGGAGTTGGTGCTCGAGTCACGGTCGTTCGCGGGCGCGCTCAAGATCACCAGAAAGAGTACAAATATGTGACCGCCAGGGCAGTGGCGAGCCTTGAAAAACTGCTCACAATATGTTGGCCGCTGGTGGCTATGGGAGGCCAATTGCTGGCCTTGAAAGGCGAGGGGGCAGACCGAGAAGTGGAAGTGGCGCAGCCACTCCTAACCAAATTAAAAGTGCGCCGTGTGGAAGTGGTTCAGAGCCATGGCTATCCGGAAGCGGACCAACCTGGCAGAGTTATCTGCATCGAAAGGTGATTTTCAAGTGACGAGTCAGACGGTTTCACGTGAAACACGCGAGCGCCAAGTGGTTGGAGTTCGTCGATTAAAGGAGCCGATGAAGGTTCCATCGGCGACCCGGGTGCTTACGGTGGCCAATCAGAAAGGCGGAGTTGGCAAAACAACCTCAACAGTTAATCTTGCCGCCGCGCTTGCGATGGGTGGCCTCCGAGTCCTTGTCATAGATCTAGATCCGCAAGGAAATGCTTCAACCGCTCTTGGCGTCGACCATCACTCAGAAGGTGTCGAAGGGATGTTTGAAGTCCTCGTCGAAGATAAGCCATTTAGCGAAGTTCTGGTAAAAGTTGCGGGATTTGATCAACTCGAATGTGCGCCAGCGACCCTGGATCTGGCTGGCGCCGAAATCCAATTAGTCCCCATGGTCGCTCGTGAGAATCGGCTGCACAGAGCTTTGGATCGGCTCTTGCTTGAGCGCGCCAATGCTGATCAGCGCTTTGATTACGTCCTAATTGATTGCCCGCCCAGCCTCGGACTTCTCACTCTGAACGCTTTGGTGGCGGCGGAGGAGTTACTAATTCCGATTCAATGTGAGTACTACGCGCTGGAGGGGCTCGCTCAACTGCTAAACACGCTCAAACTCGTTACGGATCATCTCAATTCCCGACTTACTCTTTCAACAATTCTGCTAACCATGTATGACGGGCGTACTCGTCTGGCCGCCGATGTCGCGGCAAATGTTCGGACCAATTTTCCTAAAGAAGTATTAAGTGCGGCGATCCCGCGCAGTGTTCGCATTTCCGAGGCGCCCTCATACGGACAGACCGTAATGACTTACGATCCGCTCTCTCCAGGCGCGATTGCCTACCTGGAAGCGGCGAGAGAATTAGCGGAAAGAGCCGAAAATATTAGCCAGGAGGTAGCGGAGTGAGCGGGAGAAAGGGTGGCCTAGGTCGCGGGTTAGGAGCGTTAATTCCGCAAGGCGGGAGCAGCAATAGAGGATCCGAAGCGCAGTCCGTCACGGAAGTTTCGAATGAATTAGCCACCCTCGTCAGGCTGGTTGAAGTTCCAATTGATTCGATCACCCCAAATCCCCGCCAACCCCGCCAGGTTTTTGACCAGGAGGCACTCGCCGAGTTGACCCACTCGATCCAAGAAGTTGGAATCCTTCAGCCCCCCATAGTACGACAAATTGGGGTAAATCGGTACGAACTGGTCATGGGCGAACGTCGTTGGCGAGCATGCCAAGGGGCTGGTCTGAAGACCATTGCAGTGATCATCAAAGAGACGGCCGACGATGCACTTTTGCGCGACTCTCTTCTGGAAAATCTTCATCGAAGCCAGTTGAATCCGCTCGAGGAGGGTGCGGCCTACGATCAACTCCTAAAAGATTTCGGCTGTACCCATGAAGAATTAGCCTCCAGAATCGGTCGCTCGCGTCCACAAATTTCGAACACGATTCGACTCTTAAAGTTACCGGTGAGTGTTCAACGGAAAGTTGCAGCAGGTATTTTATCCGCTGGCCACGCGCGAGCAATTCTTGGCTTGACCGATATTGACGTGATGGAACGATTAGCAAATCGCATTGTTTCTGAAGGACTGAGTGTTCGAGCTACCGAAGAAATCGTAGCGCTCGGAATCGAGGAGAAGAAGGCACGTAAAAAGAATGCCAGGCCGGTTTCACCGCGACTTAATGAAATTTCGGATCGATTATCAGATCGATATGAGACTCGAGTGCGAGTAGAACTTGGAAAACGCAAGGGAAAGATGACGATTGAGTTTGCCTCTATCGACGATCTCGAACGGATCCTGTTGCTACTCGAGCGGTGATCGGGCTAACGCATTCGTTACTAACGATAGGTAAACATCGCTTATATCCAACCCTGCAGCCTCAACGCTTTGCGGCAGAAGAGATGTCTCGGTCATCCCTGGTGCGAGGTTTACTTCAAGGAACCAGATCTCGCCATGCTCATCAATAATTAAATCTGATCGCGAAATGTCGCGTAATCCCAGATGTTTATGGGCCTCCAGCGCAACGATTGCGGCACGCTCGGCAAGATCATCCTCGATTCGAGCTGGCACAAAAAATTCCGTGAGCCCTGCTGTGTAACGAGCATCATACGAGTAGAAACCGGAGTCAGGAACAATCTCAACAGCAGGAAGTGCCCGCAGTCTTGTTCCATCGTCGATCACCGATATTGCGATCTCGGTTCCTGAAATTCCTTCTTCAATTAAGGCGTCGTTTCCGTAAGCAAAGCAAGCGATCATCGCTTCGGGAAGTTTGCTCATCTCCTTAACTAAAGTCGCGCCGAGGGAAGATCCGCCCTCGGTTGGTTTGACCATCAGGGGAAGCCCGAATTTCTTTACAATCGCATCGAGCAATGCAGGGGCGCCTAACTCGCGGAACGTTGAATGCGGGAGTACGACTCCCCGGGGAACTCGAGTGGTGGGAGAGGCAACAATCCCTTTAGCCACAGGCTTATTGAAGGCTCGCCGGCATGCCTCAGGTCGTGAACCAACGTATGGAAGTCCGACAATTTCAATGACATCTCGGATGGACCCATCTTCCCCTGAAGCTCCGTGTAATGTCGGGAAAAGTACAACCCCTGGCTCACCTGAGAGGGCGAGGAGTGTAGTCAAAAGTGAACTGTCTGAATCTATCTCGATCACTTCGATATCTCTGTTTCGAAGCGCAAGTGCCACCCGGCGACCTGATCGTAGAGATACGTCGCGCTCATGCGACAAACCGCCAGCGAGTACGACCACTTTGGACAGTTCAGACATTATTAATTCCTCTGTTAATTGGACCGAAAGTTTCCCGTAAATCCAGCTCTTCATCGATAACGGTGGCCAGGCGACGGACGCCTTCCTGGATACGTTCCGGCGTTGGGTAACAGTAGGAAAGTCGCATCGACCAGGTACCAAATCCATCCGCATAAAATGCAGTTCCCGGTACGTAAGCGACGCGGGCCGTGATGGCACGCGGGAGCATCGCCTTGGTGTCGATGCCCTCGGGGAGAGTGGCCCATACATAGAAACCACCACGCGGCTTCGTCCAGGTTGCGCTAACTGGAAAATGTTGGTCGAGCGCTTCGAGCATGGCGTCTCTGCGTTCTCTGTAGAGCTCACGAAAATTCTTGATTTGATCAAGCCACGGCTGAGTGGCGAAGTATCGGGAGATGGCCATCTGAGCGAAGTTTGATGGGCAAAGAATTGTCGATTCACTTGCCATCACCATTTTTTCGCGCACGGCATGGGGCGCTACCGCCCAACCTACGCGAAGGCCCGGTGCAAATGTTTTGGAGAATGATCCCAAATAAATGACATTCTCTTGGTCGTCCCCGCGCATCGCCCGGTAGGGCTCTTCGTTGAAACCTAATAATCCGTATGGATTATCTTCGATAATTAAGATTTCGTTTTGACGAGCAATCTCGATAATTTCCCGTCTACGCGCCAACGAGAGCGTGACTCCGGCTGGATTATGAAAATTTGGAATCGTATAGAGGAACTTGATTCTTCTACCCGAAGCGCGGACGGATGAGATCGCCTCTCGCAAACTTTCTGGGATCAGCCCATCGTCGTCCATCGCAATATGGACGATTTTGGCTTGATACTGACGAAACGTGCCGAGGGCGCCAACGTAAGAAGGCGCCTCGGCGAGCACCACGTCACCAGGATCGATAAAAATTCGTGAGATCAAATCCAGTGCCTGTTGCGATCCTGTGGTAACAATGACGTCATCAGGGTGAGCTGAAATACCTTCAAGAGCCATGATTTCTGTGATTTGCTCGCGCAAAATGGGGTGACCTTGTCCACTTCCATATTGCAACGCCACCTGGCCATCGTGGAGGATGACGTCGGCAAAAACTTTGGAGATTTCATCGATGGGCAGCGCGGTCAGATTTGGCATTCCACCCGCCAAAGAGACGACTTCAGGGCGAGAAGCAACCGCAAAAAGTGCACGTATCTCGCTGGTGGTCATCGCTTTTGTTCGTTCGGCATAGCGGTCGACAAAAGCATCTAACCGAGAACCATGGGATATCTCGTTAATCGCAGCCCACCTCCTGAATGATCGGCTAGCGCAAGGATAGATCAGTTAGTTGAGTCTTCGGAGATCAGATATTCGCAAAGTTCCGGTTTCGCTATCCCGATCGCCAGGTAGATACAGTCGCTGAATAGCCACCACGATTGCTTCGGCGATAACATCACGGAACGCGGGGAGTGCTAATTGCTCCGCATCTGTTGGTGAAGTCAGATACCCACACTCGACTCGGATTGCCGGCATCTTCGTACGCCGCAAGAGTTCCCACGTCATCGCGTGCGTTCGACAATCGAGTAGTTGCGTACGTGCGCAGATCTCTTTTTGAACCAGCGAGGCGAAGCGCTCACCCATTATCGAGTGTGCTCCATGAGCATCATTTCCATAAAAATAGGTGGCCACTCCTGATGCGTGGGGATTTTGATGTGAGTCAAGATGAATTGAGATAAAAAGGTCCGCGTTACTTCGATTGGCAAAAGCTGCCCGCTCAGCATCACCTTCCTTTGGGCTTGCTTCACCGCGAGTCAAATAAGCGCTAACACCGAGCGCAAAAAGACGACCCTCAATTCTTCTTGCCAGATCGAAGACAAGGCTGGATTCCGCAAGGCCAAATACCAGCGCTTGGCTATCGCCGGCCGGATCAATGACGACCGTCTTGCCAGTGAGGGAGGGCCCACTCCTTCCAATTGCTGCCTCGATTCGCAGAGTCTGTGGCTCCCCACCGGTAACCGTGCGAGCAAGACGGGCGAGCGCGCTGAACGTCGCGGGGCCGCACGTACCGTCCTCACTAATCCCGGCGGCTCGCTGGAACTCCGCCAATCCTCGCGCGGTTCCAGATCCGTATATTCCGTCGATTCGTCCGATATCAAAGCCCATGCCGGAGAGCCGATTTTGTAGTGCAGCTACGTCATCGCCGCGCATCAAATGATTGGCGCTGAAACTGAGCGCTCGATCCCCCAAACGCCAGTGTGCCTCATCGATTGCTCGGAAAGTCTGGTCTCCAGCGTGCCCGTCAACCGTTAGACCACGTGACTGTTGAAAGGAGCGCACCGCTTGCTCGACCGCACGGTCGAACCCATCTGAGAGAGTTTCCTCGAGCAGCCCGAGACGAGCTAAGTTGTCTCGGAGTTGGCGAACCTCTGGTCCTCGGTCACCGCGCTTCATTCCCCAACCTTAAGTTAACTTCAGGCTTTGATGAATGACTCTAGATCTTTAAGCAACATCGGTTTCGGCTTGGCGCCGACGATTGTCTTCACTACCTGACCACCAACGAAGACATTCAACGTTGGGATTGACGTAATTCCGTACTTGATCGCGATCGCTGATTCTTCATCAGTGTTCAACTTAACAATCTTGATTTTTCCAGCATATTCGGTCGAAATCTCTTCAAGGATGGGCGCCACTGCGCGGCATGGGCCACACCACTCGGCCCAGAAATCTACCAATACCGGGGTCGAGCTCTGAAGCACTTCGGCGGCGAAGGTTGCCTCAGTTACGTGGGTCGTGGCCATCTCTATATCTCCGTATCTTTGGGTAGGTGTGCTAAGAAACGCTCTGCATCTAATGCTGCCTGACAGCCTGAACCGGCGGCTGTGACTGCTTGCCGGTAAATGTGATCGACTAGATCGCCGCAAGCAAAAACCCCTGAAAGATTAGTACGCGTTGAAACGGGCTCAACTTCAACATAGCCGGCGGCGTCAAGGGTTATTTGATCTCGCACCAATTCACTTCTTGGATCGTGGCCGATCGCGACAAATAACCCGGTAACTGGAAGTTCTGAAGTAGAACCGTCAACCGTGTCTCGCAGCACCAGCGCCGAGACTTTCACTTCCCCTTTAACATCCATGACTTCGGAGTTCCAACGGAAGGAGATTTTCGGATCTTTCATCGCGCGGTCAATCATGATTTTGGATGCACGCAATGAATCGCGACGGTGAATCATGGTTACCGATCGAGCGAATCTGGTAAGAAAAGTCGCCTCTTCGACTGCCGAGTCGCCACCACCGACAACGGCGATGTCTTGATCGCGGAAGAAGAATCCATCGCAAGTTGCGCACCAGGAGACTCCGTGCCCAGCCAAGCGCTTCTCGTTTGGCAATCCGATCTCGCGGTAGGCCGAGCCCATTGCCAGGATTACCGCTTTGGATCTGATT
>JANXYY010000065.1 GCA_025355805.1 Actinomycetes bacterium
TCAGCGACGAATCCCCGTGCAATATGCAAAGCGAATGGTTGGTCGCCAAATGTATGGCGGAACCAGCACCTACATTCCAATAAAGGTGAACCAGGCTGGAGTTATCCCCGTCATCTTTGCATCCTCGATGCTCTACATTCCGTCACTTGTCGTGAATCTATCTTCGAGCAAATCGGCCTGGTCGGTATGGGTAACCCAAAACTTCGTACGTGGCGATCACCCGATATACATGATTACCTACTTCGCCCTCATTATTTTCTTCACTTACTTCTACGTTGCGATTACCTTCAACCCTGAAGAAGTCGCCAACAACATGAAACAATATGGAGGATTTATTCCAGGAATTCGAGCCGGACGTCCAACTGCAGAGTATTTGCAGTACGTTCTCTCGCGAATTACTGCGCCTGGATCTGTATACCTAGCGACCGTCGCGATTATCCCGATGATCGCCTTGGCGCTCTTTCAAGCCAGCCAGAATTTCCCATTTGGTGGCACCGCGATTCTCATCATCGTGGGTGTGGGGCTTGATACGGCTAAACAGATCGAGAGCCAACTTCAGCAACGCTCTTACGAAGGATTCCTTCGCTAATGCGTTTAGTCCTGGTAGGTCCACCAGGTGCAGGGAAGGGAACTCAAGCACAGTTTCTTTCTGAGCACTTTGCGATTCCACATATCGCGACCGGCGATATTTTTCGGGTTAACCTTCGCGAGGGAACGGCACTCGGAATTGAAGCTAAGGCTTACATGGATTCGGGCGAACTCGTTCCTGACAGTCTTACGAACGCGATGGTCGCTGATCGTCTGAAAAAGTCTGATGTGGCAAATGGATTCCTGCTCGACGGGTTTCCGCGGAATATTCTTCAAGCCGAAGTTCTTGATGCGATTCTGAGCCAGGCTGGTACGCAACTTGATGCTGCCTTGGAACTCACTGTTGAATCCAGTGAAATTATTCGTCGGCTCGCCGGCCGACTTATTTGTCGCAATTGCGGACGTACATGGCACCTTGATTTCGATCCTCCCTCGGCGCCAGGGGTTTGCAATGATTGTGGTGGCGAAATCTACCAACGCGAGGATGACAACGAAGCTACGGTTCTTCGGCGACTCGAGATCTATTCGGAGCAGACCGAACCCATCGTTGGCTACTACCGCCGCCAAGGAGTGCTCATTTCGATTAGCGCGATGGGCGAGGTCAGCGAAATTACCAATCGAGCAATTTCAGCGCTACGCGCCGCCGTTTCGAATTAACGCATAGAGTTCGCGCACCCGCCATGGCCATCCAGTACAAGAGTGTTGAAGAAGTTCAGGCGATGCGTCTGGCCGGAATCATCGTCGGCGAAACGCTCGAACTTATCCGCCAGAGTATTGCCGTTGGAGTCACCACCAAAAAGTTGGATGCGATCGCCGAGGCACATATTCGTGCACGCGGGGCGATCCCCTCATTTATGGGTTATCACGGTTTTCCGGCCACGATTTGCGCCTCGATCAATGACGAAATCGTGCATGGGATTCCCGGTGACCGAGTTATCGGCGATGGCGACGTCGTGTCGATCGATTGTGGCGCCATCTTCGCCGGGTGGCACGGAGATGCCGCCTTCACTGTGGGCGTGGGACGAGTCGATTCAAAGGACCAGGCGATGATTGACACGTGCCAGGCTTCGCTCTGGGCTGGGATCGCGGCAGCTCGAATTGGTGGGCACGTAAGTGATATTGGCCACGCTGTAGAGCGATCAATCAAATCGCATGGCCGTTATGGCATTTTGCAGGAGTACACCGGCCATGGAATCGGGACCGAGATGCATCAAGAGCCTCACGTGGCCAACTATGGAAAGCCCGGACGCGGCCCTGAACTCGTGCCCGGCTTAGCGCTCGCGGTTGAGCCCATGATCACCCGAGGCAGCCATCGGAACCGCACTTTGTCCGATGAATGGACTGTGGTGAGTTTGGATCACTCCCGGGCGGCGCATTTCGAGGAGACCTTCACGCTGATGCCAGATGGGCGCCCATATGTGTTAACCAGTCTGGATGGGGGAAGATCGGCTCTGGCGCAACTGGGTGTCGAGGCCTACGCCGATTAAACTAGGGGTATTATCCGCCGATTTCTCGAAACCTGGGTCGGCCACGTAGAATCTCAAGGTCTACCCGCCCGTAGAGCAAGAACCCGTAAGCAATCTTCAAAACGGATAAGGAACTAAGCGCGCCTTGACTAAAAAAGACGGTGCCATCGAGATCGAGGGCACGGTTGTTGAGTCGCTGCCGAACGCCATGTTCCGCGTCGAGCTTGCCAACGGACACAAAGTTCTCGCTCACATCAGCGGAAAGATGCGTCAGCACTACATCCGAATCCTCCCTGAGGATCGCGTAGTAGTTGAACTTAGTCCCTACGACCTCACCCGAGGTCGGATCGTCTATCGGTACAAGTAGTAGAGGAAGTGCCATGAAGGTAAAGCCGAGCGTCAAGAAAATCTGCGACAAGTGCAAAGTGATTCGTCGCCACGGCCGCGTCATGGTGATTTGCGAAAACCTGCGTCATAAACAACGCCAGGGCTGAACAACTAAAAGTTACGCGTAACGCAACTGCGAAAGCAGACCCTTGGCCCGGAGGCCAAGGCCCAAAAGTTCGAAGTGAATTTATGGGAAGCGTTGCGGAGGACCTCCGGATGAATAAAGGATCGCCAAATGGCACGCCTTGTTGGCGTTGATCTTCCTCGCGAAAAGCGAGTGGAAGTCGCGCTCACCTATATCTTTGGAATCGGTCGCACTCGCGCCCAAGCAATATTGAGTGCTACTGGTGTTAGCCCGGATGTCCGCGTAAAGGATCTCGATGATCCTACGTTGGTCAAACTCCGAGACTTTATTGAAGGCAATTACAAGACCGAGGGTGATCTGCGCCGCGAAGTGGCGGCCGACATTCGACGCAAGGTCGAGATTGGTTGCTACCAAGGCATTCGCCACCGCCGTGGCCTGCCGGTACGTGGACAGCGCACTCACACAAACGCGCGCACTCGCAAGGGTCCACGTAAGGCAATTGCCGGTAAGAAGAAGGTGAGCAAGTAATGCCTCCAAAGCCAAAGAGTGGCGTCGCGGCCAAAACCAAGGTCCGTCGTAAAGAGAAGAAGAATGTGGCCTATGGTCACGCTCATATTAAGAGCACCTTCAACAACACAATTGTTTCGATTACCGACCCTACGGGTGCGGTTATCGCGTGGGCTTCAGCTGGTCACGTCGGCTTTAAGGGTTCACGCAAGTCCACCCCATTCGCGGCCCAGCTGGCTGCCGAATCAGCTGCTCGCCGCGCTCAAGAGCACGGCATGCGCAAGGTTGATGTCTTCGTCAAAGGCCCGGGGTCGGGTCGAGAGACGGCTATCCGTTCATTGCAGGCCGCCGGCCTTGAGGTTGGTTCGATTTCTGATGTAACACCTCAGCCACACAACGGCTGCCGTCCACCCAAGCGCCGCCGCGTTTGACGCCCAAGGAGATATAGAATATGGCTCGTTATACAGGCGCCGATTGCAAGCGCTGCCGCCGAGAGAAGACCAAACTCTTCCTCAAAGGCTCGAAGTGCGATGGCCCAAAATGTCCAATCGAATCTCGTCCATACCCACCGGGCGAGCATGGCCGTGGTCGGAGTAAAGACTCCGAGTACCTACTCCAGATGCGTGAGAAGCAGAAATGCGCACGAATCTACGGAGTCCTCGAGAAACAATTCCGTGGCTACTACGAAGAGGCAAATCGTCGCCAAGGCAAGACTGGCGAGAACCTTCTTCGAATCCTCGAATCACGTCTCGACAACGTCGTTTATCGTGCGGGTTTCGCCAAGAGCCGCGACATGGCTCGCCAATTGGTGAAGCACGGTCACTTTTTGGTCAATGGCGAGAAGGTAGACATTCCTTCGTTCCGGGTCACCGAGACTGACGTGATTGACCTACGTCCAACCTCAGGTGAGTTGACACCGTTTATCGTCGCGCGTGCAGAGCTCGGCGAGAAGACCGTGCCGGCCTGGATTGAGGTCGTCGGTTCCAAGATGCGAATCCTGGTTCATTCACTACCCGCTCGCGCAGCGATCGACACACTGGTTCAAGAGCAGCTCATCGTCGAGCTCTACTCGAAGTAAAAAGTTCACGCACTAAAGAAGTGAAGTAAAGCCTGTTACGCCGGTGGCAGGTTTCGTAGGGCGTCAAATGGTGGGCGCCCACAGACAGTGGAGGAAGAAAAGTGCTTATTGCACAGCGACCGATCCTCTCCGAAGAGGTTGTTAGCGAATACCGCTCACGTTTTATCATCGAGCCCCTTGAGCCAGGTTTTGGTTACACACTTGGTAACTCGCTGCGGCGGACATTGTTGTCGTCCATTCCGGGCGCATCTGTCACGAGCATTAGAGTCGACGGCATACTCCATGAATTCACCACGATTCCAGGTGTCAAGGAAGACGTAACTGATCTCGTCCTTAACATCAAGGGATTAGTTATTTCCAGCGAGCACGACGAGCCAGTTGTCATGTACCTGCGCAAGCAGGGTCCTGGAGTTGTCACTGCTGCCGACATCGCACCTCCAGCTGGGGTAGAAATTCATAACCCAGAACTTCATATTGGAACCCTTAACGCCAAGGGTAAATTGGAGATGGAGTTTACGGTTGAGCGCGGTCGAGGCTATGTGTCGGCGGTTCAAAACAAGCAGGCAGGTGCCGAGATCGGCCGCATTCCGGTGGATTCCATCTACTCTCCGGTTCTCCGTGTCACCTACAAAGTTGAGGCGACTCGAGTTGAGCAGCGGACCGACTTCGACCGTTTGGTTGTCGACGTCGAGACCAAGCGGAGCATGAGCCCGTCAGATGCGATGGCATCGGCAGGAAAGACGCTCGTTGAACTATTCGGTCTTGCTCGCGAACTCAATCTTGAGGCTGAGGGCATTGATATGGGCCCATCACCAACAGATGCCGCTCTCGCTGCCGATCTCGCGTTGCCGATCGAAGATCTCGAACTAACCGTTCGCTCATATAACTGTTTAAAGCGCGAAGGTATTCACTCAGTAGGTGAACTCGTTGGGCGGAGTGAAGCCGATCTACTCGACATCCGCAACTTTGGTTCGAAGTCGATTGATGAAGTTAAAGCCAAGTTGGTCTCCATGGGCTTGGCGCTCAAGGACAGTCCGGTTGGTTTCGACCCGACGCTCGTACCCGGATACCACGACAACGATGACGACCTCGACATCTACCCTGATGACGAAGTCGCCTTGACTGAGGAGTAAAGATGCCAGCGCCAAGTAAGGGACCACGCCTAGGTGGTGGCCCGTCGCACGAACGTTTACTTCTCAAGACTCTTGCAACGCAACTCTTTCAACACGGTCGCATCACCACGACAGAGACCAAGGCACGACGCGTCAGGCCGTTGGCCGAGCGCATGATCACCTTCGCAAAAAGAGGTGACCTAGCTTCACGTCGTCGGGTGATGAGAGTGATTACGGACAAGAGCGTCGTGCATACTCTCTTCGCCGAAATCGGGCCACGTTTTGTAGACCGTGATGGCGGATACACGCGGATTACCAAAATTGGACCGCGCAAAGGTGATAACGCGCCGATGGCTGTGATCGAGGTCCTGACCGAGGGTACAACCGACAAAGAAGCGGTCGTTTCCCAAGCTGAAGGTATCGCTAAGACAGCTAGGACAGCCAAGACAGATAAGCCTGCCAAGACGGCTACCCAACCGGTTGCAAAAAAGGCGCCTGCTAAAAAAACCGCTGAAGCGAAAGCCCCTGCTAAAAAGGCCGCTGAAAAGAAAGCGCCAGCGTGAAAGCGGCGGCTAAGAAGGCTCCAGCTAAGAAGGCTGCTGCAAAGTAGTTGGCGAAGGTCTGTGATGGTATTGATGAACGAGCCCGCTAAACACGGGCTCGTTCGCATTAGGTTCGACCTCTCATATGACGGAACAGAGTTTGCCGGCTGGGCTATCCAGCCCGCGCAGCGCACGGTGCAGGGTTTACTCCAAGACTCATTGAGCACGATCCTTAGGGTGCGAATAAATCTGACTTGCGCCGGGCGTACCGATGCTGGCGTGCATGCCAGACACCAGGTCGCCCACTTCGATCTGGCTGAATCAATTTGGCGCGAATTCGAAGACGATCTGCTGCGCCGCTTAGCGCGTTATTTGCCGAGCGATGTTCGGGTGAATTCAATTGAACAGGCCGCGCCTGGATTCGATGCACGCTTTTCCGCGCTTCGAAGGCGCTATAAGTATCGAATCTGCGATCAACTCGTGGGGATTGACCCATTAGAGCGGGTAAATGTTTTGAATTGGGAATCACCGTTGAATGAAATGATCATGAACGAAGCGGGCGCATTATTGCTGGGGAAGCACGATTTTGCGGCATTCTGTAAGCGACGGGAAGGTGCCACAACAATTCGAGCGTTGGAGCAATTCAGTTGGTCTCGTGATGAGTCTGGGGTGTTGGTGGCGGATGTAGTTGCGGATGCCTTCTGTCATGCGATGGTGCGCTCCCTCGTCGGCCCGGTCATTGCAGTAGGCGAAGGCAGGCGCCCGGTCTCATGGCCGCTCAGCATGCTCGAGAGTGGGGCACGTTCGGCAGAGAGCATCGTCGCCAGCCCCCAAGGTTTGACTCTAGAAAATGTCGATTATCCTGAAGATTCAGAACTTGCAGCGCGCGCGGTTGCTACTCGTAAAATGCGCGAACTCGACAACTGATTTATCCGCAAGAATAGAACTATGGGACACGTCGATGTAAGCGGTATCAACTACACGCTTTCCGATGGGCGCATGTTGCTGAGCGAGATTACCTTTCGTGTTGGTGATGGTGCGAAGGCTGCCCTCGTGGGACCCAATGGCGCAGGCAAGACAACGTTGATGCGCCTGATCGCTGGCGATATCTCTGCGGAGTCAGGAACTATTTCACGCAGTGGCGGTCTCGGTGTGATGCGGCAATTTATCGGTTCGGTGCGAGATGAGAGCACCGTGCGAGACCTTTTGATTTCAGTCGCACCTGATCCGATTAGGAAAGCCGCGAATGCCCTCGATCAGAGCGAATTGATAATGATGGAAATTGACGACGAAAAGAGTCAGTTGGCTTATGCCCAAACTCTCTCAGATTGGGCCGATGTTGGTGGATACGACTGGGAAGTACTCTGGGATTTTTGTTGTACGGCGGCGCTATCTGCCTCCTTTGATGATGTGCGTTACCGCTTCGTAAATACACTTTCAGGGGGCGAGCAGAAACGAATTGTTTTAGAGGCACTATTGCGCGGACCTGATGAAGTGTTGCTCCTTGATGAGCCCGACAATTATCTTGACGTGCCTGGCAAGCGTTGGTTGGAAGATTCGATTAAGAGCAGCCCCAAGACGATTTTCTTCATCAGCCATGATCGACAATTACTTTCACATACTGCTAACCGAATAATTACCGTGGAAGAGGGAGCGGCAGGTAGCACGGTCTGGACGCACGGAAACGATTTTGAAAGTTGGCATCTCGCGCGTCGATCTAGAAACGAGCGAATGGCCGAGTTGCTCAGGCGTTGGGAAGAAGAACACCAAAGATTGAAGGATCTTGTACGGACGTTGCAGCAGCAGGCAGCCAATAGCCCGGCGATGGCGGGTAAGTACAGTGCAATGCAAACGCGGTTGCGTAAATTTGAAGAGGCTGGTCCTCCAGAGGCGCCACCGCCTGCGCAGGACGTAAGAATGAGATTGCGCGGGGGACGGACCGGCCTTCGTGCCGTGACCTGCACCCAACTTGAACTCACTGGTCTTACCTCTCCTTTTGATTTTGAAATCTTTTACGGAGATCGAGTGGCAGTTCTTGGCGCGAATGGATCAGGCAAGAGCCATTTCATTCGGCTCTTGGGTGGAGATCCGAGTGTTCGTTTCAAAGGTGATTGGAGATTGGGCGCCCGGGTAGTTACCGGACTTTTTGCCCAAACACATGCGCATCCCGAGTTCATCGGCAAAGAGTTGGTAGAAATTCTCTGGCTCGAGCGCTCGCTTCAGCGCGGTCCTGCGGTCTCGGTTCTGCGTCGCTATGAATTGGAGCACCAAGTCGATCAAGAGTTTCAGACGCTCTCTGGTGGCCAGCAAGCCCGTCTTCAGATCCTGCTCCTTGAGTTGGCCGGAGCTACGCTCCTACTCCTTGATGAACCGACCGATAACCTCGATCTGGCGAGTGCTGAGGCGCTTGAGACCGGCCTCGAATCCTTTGCCGGCACGGTGATCGCGGTCACCCATGACCGCTGGTTTACCCGGGGATTTGACCGATTCTTGGTTTTCGGCACCACTGGCTTGGTGCGAGAGAGTCCCGAGCCGGTTTGGAGTGATTGGTAGCCTGCCGATTCCCAATTCTAGATAACCTACGCTACCGTAAGTTACGCTACCGTAAGTTATTCAAAGGTGGGCTTGGGAGGCTCAGATGAAAGCGATTTCGCTGCCGACAGTGATTCAAGGCGGAATGGGTGTCGCGGTCTCCAACTGGTCGCTAGCTCGAGAAGTGGCCCTTGGTGGGCAACTTGGCGTCGTCTCTGGCACCGCTTTGGACGCAGTCGTAGCCAGACGTTTACAGGATGGTGATGTGGGCGGTCACATGCGTCGGGCTTTGAGCAATTTCCCGGTTTCCGAGATGGCTGCGCGTGTTCTAACTCGTTACTTCATCGCAGGCGGTCGACAGGCAGGCAAACCGTATCTCGCGGTCCCCAAACTCTCTCTTAAGCCAACTATTGCGTGGCAAGAATTGAGTGTGGTGAGCAACTTCGCCGAAGTGTGGCTGGCCAAGGAAGGGCACGTCGGTCTAATCGGTATCAACTTTCTTGAAAAGGTCCAAATGGCAACGCCTGCAGCATTATTAGGCGCCATGCTCGCAGATGTTGACTACGTTTTGATGGGGGCGGGCGTACCTCGCGAGATCCCGCGTTTGCTCAACGATTTCGCGGCCGGCAACCAAGGCTCTGTTAGCGTCGATGTGGAAGGGGCGGCCGAACCGTTCCGCTTGAGTCTTGATCCGCGCGAACTGCTCGGCCAAAATCTTCCCCCATTGAAGCGCCCCAAGTTTTTGGCAATTGTTTCCGCTGACATTCTTGCCACTTACTTAGCACGAGATGAGGCGATTAGACCCGACGGTTTTGTCGTCGAAGGCCATCTTGCCGGAGGTCACAACGCCCCGCCTCGCGGTCGATTGACCCTAGATGATGAGCAAGAACCGATCTACGGAACTCGGGATGAAGCGAATCTGGCAAAAATCGCTGCACTCGGCCTTCCTTTCTGGCTTGCGGGTGCCTATGGCCGGCCCGAGCAAGTTGCGCAAGCCCTGGTTTCTGGTGCGGCTGGCGTTCAGGTGGGCACTGTCTTTGCTCTCTGCCGCGAGTCAGGTTTAACTGATGAACTTCGCAATGAACTTTGGACACAACTGGACTCAGCGGGCCCCGTCGTCAAGACGGATGCACTCGCCTCACCAACTGGATTTCCGTTCAAAGTTGCCCAGATCGTCGGGACCCTGTCCGATGGTGACCTTTATTCGGAGCGGCCACGACTCTGCGATTTGGGCTATTTGCGCACGGCATTTCAGCGACCCAACGGGCTAGTTGGCTACCGCTGTCCGAGCGAGCCGGTGCCGGTGTATCTAAAAAAGGGTGGGGAAATCGAAGATACGGTGGGGCGCCAGTGTCTGTGCAACGGACTGATGGCCAACATTGGGCTTGAACAGCACCGGCTTGATGGCTACGTGGAACCCCCGTTGGTGACGTTGGGTTCAGATTTGGAAGGGGCCCGCGAGTTGCGAGATAAGTACCCGTTGGGTTGGGGAGCCGGAGAGGTGCTTTCGTGGCTTTTGAGCCAAGTAATTGCGGAAAATCCAGTGTTAGTGGCGGGTTAGCCGAGGGGGCACATCCTGCCATTTTGACCCGCACCACCCTTGATGGGTAATCTTGGCAGGCTCTCATCGTGGAGCCACAATTTTTTGTCCAACCAAAATGAGTTATGACTGAATGAGCGAGGCAAGGCGTGCGCACGTATAGCCCAAGGCCAGGAGATGCCAAGCGTGTGTGGCATGTAATCGATGCCACCGATGTGGTGCTGGGACGTCTGGCTTCACACGCCGCTGTTCTCCTGCGTGGCAAGCACAAAACGACTTACGCCGCCCACATGGATATGGGTGATTTCGTAATTGTCATCAATGCCAGCAAGATCGTTCTGACCGGCCAAAAGGTTGAGAAGAAGATGGCCTACCGTCACTCTGGTTTTCCCGGCGGCCTGACCACCACCCCATATGCTGAGTTGCTTGCCAATAACCCAACCCGGGCGATTGAAAAGGCGATTAAGGGAATGCTCCCAAAGAACACTTTGGGCCGCATGATGTCAAGCAAACTTAAAGTTTATGCAGGCCCTGAACATCCTCATAGCGCGCAGAAGCCGCAACCCTTTGAGTTCACCCAAATCTCGCAAATCATTAAGAAGTAGGACGGATATAAGTGGTTAACAAGAGCGCAGTCGACGAGAAATTTGACGACTCCGAAGTAGCTGATGCGCCCGAGTCGTACACGACGAGCACTCCTGCTCCGGCGACAAACCGACCGGCGCTGACTGCCCCAGGTGGTGGGACCGGTCGTCGTAAAGAAGCCGTCGCGCGCGTTCGCTTGATTCCGGGCAACGGTCGTTGGGTCATTAACGGTCGGGCCCTCGCCGAATATTTTCCGAACAAGGTTCACCAACAGTTGGTCTCCGAACCATTCCGCACCGTGGGCGCTGAAGGTACGTACGACGTTCTTGCTCGCATCGGTGGTGGTGGTGTCTCAGGCCAAGCAGGTGCACTTCGCCTTGGCATTTCGCGAGCGCTCAATGAGATTGATGTTGATGCGCACCGTCCCGCGTTAAAGAAAGCCGGATTCTTGAGCCGCGATGCCCGCGTGATCGAGCGCAAGAAATACGGGCTAAAGAAAGCGCGAAAGCGCTCGCAGTACAGCAAGCGCTAACGCGCTTCTGCGGATTATCGATTCTCGGGCGCCCCGTCTGCCATTAAGGCACGGGGCGCCTGCTTTTTAGGTAGTGGCGGGAGGAGTGGTTTCGTGGGGCGCTTATTTGGCACCGATGGAGTGCGAGGTTTGGCCAATCACGACCTGACCGCTGAATTAGCCCTTGACCTATCTGTGGCAGCAGCGCACGTTTTATCTGACATCGGACTTTTCCAGGGACATCGTCCGGTAGCGATAGTTGGACGGGATACCCGAGCATCTGGCGAGTTTCTGGAAGCTGCTGTGGTCGCTGGATTGGCCAGCGCCGGTGTAGATGCAAAGCGCGTGGGAGTGATTCCGACCCCTGGTGTTGCTTTTCTAGTCGATGCTGAAGGGGCCGACATCGGTGTCGTACTCAGCGCCTCGCATAATCCAATGCCGGATAATGGGATTAAATTTTTTGCACGTGGTGGCCTCAAATTGGATGACGAACTCGAGGATGCGATCGAGAAGCGCATGGGCGAACCTTGGAAGCGGCCCACTGGTGCAAATGTCGGGCGGATCGTGAGAGACACAAATGGTTTGAATTTCTATCTTGACCATCTGGTTTCAAGTATTCAGAATCGTCTTGACGGCTTATCTGTTGTCGTCGACTGTGCGAACGGGGCTGCGTCATACATTTCCCCCGAGGCGTTGCGACGAGCAGGGGCGAGCGTTACGACAATCTCGGCGGAACCGAATGGCTTAAACATAAACGAAGATTGCGGCTCAACACATATTGAGAAGCTACAGGCCGAAGTCCGTGCGATCGGCGCTGATCTTGGGATTGCTCATGATGGGGACGCGGATCGATGTCTGGCTGTCGATGCTGAAGGCAGCCTCGTTGATGGGGACGCGATTCTCGCGATTCTGGCGATCTCGATGAAAGAAGCCGGTACCTTAGCCAAGGACACTGTCGTTGCTACCGTGATGAGCAATCTCGGCTTCCATATTGCGATGACCGATCATGGAATCAAAGTTGAGACCACTGCGGTCGGCGATCGATACGTTTTGGATTCAATGCGAGATGGTGGTTACAACTTAGGTGGCGAACAATCAGGTCACATCATCATGTCGGATTATGCGCGCACCGGTGACGGAGTACTCACCGCATTGCAGTTGATGTCGCGCATGCGCAGTACTGGCAGAAGTCTGCGCGAACTCGCCGGCATCGTCACAGTCTTGCCTCAGGTCTTGCTGAACGTCCAAAATGTGGATAAGAACCGACTGGCGGACAGCGCCCAAATTGCCCTGGTGGTAGCCAGCGTAGAGGCCGAGCTTGGTGGACAAGGTCGAGTGTTGCTTCGCCCATCAGGTACCGAACCGTTGATTCGAGTCATGGTCGAGGCGGCGACTTTGAGTTTGGCGCAATCCAGTGCCGCGCGAATCGCCGTCGCAGTGCAGGAGTACCTCTCTTAGCGGATAGATCTAGGCTTGGGCTCTAGCCTTGAGCGGATTGGGGATTCTTAAGTGTGTGGCATCATCGGGTATGCAGGCTCGCAAGGGGCGCTTGAGGTTGTAATCGACGGTCTTCGTCGTCTCGAGTACCGCGGTTACGATTCGGCCGGGGTTGCCCTGCTAACAGACCAAGGTCTTGCCATTGAGAAGCGGGCAGGCAAGTTGAGCAATCTCATGAACTCGCTTGCCGGTCGGCCACTAGATCCCTCGACGACCGGTATAGGACACACCAGGTGGGCAACCCATGGTGGACCCACGGATCGCAATGCGCACCCACACACTGACTGCGAACATAAATTGGCCGTGATCCACAATGGCATTATCGAGAACTTTGTCGAGTTACGACAAGCACTTGAGAAGAAGGGCCACGAGTTTTCCTCGGACACTGATACGGAATCCGTCGCACACCTTCTTGAGGATGAATATCGCGAGTGCAACAGTGATTTGGCAGAGGCAATGCGTCGAGTTTGTCGCCAATTGCGCGGCGCATTTACGCTAGTTGCCATACACGTTGAATCTCCTCACCAAGTTGTAGGTGCGAGACGCAACTCACCACTCGTTGTTGGGCGTGGAGTGGATGAAAATTTTCTTGCCTCTGACGTTTCCGCGTTTATCGCCCACACCAGAAGCGCGATCGAATTGGGGCAAGATCAAGTGGTGGATCTGCGCCCTGACTCGATTGAAATAACGAATTTCGACGGGACTCCTGCCGTAACCAATGAATATGAGGTGACCTGGGATTCGGCGGCTGCCGAAAAAGGTGGCTTCGACCACTTCATGCTGAAAGAAATCGAAGAACAACCGAGAGCCGTAAATGAAACATTGATGGGACGCGTTGGTATCGACGGGCGATTAATCCTGGACGAAATGCGACTCTCTGACGATGAGTTGCGCGAGATTGATAAAATCATCGTAATCGGTTGTGGCACCGCATACCATGCAGGGCTGATCGCGAAGTATGCAATTGAGCATTGGACTCGCATTCCCGTCGAAATTGAGTTGGCGAGCGAATTCCGGTATCGCGATCCAATTGTCGATCGATCGACCCTCGTCATCGCGATCTCGCAATCGGGTGAGACAATGGATACGTTGATGGCGCTTCGCCACGCTCGAGAGCAACGGGCTCGCGTCTTGGCAATTTGCAACACGAACGGATCCACAATCCCGCGTGAGTCAGATGCAGTTTTTTACACGCATGCAGGTCCTGAGATCGCAGTCGCGTCCACCAAAGCGTTCCTAACTCAAATCGTCGCGGCCTATTTGGTCGGTCTTTATCTTGCTCAGGTGCGCGGCACAAAGTTCGGCGATGAAATTTCAGAGATTCTGACGCAACTTTCAGCGATGCCTGCCAAGATTGAACAAGTTTTGGAAACCATGGAGCCGGTTCGAAAATTGGCAAATACCCTGAAGGATAAGCAGTCAGTGCTCTTCCTAGGTAGGCATGTTGGGTTCCCGGTTGCCCTTGAAGGTGCGCTCAAATTGAAAGAATTGGCTTACATGCATGCCGAAGGTTTCGCAGCAGGTGAATTGAAACACGGTCCCATCGCTCTAATTGAAGAGGGCACGCCAGTCATCGTCACTGTTCCTTCGCCGCGGGGACGCTCGATCATTCACGACAAAGTCCTGAGTAATATTCAAGAGGTCAGAGCCCGGGGAGCCCTCACGATTGTAATCGCAGAAGAAGGCGACGAATCGGTTATTAATTTTGCCGATCACATCATCCGTATCCCAACTTGTCCAACTTTGCTTCAACCACTGCTGGCCACGGTTCCACTCCAAGTGTTTGCCTGCGAAATGGCCACAATTAAGGGATTCGACGTTGATCAGCCACGAAACCTGGCGAAGTCAGTAACCGTTGAATGATGTAGTCGGCGTGACCACGCTCAGCGATCAGGTGAGACGGGCCCAAATGCGTTCGGCTCTTCGTTGGTGTTCTTCACTCATCGCTATATTTGCGATCTTGACTATATTCGTGATCAGACCATCATTTGTGACTCGCATTGACGAGCGAATCGGGAATCGCGCGCCGCCACGTCACTCTGGTGTGGCAAAAACGTTCATCCTTGGACTCGACGATCTAGGGCTCCGCGGATTTAGTGCAAGTATTCTTTTGATAGCGGCGGTACTGATCGCTCTAAGGTTTAAATCCTGGCGTCCAATCAATCTCTCTCTATTGTCCCTCACCGGGCTCAATGTTGTCGTTGGAGGATTAAAAGTTGCATTCGGACGGGAGAAGCCTCGCCTTGGCCAGGATCACTTCCACTTCGGTGGCGTGGGTTCATACCCCAGCGGTCACGCAGCAAATGCGATCCTCACATGGGGGCTACTGGCATATTTGATTTACCATTACACGCATCGAGCGATCGGACGCGGTAGAACGCTCGGAGCAGTTGTGGGACTCACAACTTTCATCGTGTGTGCCGTTTCTCTGTACCGGAATACGCACTGGCTATCGGATCTTGTTGGTGGCGTCGTGATCGGCGGAGCAATTCTGGTATTCGTAATAGCCGTGGATCGATTTGTGCCTTCGAGTAAACAACCGGTGCAACCGTGATCCAGGGAGTTGGGATCGATGTGGTTGACATCGAGAGATTTGCAGAATCTCTGAAACGAACTCCCGGTCTGTTGGAGCGGATATTTACTCCGCAAGAACGAGAGTTACCAATTGCATCATTAGCCGCCCGTTTTGCAGCAAAAGAAGCGCTCGCGAAAGCCCTTGGTGCCCCGACGGGTCTGAAGTGGCAAGACGCGGAGGTAATCAAATCGCCTGGTGGCGCACCTTCTTTTGTACTTCGTGATTCGGTAGCACAGGTGGTTAATGGAGCAAAGGTGCACCTCTCCATGTCACATGATGCAGGAATCGCTTCCGCATTAGTGATGGTGGAGCGCGAGTAAGGATGAGATACGCGTTCTTCGCTGAGGATGTGCGCGATGCCGAAGCGGCAGCGCTTGCAAAGGGTGTTGCTACGGACGCATTGATGCAACAAGCCGCTCGCGGCGTTGCGACGGTGGCGATTGGACTCCTCCAAGATTCGGTCGGCTTGGTAGTAGGGGCAACGGTCCTTTTGCTTATTGGAAGTGGCGACAATGGTGGTGATGCACTGTTTGCGGGTGCCTACTTAGCCGAACGCGGCGCAAAGGTTTCAGCGCTTTTGCTTAGCCCCAATACGCATGTAGGAGGTTTGGCGGCGCTGCAAAAATCAGGCTCGCGGATTTCTAGTTCGTTAAGCGAGATTGATTTTGATGAGACGGATTTGGTCATCGACGGCATTGTTGGAATTGGAGGAAAGGGCGGGTTGAGAGGAGATGCAGCTCAAGCAGTCGCCGCAATATCCGAAGATTCAATCGTTGTGTCGGTGGACCTGCCAAGTGGCATTGACGCAGATTCTGGGCAGGCGTCAGGTGCACACGTTAAGGCGGATGTGACTGCCGTCTGTGGCGCGTTGAAGGTGGCACATCTAGTGGATCCTGGGGCGGCAGCTTCTGGAGTGTGTGAAGTCGTCGAACTCGGACTTGATTTTTCTAATGTTGCCTCGCGAGTAGAGGTCTGGCAAACAAATGATGTCCTCAAATCGTTGCCTCGCCTGCACGAGCGGACCGACAAATATGCACGCGGAGTGCTCGGTGTTGTTGCGGGATCCACAGAATTTCCTGGGGCAGGGGCACTTGTGTGCGCGAGTGCACTCGCAACCGGCGTCGGCATGATTCGCTATTTAGGACAGGCAAGCGAGACCGTTATTGGTGTCCATCCGGAAGTTGTGCGGTCGGTCGGACGAGTGCAGGCATGGGTCATCGGACCCGGATTGGTCGACGTATCGATCACCGATGAAATTGCGACAGCCTTTGCCAGTGAGCTTCCAATTGTCGTCGACGCGGGTGCTTTGCAGGTGCTGCCAAGAGGTCGGGCGAATACGTTGGTCACACCGCACGCCGGTGAATTAAGTGCTCTCCTTGGTGTGGAGCGACATGAAATTGAGAGCCGTAGTTTCTTCTACGCCACTCTTGCCGCAAAGACGTTCGGCGTGACGGTTCTTTTGAAGGGTTCGACGACGATAATCGCTTCGCCAACTGGGCGAATTGCGGTGAACCCCACCGGCACTCCGAAACTTGCGACCGCCGGAAGTGGCGACGTCCTCGCCGGGCTAATCGGTGCACTGACTGCTGCAGGAGTAGCACTTTTTGAGGCGGCGACAGTAGGCGCCTGGCTACACGGATTGGCCGGTCGGACAATGCACGGCGCCGGCGCGAGTGACATCGCCGCCACAATTCACGACGCCATCGCAAGCCTGCGGTGGGAGGCTGACGAACCGTGAACCCGTCATTCCCACGAGCTGTCGCACGGATCGACTTGGCCGCGATAACTCATAACGCTGAGACGCTGCGCGCCAGAGCAGGCGTTGAACTGATGGCGGTGCTCAAGGCGGATGCATATGGCCACGGACTGATCCCAGTAGCTCGGGCAGCAATCGCCGGCGGTGCGACCTGGCTTGGCACAGCGCTATTGCAAGAGGCGATTGCACTTCGAAATGCCGGGCTCACCGAGGTGCGAATCATGGCTTGGCTGACTCCACCTGGAGATCAGTATCTGGAAGCAATTGAGTTAGATATCGATCTTTCGGCCAGTTCCGTCGAGGCCGTTGAAGAGATCTCTGCAATTGCCGCCATCGCGGGTCGCCCGGCTCGAGTTCACCTGGAAGTTGATACTGGCATGACACGTGGCGGTGCACTTGGTGCTTGGCCCGAAGTTGTCGCAGCCGCGGCAGAGCAGGTGACTGTTGGCAATCTTGTTCTCGCCGGAGTTTGGTCGCATTTTGCTAGGGCCGACGAACCCGGGCACCCGGCGAACGAGGCGCAGCGCAACTCTTTCGAAGAAGCGCTCACCGTCGTAAAGGAGGCTGGATTGAAACCCGAAGTTCGCCACCTCTCGAATTCGGCCGCGACGCTTGTCGATCCAAATGCCAGATATGACCTCGTACGCACTGGTATTGCTCTTTACGGGCTCTCGCCAGATCCAAGGACTCTTGGCAATGCCTCAAAATTCGATTTGCGACCCGCTATGACTCTTACTGCGCGCTTGCTATTGGTCAAGCAGGTGCCAGCTGGGGTTGCCGTTTCTTATGGCGGCACATCCATCACAAAACGGGCAACCCGGGTTGGCGTAGTACCCATGGGGTATGCAGATGGGGTTCCACGCCATGGATCAAATGCGCTCGCAGTTAATTTTGGCGGGAAGACCGTGTCGGTGTTGGGGCGAATCTGCATGGACCAATTTGTGATCGATCTAGGACCTGATTCAACGGCGCAGGCTGGCGACGAGGTAACTCTTTTTGGCGGCGAGGGCCCTAGCGTCGATGCTTGGGCCGCGGCCAGCGGAACCATAAACTACGAAATTGTCACGCGCCTGAGTCCTCGGGTTCTTCGTGAGTACCTCTAGGTTGCGGTAGCGTCCGGGCCATGTCTTTGCTGCGCATCGAAAACCTCTGCGTGAATTTTGGCGGGTTGAAGGCATTGTCTGCGGTAAATATTTCAGTTGAACCGGGAGAAGTCGTCGGTTTGATTGGACCAAATGGTGCCGGTAAAACTACCGTCTTTAATTCGATTTGCGGTTTTATTTCCCCAGATCAAGGCTCGTTCATTTGGAACGAGAAAAGAACATCCTGGCCAAAACCGCACCAATTACACACCTTAGGTATTGCGCGCACCTTGCAAGGCGTCGGTCTGTTCCCCGATTTGACTTGCCTGGAAAATGTGATGGTTGCCCTCGATCATCAGGCTAAGACCGGTATCGTGCGCGGACTTCTTGGTGCAACCGATCGTGATGAGCGCAAACTTAAGAACCTGGCGATGGAGGCCCTTGATCAGGTAGGTGCGACCTCTTTAGCCCAGGTTCGAGCCTCGCAATTGCCTTTCCCCACTCGTAAACGAATCGCCCTGGCCCGAGCACTCGCAAGTGAGCCAACCCTTCTCTTACTCGACGAGCCGGCTGGTGGACTCGGAGCCGATGACATTGATTGGCTACGCGGTTTGATCTCCTCGTTGCGCTCCACGTGCTCAGTTCTGCTCGTTGAACATCACATGGAAGTAGTAATGTCGGTGAGCGATCGGATATACGTATTGGATTTTGGTCAAATTATCTCGAGTGGAAATGCCGAAGAAGTTAGAACCGATGAGGCAGTCATCGCTGCCTATTTGGGCAATGCAGCAATCGGCCGAGAACGGTATGCGTAATGCTCTCAATCGTGGGGCTCACGACTGATCATGGCCATGTCCGCGCCTTAGAGAATGTCTCCTTCGAGGTTCCTGCGGGCTCTTTGACTGCGGTAATTGGGGCGAATGGCGCCGGCAAGACCACCCTGCTTCGCACACTGACCGGGTTGACGAAGCCAACTTCGGGTTCGGCGCACTGGCATTCACACGATCTCTTGTCATTATCGACAGAAGAAGGCGTCCGCCACGGTGTCGCACATGTGCCAGAGGGCCGTTCTGTCGTGAGTGAATTGACGGTGGCCGAAAATCTGCAATTAGGTGCACTATGGCGCGGCAAGGATCCAGACGTCCAGATCGCGCGCGAGGAAGTTCTGTCCCTCTTTCCTCGATTACGCGAACGACTAAGCCAACGCGCTGACACTCTCTCTGGTGGCGAACGACAAATGTTGGCGATTGCTCGTGCCCTCATTGCTCGTCCAGATCTACTACTGCTTGATGAACCGTCGCTTGGGCTAGCGCCGCTTGTAGTCGAGCAAATCTTTCAAACCCTTGACCGATTACGTAAACAAACAGGCTTAACAGTTGTACTGGTTGAGCAAAATGCAATCAGTGCACTCGAAATTGCAGATAATGCAGTCTTACTAAGCCTTGGCAAGATCGTGATTAGTGGATCTGCTTCGCTAATCGCGCAAGATACCGAATTACGACACGCATACTTGGGCTACTAGGGGGTCGGGCGTGCAGCAATTTGTAAACACTCTCATCAACGGAGCAAGTCTCGGTTCGATTTATAGTCTCATGGCCCTCGCGATGATTCTGGTTTGGCGCAGTACTCGAGTTGTAAATTTTGCGCAGGCTGGTCAAGCTGTTCTGTCCACGTACGTCGGGCTAGAGATTCATCGCATCACTCATTCATATCCACTTACTCTCATCATTGCGATCATTTTCGGTGCTCTTTTCGGTGCGCTGGTTGATTTGTTATTGGTGCGACCATTGATGCATCGCGTTGGGGACGGCCCAATTGCGGCGGTGGCTCCGGTTATCGTCACACTCGGCTTACTAAGCGCGATTCAGGGCTTTGTTGGTCTCATTTGGGGTGGCGAGTACCGCAGTTTCCCAGCCGCCCTTTCGCAAAATGGATTCAAGGTCGGCTTGACCAGAATTCCCTTTTCTCCATTCGATCTTTTCATCCTTTTCACGACTCTTCTCGTGATGCTGGCTTTCGCCTACATTTTTCAAAGAAGCGGTCTGGGATTGGCAATGCGCGCGGCCGCTTTTGAACCCGAGGTGGCACGATTAGCCGGTGTTCGCGTTGCGCGGGTGCGCACTATTGGTTGGGCCTTCGCCGGTGGTGCAGGGGCGCTCGCCGGAGCTTTAATCACGCCCACAACTTTGCTTGCTCCGAATTCACTCGACTTGCTCCTCGTATTCGGGTTTACCGCTGCAGTACTGGGGGGATTGGAGAGTTTGGTCGGTGGAGTTGTAGGTGGATTCTTGCTTGGTATTGGCTTAGCGCTCGTAGTCACATATCTGGGAAGTTCATTTACTTTTATTACCGCCTTCGTGGTTTTGATTGCTGTGCTTTTGCTTCGACCGCGGGGTTTGATTGGACAACGGAGCGTGCGTAATGCGTGAACGCTTTGCTTTAAATTGGCTTCGAATCCCGAGCGGAATGCGTCGAGCTTTACTGCTGGTACTCGTGGGCTGGGGACTGCTCCTGATAAGTGATCGAATCTCTGAGTTCCGCGTTTATCAGGGGGCAAGCGTGGCGACTTATTTTGTCGCAATAGTTTCGATCGTCTTGCTAACTGGATATTCAGGACAGGTTTCACTCGGTCACGGCGCGTTACTGGCGATTGGCGGATATTCTGCTGCGTTGGTAATGCAAAATTTGCACTGGCCGTTTTGGATCGCCTTCTTCGCTGCAGTCTTCGTCGCAGCCCTCGTAGGCGCTTTACTCGGCGTCGCTGCGGCCCGACTATCTGGACCATATTTGGCTGGAACCACACTTGCATTTGCAGTGGGGTTACCTTCGCTGGCAAATCAATTCTCATTTCTCGGTGGCGAACAAGGCTTGCCATTCGACATTGGCGTGGCGCCATCGAGATTCGGTGAAAACTTCAGTCCCTACAAATGGCTTTTTTGGATCTCGGCACTCTTTGCGCTATTCGCGGTTTGGTTGGCCGCGAACCTTCTTCGCGGCAGATATGGTCGAATATGGCGAGCAGTCCGTAGCGATGAAACTGCGGCCGCACTGTCTGGGGTCAACGTGGCAAGGAGCAAAGTGCTGGCATTCACCGTGAGTGCAGGTTTTGCCGGACTTGCGGGGGCCTTACTCTGCGCCACCGTTTCACTCGTGACCCCAGGCGGTTTTCCCTTATCACTCTCGTTTGCAATTCTCACCGGAGCGGTGATTGGTGGGGTACGAAGTCTTGTGGGTGCGGTAATTGGTGCCTTCACGCTTGTCATTCTCCCGATGGTTGCCGACGCGATCGCCCAGGGGGCAAGTGATGCGGTTTCGACGAATTTGCCGGCCGTTCTGACCGGTGTGCTCCTGATTGCGACCATCGTGATTTCGCCAGGAGGCATTGCGGAGTCGCTGTCGCACCTGGGTCGAAAGATAGCGCTTCGCCGACAAAAGCGTATATAACGGGCATATCGCATCGAACCGCGTAAAAAAAGGCAAAATAAATCGGGTGAGTTTTGCCTCCCCTCTCCCGCTTGCTACTGATCAGTAATACCCTCACCCCAACGCCCTCCATGTTTTCAATTTGAAAGGATCCAGATGAGTAGCAGAATGCGCAGACTGACTGGCTCGGTTGCAGCGCTTACGGTGATTGGTCTCGCGCTAAGCGCGCTTCCTGCCCAGGCGACCAAAGTGCACTCCGAAGCAGGTGTATCGACAGACGAAATAAAAATCGGAGTCACGATACCGATGAGTGGTATTGCCGCACCCGGATACAACAAGATCGCGCCAGCTGCGCAGGCCTACCTTGATTACGTCAATGCACACGGCGGCGTCTTCGGACGACGAGTGATGCTTAAGGTGGAAGACGATCGCTACTCGCCAACACTGGCCGTCTCCAAAACAAACAAATTGATTTTGCAAGACAAAGTTTTCGCGATCGCGGGTGCCCTCGGTACCGCTAACCATTTGGCGGTGCTAAACAGCGTACGACTCGGTGCTCGAGGCATTCCTGACCTATTTGTCAATACCGGATATAGCGGTTTTGATAACCCGGTAAAATATCCGACGACATTTACTTACCTGCCGTCATATGTAATGGAAGCCAAGATCATCGGGACCTATCTTGCAAATAATTATCCTGGGAAGAAGATCGGGCTGATTTACCAAGATGACGATTTTGGACGCAATGCTCAGACCGGTTTCAAAACTGCCGGCACCACTTTTGTAGTGTCTAAGGGATACGCCTCCGGCTCGCAGTCATCTCCGGGCCTTGCAGCCCAGGTCGGTGCGATGCAGGCAGCCGGCGCCGAAGTGGTCGTCATGTTTGGTGTCTCCTCCGCCACGGCAGTCGCCCTAATCACTGCGGGGAAGATGGGCTTTAAGCCGCTGAAGTGGATCATCGGATCTGTGGGTGGCGATCCAACGACTCTCAAGGCGCTGGGTGTACCCGCGGCAATTCTTGCCGGTTCAACAGGGGCCTCCTTCCTGCCATCTCCTACCGACAGCACCGACCCATACGTCTCCTTTTTTAAGGGGATAAACGAGAACTACAACAAGGGCCGCGACACCACTTGGGATAACAACGCGTTGGTCGGCATGAACATGGCGATGATTCTGGTGCAGGCGCTTCGGGCGGCGGGAAAAAAGCCAACGCGCAACGCGGTTGTCGCTGCTCTAATTGCCAAAGGTAAAACTTTCGTGCAGGCAGGTCTGGTGCCACTTGGTTACTCGAAGACAAGCCATGCTGGTTACACCGGTTACTGGTTCGGAACTTACGACACCAACGGCGATCTCAAGCCAGATGGCGGTAAGTACACGACGTTTGTCACCGACTCTGGATCCGGCGGAGTTACCACTTCTAACTACAAGCGGCCTGCCCTTCCGGCAAACGGCCTTCCAACCAATAAGTGAGGATGAAAATGTCTAAGCAAATTCTCGGACGACGCTCGTCGGCCATCCTCGCAACCGCGGCTCTTGTCGTCGCCACACTGGTTGCACTTCCGGGTTCGGCTAACGCAGCTGCTCCTCAATGTGCGACCGCCGGTGGGGTCACCTCGTGCCAGGGCGCTACAAGTGATGGCGCGCCTTATGTAATGAGTGCCCCGCTTAATTTCAACGGCACCGTATACCTGTACTCACACGGCTACCGATTTGCTGTTGATATCCCGGCCGGTGTCCCAGGTATCGGTGGTTACAAAGTGACCCAGACTCCACAACCGGTACCCAACGCTGATGTTGCCAAAGCTTTGTTAGCGCAAGGCTATGGCATCACCGGTTCTGGCTTTGCTAAGCAGGGTTGGAATGCAGATTCCGCAGTTGCGACCGACGTTGAACTGATTGGAATATTCAAAACCCAATTCCCGACGACGAAACACGTTATTGCTTGGGGTGAATCTCTCGGTGGATTTATTACTCAGTTACTTGCTGAAAAGTATCCATCACTGGTGACGGCTGCTGCGCCTATGTGCGCAGTAACCAATAGCATCGAACAACAAATGACAATCGCCACCGACGTTGTTTGGGGATTCCAGACGCTCTTTGATCCCTCGATTGTGGGTCATGGTTACGCACCTGGAATTGCCGGTTACGCGCAAGCGATGGGCGATTTAGGCAAAATATTTACCGTACTCGGTAAATTGAAAGCCGGGATTCTTACCGGAGTCTGGCCAGACACGGCCGCGAATTCGCCATTTGGCGCAGCCCTTTCCGGCGCCAAGATTCCATCCCGGAGTGCGCTCCTGCTGATCGGCCTCATGTCTGGCTTGCCAGCCCAGAGTGCCCACTTCGACGGCACAACAGGCCCTGGCGATCCGAACGATCCGCGCAACACGTCATATGACTCGTTCGCACTAGCAATTAGTCCAGCGCTGGCAGTACTCGAGAACGTTGCCACCGCTGCGGCGCTCGGAGTGGTCGCTCGTCTGGATCTCGAACAGCAGGCTGGCGGGCAATTCGGTGACAATACGAAGACCGATTATGCGGCGCAGCTTGGTGACGCTGGCGCGACCTATAACTTGGGTCTTTCTGGTGATACCGCGATGAACGCGATGCTTGGAGCCCTGGCTCAGGCCCCTAGGTGGTCGGCGAACGCTACGGCGCTCAGTAACTTACGTGCACTTGGTCACCAGAGCGGGACTATCACGGTACCTACTGTGACCATGCATACCGAGGCAGATCCAGCCGTCGCCGCAGGCAACGACCAATGGTTGATCGATAAGTACAACGTCTCGTACGCGAGTTTGGTTGCAGCAAATAAAGCCAAGGCTACGGCTGCGGCAAAGAAGGCAAAGAAGACGAAGACGAGAACTAAGTATTCTTACGCGGCACCAGAGCGCAAGCTACTTTCCTTCTTCACTGTGCCTCCTGAGCATTACACGCAGTTCACAGAAACCGGTGCTCCAGACACTTCCCTGCCTGCGGCGAACGGAACCAATCACTGCAACTTCAGTTATGGGCAGTACATG
>JANXYY010000172.1 GCA_025355805.1 Actinomycetes bacterium
CCTTCGCCAAAAGTTAATGGGTTTCGCGATCCAAGTTCGGCGCGTCGCTGCCAAACGTTTGCACTAAGCACCCGTGAAAGCGCTGCTAAAGCAACCGGATCCTCGGAATTGTCGTAATCCAGCGGTGCCACATGATCAATCACGGTAAGGCCAATCACAATTTCACCATCTGCAACTTCGACAATCTCAACCACACGACTCTGTTGAGGCCAATCGACATGCGAAGCGGTTTCAATCTGCCAGAACCCTCGTGATTGATCGCGGCTTCCCACCCAACGCACATGATGACGATGCTCGTGTCCAGCTAGCCAAGCGATCACGACTGGATAATCTAGAAGCATCGGCTCGAGTTCTTCCTGACAAATGCGCCGCTCTGCTCCAGGTGGCGCGTAATCATTAAACATGGTCGCTAGCGGATGATGGGAGGCGAGTACCACAGGCCGATTTGCATTTTTTAGTTCATTTTCCAACCACGCAAATTGCGTCTCATCAACGGAACCTTGCCAACCACCATGTTCGTTGACGGTATCCATTACGATCAAACGAATTTTGCCGATGTCTCGTGCGTAATAGGCGGTTCGATCTTCCACATTTTTTTCTGTGAAGCCGTGTCCTGGCGGCAATCCTGGCGATGCTAAATGTCTGGCCGCATACTCGCCACGCTCAACGGCCCGACGCATCGGATCAGGGGTCACGGTTGCGAAGGGCGCATCAGATTTCTTGGGGTATTCGGCCGGGCCCACCTGACTAAAGAGAGTCAACGCATCCATCAGCGACAGATTGCTTGGCAATGCCTCATATCTCTGGGTATTAGTCATGGCGATTTGGGTAGCTTGATTTGGCGTGACGGTCCCTTGCAAAAGGGCGTCGTGATTGCCGTGCACCGCATACCAAGGAAAGCGAAGACCCGTCGCATCGATCGGCCTTCGACAAGCATCAAGCAATCCCGCAACAATTGGAAAACCATATTTTGCGCGCGCATCGTCATCTTCTCCGCCAGCCGGTGTGCCATGCGGGTGCCAGTACTTAACGTCATACCTTTCGGGGTCCTCGCCCATCACTCCCTCATAGGAGTCGGCACTTCCTGAATCTGGTGTTAACACGCCGCCATCGAGTAGAGCCAAAAACCAAGAGACTTCATTGACCTGTGCGTTGTCCGTCGTGTCTCCAGTGATCACAGCGGCATCGACGGGAGCGCCAGATAGAGGACCTACGGTGATCGTATTTAGCGATTGGACCATCGACTCAACGACATGCGGTGAAAGAATGGAATGCGGACGATAAGTACCGATCGTGCCGACGAACTCACGCACAGGGCTATCTGGATCGGCCCAACGATCCAAATACTCTGGTCGCAGTGGCGACTGCGCATCACAAATGTGCAGATCCGAAAGATGGTGCATTACCAGTAGTGGTCTAGCCCCTATCGGAAACGTTTCACCAAGATGGTCTTCGCCATCAGCATAAACGAGATCGCGCCAGCCCTTCTCGTTTGGTTCTCCTGGCTGAATCCGGGCCTTAACTGACACTTCTAAGGCCGTCCGATGAACTATCCAGCGGGCGAAGCGCTGAGAGGCGCTGGCTGCTGATTAATTTTGAATACAAACTCACTTCGCGATCAAGTCGTTCATCACTCCATCCCAAGACGCCAGCAATCAGTCCGGCCACATCGAGGGCTATCTCCAATCCACCATCGGCAATCTCAAAGCAAATGCGGGTACGTCTGGCAAGAACATCTTCAATACTGCGGGCCCCCTCGAACAACACCGCGTAGAGAATTTCCACTCTTAAATATTCAAGACCAGGTGCGATTGCTGAGAGCATTACCTGGTCACCACCTGCAAGGTCAAGAACTTCTTCAAACCGCGAGCCATAACGGTTTAAAAGATGAGTGATAAGCGTCTGCGTCACGCCGTGTTCCTGGGCAAGTAGTTCGACGCGATTGCGAAGGGCGACAACGCCATCGGCACCGATCAGGCCGATTTCTTCGGTGCACGACTCTGGCACTTTTCGATTGAGATCGCCTACGGCCGCGTCAACGAGGTCGCGAGCCATAATTCGATAGGTGGTGTATTTGCCACCGGCCACACTCACCAACCCGGCGAGCGGATGATCAACAATGTGCTCGCGAGAAATCTTCGTAGTTGGTGAACCTTGATTCGTCGCCACGAGCGGCCGGAGACCAACAAAAATGCCGACAATGTCGGATTCTCTCAATTGTCTTAGAAGAACCAGGTTGGCTTGATCAAGAAGGTATGAGATGTCTTCTTGCGTAGCCAGCGGATTTTCGCGATCGCCAGTCCAGGGCGTATCCGTGGTTCCAATAATCCATTCGTTCTTCCACGGAATTATAAAGAGCACGCTTACGTCGGTTTTAAGAATCACACCGGTCTCGAGGGCGATCGCCGACCCAGGGACCGTAATGTGAACGCCCTTGCTCATAGTTACCGAGTAACCCGGACTCACTCCAGCTCGCTCGTGTAAACCATCACTCCAAACGCCAGCAGCGAGCGCTGTCACGGTAGATCGGATTTCAAATATCAGTCCGCTTTCGACATCGCGCACCTTGGCGCCAACAACGGCATCGCCTTCCCGCAACAAATCGATGCATTCAACTCTGGTGGCAATCGTTGCTCCATACAGAGACGCCGTGCGAGCCAAGGTCATGGTGTGGCGGGCGTCGTCAACTTGCGCGTCGTAATAGAGCACTCCCCCGCGCAAAACATCCGGACGCAGTCCAGGAGCAATCTGGCGCATCCTCTTGACCGAAACATGGCGGTGTGAAGGCAAGACATGCTCTCGTCCTCGGAGGGCGTCGTAAAGCATCAACCCAGCTCCGACATATCCTCGCTCCTTGAGCGGTTCATGCAGCGGGTATAAGAACGAGACGGGGGAAACCAGGTGGGGAGCAATTCGACTTACCATTAATTCGCGTTCTTTTAGAGCCTCGCGGACCAGCTTGAAGTCGTACTGCTCGAGATAACGCAACCCGCCATGAATCAATTTGCTGGAACGACTAGAGGTACCTGAAGCAAAATCGTTGACTTCAATCATGGCGACTTTTAAACCACGAGTTGCCGCGTCAAGTGCCGTTCCACAGCCTGAGACACCACCGCCGACGACTAAGAGGTCGAATTGAGTTTCGGCAAGCGAAGTAAGTGCGCCCTCGCGTTGAGCGGGGTTGAAAACTGACTTCATTTACGAATCCCTCCGACTATCCAACTATATCCACTTCTACCGCAGCATTAGTGGCGTGCGAACTGAGCGCGGCGGCGAAAACTTTGTGTGAGACCAGAGCTTCGTGAACCGTAGCGGTTCCAAAGCCGACGCCGAGTGCACCCTCTCGTTCAGCTAAGAAAGTTGCCCACATTTGCAATAGTGCGTCGGCAAATCCAAATTCAAAAATCGCGCCAGTGAACGTAGGCCAGACACTGCGGTAGCCAGGTTGGATTTCACTCCATCGCTGCTCGCCCTCGACGATCGAATATATTTGATGAGTAGTTGGATTTCGGGTGTTGAATCGCACGCCCCCATCCATACCGAGTGCCTCGAAATACCATGAATTACTGTGTCCAGGAGCGATCCGTTTAGTCTCCCATTGCATAGGGAATGAGCGTCCATCCGATCGAGCGGTGACCACCTTCATCGAGAGTGTCGCATTATCGAAAGTATCGGCTGAAAGGTCTTGCCCTTCGGCGTTTTTTCGGGTCGGCACAATGTCATCTAGTAACCCATACACCGATTTTGGCACCCAACCCAAACGAAGAGGCAGATGCGCGACATGCATGCCTAGATCACCCATTACGCCAATTTCACCGCAATATTTACGCTGCCGTTTCCAGTTGATGGGCTTATCGCGATTCACATCAGAGGAGTGAAGCAGCCCCGCACGTACTTCGATGATCTCGCCAAGGGCGCCACTCTGCACATATTCATACGCGCGTTGGGCACCAGGGAAGAAGGGCATTTCACTTGAGACTCTGACGAAGACTGAGGACGAGTCAATGGCGGCGACGATTCGTTTCGCGCTTGGGAGATCGATGCCGAACGGCTTCTCTGCGAGAAAGTCTTTTCCTGCACCGATTGCATCCAGGTAAATTTTTTCGTGCAAATGATGAGGTACTGCAATGTAAAGGACATCGATATCGGGATCGCTCAGAAGCCTGTGGTAATCGTCGGTAATCGTCGATACTCCTGCGCTTTCAAACCAGGCCTGGGCACTTGGGGACGGGTCGGCTAACGCAGTAACTCTTGGCCGAACTGGGTGGTCGACCAACACGGGCCAGCGACCAACCAACGCCATCAACTCTCGACCCATGAGACCGCCGCCAATAATTCCGATCCGGACCTCGCGCGTTACTGCCCCGCCAGTTGCCTTCATCAGGAATTGACCATCGCGAGCGCTTGCTCAATGCTTGCCTGATCATGGAGCATGGCCATTAAAGCGCGGGTCATGGCCGCTGGTTTCGGGTGCTGAATGATGTTTCGACCGTAGACAATTCCGGCCGCACCTTGGCTCAGGACCTCGTTGGTTCGGCGGAGTAATTCCTCGTCTCCAACTCGCCCACCGCCCCTTACTAGGACTGGCACCTGTCCGGCCACCCGAATGACCTCGTGATAATCGGCCGGGTCGTCGGTTGGATCGGCCTTAATTACATCTGCACCTAACTCGACGGCTTGACGCACCAGGGGAAGAATTTTTTCGAGCGAGCCATCCGAGGTATAGCCACCCGTTGTCGCATCCTTCATCACCAACGGTTCGATCATGAGTGGAATTCCGTAGTGGTCGGCGTCGGCCTTCAGTTTCATAATGTTATGCAAGCAAGCTTCTTTAACATCGGGCCGCTCTGGAAGTTCGAAAAGATTTACAACTACGCAAGCGGCATCCAAACGGACAGCGGCCAGGCCTGGATTGTCTATCATGATGCTAAACATTCGGTCGGGGAGAACTTTGCCGTAAACATTTGCCACATCGGTTCGAAGCACCAGAGATGGGCGCTTTCGATCGGGCACCCGCTGCAAGAGTTTGGCCTGACCAATAGTTAGCTGAATCGCATCCGGCGCTGCAGCGACTAGAACCTCCACCGCATGTTGCAGGTCTTCGATACCGGCGAGAAAGGAACCTTCACCAAAGAACCCGTGATCAACTGCAATGTCAAGGCAACGACCTCGGTCAAAGAGTCGCGTCATCCTGATTGAGATATCCGACATAATTACTCCGTCCAGTCATTCACCAAGCCTAGACGGCTACCCGGGTGTCGCCGAATGGCCTCCGAAGCAATAAGGAGTTGACATAAAGAAATGACCGCTTCGATGATCGGCCCATATTTCCTCCCTTCAAATCAATTCGACCATTTCTATCGGGGCGGCAATCGAATCGGGGCACTACGTGATGGTCCAGGCGGTCCGATGCGACCAGAGGAATGGATTGGTTCAACGGTAACCAGGTTTGGGATGCGTGAAGAAGGTCTGTCTCGCCTTCCTGACGGAAGTTTCTTACGTGACGCGATTTCAAGTAATCCTGTTGCCTGGCTCGGGCGAGAACACGTTGAAGCTTTTGGTGAGAGCACCGAAATCTTGGTGAAACTCCTTGATCCCGATCAGCGTCTACCAGTTCACTTCCATCCAAATAAGTTATTTGCGCGTGAGCACCTCTCGCTTCAACATGGAAAGACGGAAGCCTGGATTGTGCTTGCAGCTCCGAAGGGCGCTGGTGTTGGGCTCGGTTTTGCGCAACAAATGGGCAAAGAACAAGTACTCGAGCTGGTGAAGTCGCACGATTCGAAGGCCTTACTCAATTCACTGAATTTTTTTGACGTTCACTCAGGCGACGCCATCTTGGTCCCAGCGGGGACTCCGCACGCCATCGATGCGGGGATCTTCGTCCTTGAACTTCAAGAACCGACCGATCTATCAATCCTGCTCGAATGGGATGGGTTCGCTGTTGATGGCGAAATCGATGGACATCTGGGGCTTGGCTTTGAGACCGCGATTGAGGCACTCAATCTTTCGCCTCT
>JANXYY010000173.1 GCA_025355805.1 Actinomycetes bacterium
CGTTCAGGAAGTGGGTTGAGTGCGTAAGCGGCATTCTCGTGGTCATCTCCAATTTCGGCGAGCCTGGCATGAAAGACGCTCTGGTGATGAAGACCTGGCACCCCATATGCCGTCGCTGGAAATGGACCTGGGGGGTCGAGAGTTACGGTGCCGGTTGCAGTTACTCGTCCGGTGCGAAATCCGATCGATGAAATATGCCCTTCGCCGATTCCACGGACGCTCATAATGAATTCAGCATCGCCATTCATTCCCTGTTGCGGATGAATGACAGCAGAGGGGTTGCAGAGAGCGGCACCCTCAATCGCATACTCACTTGTGAAGGCTGCGCCCAGAAGAAGTTGACGTGCCTCAGAAAGGTTGACGCCTGTATCAAGTCGCGGAAGAACCATTTCTGCGTGATCACTGAGATAGTCGTGGAGATCGCGGTGTCGATCCAAGAAATGCTCGTCAATACCATTCATCGCAGCAGCAACGACGGGTTCGTCGAGGCGAAGAATTCGATCGATGACTGGAGCCGCTCGTGACTGACCAGGGCCGACGTCCTCACGCCCTGGAACGAAAAATCGTACGATCACCCGCGAACGGTCCTGGTGAACTTCAATTCCGGTTTCAGTGACTTTCGCGGTGCCACTCACGTCGCTGGCACAAAAGAATGGGCTCGTTGCATAGTTGAGATTAGCGCGAGAGTTGATTCTGCGCCTTGATTGACATTGACCCGATCTGAGTGCAAGCCGTCAAATCCGCCCTTGGATACCTCATCGCACATCAGAAGTCCAAGGTCGTTTGCTCCTGTGAACCAATCTGCTGCCGCAGTTACACCCTTAGCCCAAGTCTGATCACCGGTAATGTTGTAGGCACGCCAGCAGGCATCCGCCATTGATGCCACTTCAATCGGCTGTTGGTCGAACTGCACTCCCCGATCTCTAGGGCCACGCCCTCCAGCTCCCGTGACCGACAAGTGTCCGTGTGCCGTCTCAAGATTCAGTAACCATTTGAGCATTTTCAGTCCCTGATCAAGATCTTTGGAACTACCTACTGCGGCTCCCGCCGCGATTGCCGCTTCCGCGAGGACGGCATTTGCGTATCGAAGTCGAGGCTCCGGCCAAGTCCAAGACCCACTGCGAATTGGACCAATAACCGAAATCGCGTCGACGAGAAGAGCGCGGGCCAGGGTGTGTGTGGGATCTTGCGAAAGCACCTCGGCAGCACCCAGAGCCGCGAACGCCATCGACCTAGACCAAGGTGAGCGTTGGCCAACTCCCTTGTTGAAACCAGCTAATGCCGACCATCGAATCGATTCGTCCTGGTGCTGGATTGCAGCCGTGCCAAGCGCCCACAGACTCCGACCCCAACAATCGTCGGTTGTCGCTACATCAGTCCAATTGCCAAATCGATCCATGCGGTTCCGAGTCTTCCCGTCGCTACTCTGCGCTTCCAAGACAAAGCGAAGTGCGATTCGACTCAGGGTGTGGGCGAGGCCTTGATCTGGCTCACGAGTGGTAACGACGAGCAGTCGGGCATTGTCATCCGTGCAATAACCATGCTCTTCGCGGCGCATAGTTCCATCGGCGTGCTCAAAGAGACCACGACCGTCACTTAATTTGCCGAGGTGATCGAGTGAATACGTAACGGAAGTAATCAACTTGCTACCGAGGCGGCCGATCTTACTAATACCCCAGCGAGTCGAGCGTACTCAGCGGCAACCGCAGACCAACTCATTGACGGAGCCATACGCCCAGCCTCAGATGCCATGGCCGCCATTGCGTGCTTGTTGGTCAGGATCGATCGAATCGCCCAAGAAAGAGCCACTGGATCGGCATGTGGCACCACGATCCCCGCTCCACTGCTAAGGAGTTCCACCGCGTGCGGAAAAGCCGTTGCGATAACTGGTCTCCCGGCTGCGATCGCATCTACCAAAACTCCTGAAGTAACTTGATCACGAGATTCATAAGGGAGAACCACCACTGAAGCCGAAGCTACGAAACGTGTCAACTGCTCCACATTGCGATAGGTATCATCGAAGGTCACCAAATCTTCCACCCCTGCATCGCGAGCGCGGCGCACAAGGGAGTGCCGATAGGCGTCGCCATCTCTGGCAAGGATTTTCGGATGGGTAACTCCGGCGATGGTATATCGCGGGCGCGGGCGCAAATCGCCCAATAGCGCTAACGCATCAATCACATATTCGATGCCCTTCCCTGGTCCAAGAAGTCCCCAGGTTAGGAGTTGTGGACGCTGGGGGTTAATCCGATCGATCTCTCTGCGTTGATCGCGCGTTGGAACAAGCGCACCGTGCGGAATCGTAACGATCTTCGAAGAGTCGATGGGGTACAACTTGGTCAACCGATCCCGCGCAGCGACAGTCATGACGACGACGCGATTCGCGAGCTCGGCAATAGCAACCAGCAACGATCGCTGGTGAGGAGTTGGGTTTAGCGGAACGGTGTGAAAAACCACGATCGCAGGTACTCCCAGGTCTTGGAGTAAATCGATTACCTCTTCGCCATCCGCACCACCGAAGATGCCGTACTCGTGTTGAATTATCGCCACATCACAATTCGAGAGCGCAGCGGCGGCGAGTCGAATCGACTCGGGCACTCCATTTACCAAGGTCGCAACAACAGATTCGGAGTTGGCTACGTTCCCCGATCCATCATCGATTCGCACCACGTCGACTCGGTGACCGGCTCTCGCCAATTCACCCTCGAGGGCCGCTGCGAAAGTGGCTAATCCGCAAATCTTTGGTGGATAGGTGCTCAGCATTCCGATTCGGTGGCTCGTCGCTGTTCGTGCGGAACGTAAAACTGTGCTCGTCGACATTGATCTCCTCCACTCTGAATAACTCGATAACCCACCCGAGGCCCGGTGTGACTTCGATTCCTTCGACTCCAACCTAGCCTCGCGTTCTGGCTAAAGCGACCAGTTCAACCTTCAAATTGCGCCGATTTAAGCCTAGATTGCCCAAAAAGTGCAAAGTTTTCTCAGGCAATTCGATTGATTAACTCAGCCAAGAGCAACGCCCCGACGCGACTCTTTTGCGAACCAACCACCTCCCTAGACTCCGAACATGGAATTCAAGACGATTTTTGAACCCTTCCGGATCCACTCAGTCGAACCACTCCGCCTTTCGACTCCAGAAGAACGCGAAAATGCGCTTAAATCCGCTGGCTATAACGTCTTCGGGCTCAGGGCGGTCGACGTCATGATCGATCTACTCACCGACTCGGGAACTGGAGCGATGAGCCGAGACCAATGGGCCGCCATTCAACATGGTGATGAGTCTTACGCGGGGTCACCGTCATGGGAACTCTTTCGCGACTCAGTGAAATCGCTTTTTCCGTTCAAGCATGTAATTCCAACGCATCAGGGACGCGCTGCAGAGAAGATCCTCTTCTCGGTGCTGGGTGGCGAAGGAAAGTTCATTCCAAATAACACTCACTTCGACACCACTCGAGCAAATATCGAGTTCACAAAAGCGACGGCGGTCGATCTTGTTATTCCAGAAGGACGCGACCCGCAGAGCCGTCATCCGTTCAAAGGCAATATGGATATCGTGGCGCTTGAAGCATTCATTGCTGAGCATGGTGCGGCAAACATCCCAGTTGTAATGATTACCGTTACAAACAACTCGGGTGGAGGCCAACCGGTCTCACTTGAAAATATTCGACAAGTGAGTGCTGTCTGTAAGAAGAATGGCCTTATTCTATTCCTTGATGCTTGCCGCTACGCGGAAAATGCCTGGTTCATCAGGGAACGCGAAGCAGGCCAAAGTGGTCGCGACGTCGCCGATATCGTGCGAGAGATGGCCTCGTATGCCGATGGAATGACGATCAGCGCAAAAAAAGATCCGATGGGCAATATCGGTGGCTGGCTCGCTCTCAATGACGACAATATCGCGCAAGAGGCACGCAATCTTTTGATCCTAACGGAAGGATTCACAACGTACGGCGGTCTCGCAGGACGTGATCTGGAGGCCCTCGCGGTGGGCATCGGTGAATCGGTCTCTCACGACTACCTTCAGTACCGAATTCGGTCCACGGCATACCTTGGGAATGCCCTGGCGGAAGGCGGTATTCCGGTGGTGCAGCCTATTGGTGGCCATGCGGTTTATCTTGATGCCCGCGCACTCTTGCCGCACATTCCCCCGCTCGAATATCCAGGGCAGGCGTTGGCGATCGCTCTCTACCAAATGGGTGGCGTGCGAGGATGCGAAATAGGAACGGTCATGTTCGGGATGCAACCAGACGGTTCTGAAAAGGCCGCAGCGATGGATCTAGTTCGGTTAGCTATCCCTCGCCGCACTTACACTCAGAGCCACATCGACTACGTAATTGAAGTCTGCCTAGCCGTCCGCGAATTGGCACCAAAGCTAGCCGGATATCGGATCATCGAGCAACCCAAATTGTTGCGCCACTTCACGGCACAATTCGCACCGCTGTGAACGACAACGATGAATAGATAACCTACTTACATGTCTGAACTGGGTGGCGCTGAATTAGACTTGACCGATCCGCTCGCCGATAAGCGGGCACTCTTCGCTCTTCCCCCTGGTGTCGTTTATCTTGATGGCAATTCGCTGGGTGCACTACCGCACCGTGCGCGCGAAGCAGTACAACGTATGGTCGAGGAGGAGTGGGGCCACGGGCTCATCCGCTCCTGGAATTCGGCAGGATGGATAGATATCGCGCAACGAATTGGATCAAAGTTAGAAGTGCTTCTTGGGGCCGAACCCCAGTCAATTATTGCCTGCGACAGCACATCCATTAACTTATACAAGGCGCTGCACACTGCTTGCGCACTCCGACCAGACCGAAAAATAATTTTGACTGACATTGATAATTTTCCATCCGATCTCTACATCATCGATTCAGTCGCGAAAGAACTCGGGCTCCAAGTTCGAGCGGTCGCAAAGCAAAACGTGGCGGCTGCAATCAATCGCGAAGTGGCTGTCGTTGAATTGACCCAAGTTGATTATCGCTCAGCGACCGTCTACGACATGAATGAAATAACGGCGCTCGCCCACTACTCAGGCGCCTTGATGCTCTGGGATCTAGCGCACTCGGCCGGAGCAATTCCAGTGGATCTGACCGCCGCTGATGCAGATTTCGCCATTGGGTGCGGGTACAAATACCTGAACGGAGGCCCGGGTGCTCCTGCCTACGTTTATGTGTCGCCACGATTTGCAAAATCGATTCAACACCCGCTGCACGGATGGTTCGGTCATGCACGGCCTTTCGAATTTGAAAGAAATTATGAGAGCGCTTCGGGGGTAACCAGCATGCTCGTGGGGACCCCATCAGTGCTCTCAATGACTGCTCTTTCCGCTGCACTCGACGTGTTCGATGACGTTTCGCTTAATGATCTTCAAACAAAAAGTTTAAGGCTTTCTTCGTTTTTCTTTGATCTCGCGGAGAAACATTTAGTGCCTCGGGGCTTTGAAGTCATCTCCGAACGAGGGCAACGACGCGGAAGCCACGTAGCGATGACGCATCCTGGTGGCTATGCAATCATTCGAACCCTGATCGAGAGGAACGTGATCGGAGATTTCCGTCGCCCGGATATTTTGAGATTTGGGTTCGCGCCGCTATATAACTCTTTCATGGACGTAGAGACTCTTGTCGCACAGTGCATCGAAATTGTGGATTCCAAGATTTACCTGTCTCCAGAATTCGCGACGGAAGCACGGGTTATTTAATTTCCAGCCAGACGCACGAAACTTCGAATGTGTTCGAGGTCTTCTAATATGTCAAAATGATCGCAACCAGCGACCTGAACTAGCGATGCCGATGAGCCGTTGTCGAGCAAATATTGCGTCGCAGCTTGGCTCTGAGCTTGAAAAGAAGGAGACTCTTCAGCGCCAACCAAGACCTCGGCGTTTGCTGCGTGTGGAAATGAAAGGCGTAAGGGAGACAGGTGCCAAGCTTGGTTCTCATCAAGAGCCAGCGCATCATTTACCGTGGTACGCACGAGCGGTCTAACATCGAAGATGCCAGAGACAAGAACGAGGCCGGCGAAGGAATATTGAGAAGCTACAGAAAGAGCAAGATGGGCACCGGCCGAATGGCCCCCCAGATAGAGCGTAGCGGTCGGAATTTTCTCTGCGAGATAAGCGACCGCACTGGTACATTCCACGACCATTTGATCTATCGAGCACTCTGGTGCGATCGAGTATTCGACGGACGCGAAACCAAAGCCTTGCTGTACTAGATCGGCTACGCCGATCAATGACTCGTCAATTGATGACCCTTGCCAATAACCGCCGTGAATCCAAATAAACATTTCAGAACGAGATGACGGCGGAACCATGGCAAGAATATTCCGGTCTCGCTCTCCATAACGTTCCGTAAGGAGCCGTGACCCTAGGGACTGTCGAGTCAACTCACTCGAGCTCGTCATCCGCGCTGCGTACTCACTGTACGGACGTTTGGCCCAGCGGCTTGGCGAATATTCCTTTTCAAGTTTTGGCATCTCCCAGGAGCGCCACTCTTCGGAAAGCAGCCAGTCGCGGGTCACGGCACGACTCTATGTGCTCCCAAGACCGCATGCGACGTCTATGCTCCCGGCTATGTCCTATGGATCCGACCAAATATTGAGTGGCGCTGGGGCCTCTGACTATGAGCGTTATATTCGAACAGAGGAGCTGCTATCACTACAGAAGCGTCCCGACGAATGGGAACACCGCGATGAACTTCTCTTCACAGTTGTTCATCAGTCCAGTGAGCTTTGGTTGAAACTCGCCACCAACGAAATTCTTCAAACCACTCAGTATCTTGCCGACGATCAAATCCGACCCGCGTTAAGACTCTTGACCCGAGTCGCGATGTGCCTTGAGTACACGACGACGCAATTGGATATGCTCGAACAGATGTCGCCTTGGGACTACCAGCAGGTGCGACGCGCCCTCGGGCACGGCTCTGGCTTTGACTCCCCCGGATTCAATGCAATACGTAAATCAATGCCACTCTTAGTAGAGGCGTTCAAGGTGCAGGTAACCAGAGCAAATATTGCGTTGCTTGAATTATTCTTGAAGCATGATCAATACGAGGATCTCTATCAACTCGCCGAGCGCCTAATCGATGTCGATGAGCGTCTTATTCTCTGGCGCGCACGCCACTTTAAGGTCGTTGAACGAAGCATTGGCGTTAATGTTGTCGGTACCCAAGGCACGCCAGTGGAAGTGCTGGGGCGCCTTCGCGAGCAAACGTTCGTACCCGAGTTATGGAACATTCGCACCGACCTGACGAATTACGCGATTGCCGAAGAAGAAGCGCGAGGTAAGGATCTTTGAAAGGATGAGTTAAGCGAGTGCCGCATCCAACGTGATGGTCGCAGAAGAATAAAGTTTTGAAACTGGGCAAGTTTCTTTGGCGCGGGTGGCCAGCGCGACGAATTCTTCATTAGTGATTACCTGGTTCATCCCACGAGTTATCAGATGCACCTCAGAGATCCAGAAACCGTCACTTCGCTCTTCGAGCGTGACTCGCGCGCTGGTCGTGATTTCACCAACGGGCTTGCCACTCTCTTCAATCAGGTTCGTTAATGACATCGAAAAGCAGCCGGCGTGAGCGGCTCCGATCAACTCCTCTGGATTTGTCCCATAACCATCTTCCACTCTCGACTTCAAGGAATACGGAATCTCGAGCCCTCCGCGACCCAACTTCATGACGCCACTTCCGGTAGGTACGGGACCTTTCCATGTGGCACTTGCGAAGCGGAGAATTTTCATAGGTAGGCTGCCTCTCGTGAATCCAGGGATTGTGAAGCATGAATCTAACGCACAAGTAGTCCAAAGCCAGGATCCAAAAGTGGAAGTGCGATTACTAATCGATATAGGCGATTACGCCGAGGCCCTCACGGCCACTTGGCTTTACTTTCATTCGGGAAAATCGCTCCCTCGGGTAATCGCTGACAAAGATCAATTGATCTTTGTCACTTCGGGCGATGGCCAAATGCATTTCTCCGACGGAACAGTTCCCGCAATGCGTGGCACTGCAGTGCTAATTAGAGCCGGGGAATCGTGGTCGGTTGTGACTGAATCGCTCAAGATGATCTGCGTTGAAGTACCGCGGGGTGGCCCAAATGCGAGGAGACTCGAAGTACCGGCAACACAGATTTCGCGCTCCGTGGCACTCGGCAATCTGACACGTGGCCAAGCGACCGGCGATCGAGAATTCGAAGTTCTTTTTGATGCTAGCAACGGCTCGACGGGGGCGACGATGTTCGTCGGTTTCATTCCGCCGTCTGGAGCCCCAGCTCATTACCATCTCTATGATGAAATCTGCTGCATCATCCAAGGTGAGGGTCGACTCTTGGTTGGCGACACCAGCCAACCAATTAGCGCTGGATCAACCTTCGCGATCACTCCCCGGCTCCTTCACTCGCTGGTGAACGAGAGTGCAGAGTTCCTTTGGATTTTGGGCATTTTCCGACCACAGGGAACCCCGGCTGCCGCTTATTATCCAGATGGCCGTCCTGCACCAGGTTACGAGGAAGTCACGCCACCTAACTTGCCGTCTGGCGGCTCAAATCAAGCTGAAAGTTCTATCGCGTATTTTTAGCGACCGCTAGCATTTTTCAACAAGAGAGCGGTAGCGTACTCTCTCACCACCCCGCCCACTCTCCCCCTGAGAGCGCCTAGGAAGGAAAACCCTTGACCAAGAAACCACGTCTGGTTGCCTCGATTGCTAGCGCCGCCTTGGCACTAGCCGCACTCGGCACAACCGTCGCAATCGCACCCGCTTACGCCGCGTCCTGCTCGGGCGCCATCTCTGTGATGGCTCCGATCACTGGTCCGGTTGCTTTCATCGGCACTGAGCAACTCAACTTCGCACAATTGGCCGTCGCGGATTACAACGCCAAGACGGGCGCCACGTACACAATCCACCAAGATGACACTCAACTCGATGCAAGCCAAGCAAGTACCGTTGCCCCAAGCATCGTTGCTAACAAAAGCATTATCGGCGTAGTTGGACCAGCAGGCAGCCAAGAAGTTCTCGCCATCGGCGGACTCTTCTCTGCAAACAGTCTCGCATTGGTCAGCCCCTCGGCTACGCGGACCTCGCTAACTGCCGGCACCTACACCTCCTTCTTCCGACCAATTCCTAATGACGGATTGCAAGGCCCAGGGGATGCCACCTATATGGCCAAGACTCTGAAGGCAAAGGAAGTCTTCATCATTGAAGAGAAAACCGCCTATGGTTCAGGTCTTTCCAAGGAAGTCGCAGCCACTCTGAAGAAGCTCAAGGTGAAGGTCACCAAGATTCCGGTGAACGAGAAGAATGCCGACTACGCATCTGTCGTCGCACGCGTTTCTAAGTCGACTAACTTCGTCTTCGTCACCTTCCAAGATGCGGCGAAGAGCGAGCAGGTTGCACAGGAGTTGAAGAAGGAACGCAAGAAGGCCGTGGTCTTTGGTTCAGACGGTTCTGACCAGCCAACCTTCAAGACCGCTGGTTCTTACATTTCGGCATTCGCGCCTGATGTCACGAGCCTTTCGGTCGCAGCCAGCGTTATCGCAGCTTACAAAGCCAAATACGGCAAATACACAACCTTCGGACCACCTTCCTACGTTGCAGCTCAGGTGATCCTCGAGGCAGCCGGTCGCGCATGCGCAGCGGGCAAAGGCACTGATCGCACTGCAGTGCTTGACGAAATCAGGAAGACCGATATTGCCAAGACCATCCTGGGCAGTCGTCTCAAATTCACAGCTAACGGAGACGTCCTGGGTGGTCGTTTCTACATCTTCAGGATTGCAGCTGACGGTTCACACCAACTCGTTGGCTAATAGTTAAATCATTGCGCCGCCGTCAGGGCGGTAACTGAGTAGAGGTGATGGGATTGGGCTCGCTTACACGGGGGCCAATCCCATCACCTTCTCATTGAGTTCAGCGGGAGAATAATTCGAGGTTCGTAGCAAGTTCTATTCGCCATAGATGATGGATAATGGGGTTCAAAGCGTGGACTATTTCGGACAACAGATGGTCAATGGAATCACGCTGGGTGGCGTTTACGCGTTGATCGCTCTTGGCTACACGCTGGTTTATGGAGTCCTGCAGATTCTCAACTTTGCCCATGGGGACGTCTATATGATCGGTGCGTTTATCGGCTTCTTCGTCATGGTCGGTCTCGGCGGACCAAGTCACGCCGTTGTCCCGGTCGCAGTGATGATCTTCATCATGTTCGCAGTGTCAATGCTTGGATCCGGCTTGCTTGGAATCGTGATCGAGAAATTCGCCTATCGGCCACTGAGAAATTCCCCTCGGATCGCACCTTTAATCAGCGCCCTGGGAGTTTCACTCCTGCTTCAAAATGGTGCGCTTCTCCTTTTTTCGGGATCGATTCGATCGTATGACACCTCCTCATTCGTGCCGATCACTGCTGGAATCCACCTAGGTGGCGTAACGATTGACGGAATGCGCATCCTGGTTCTCGTTCTTGCTCTTATCCTCATGTTTGGGCTTTCGCGCTGGGTGAACGGCACTCAAGTCGGGCGTGCAATGCGGGCAATTGCCTTCGATCGCGATGCGGCGATCATGATGGGGATCAACGTCGATCGAGTTATCATGTGGACTTTTTTCGTGGGATCAGCCCTCGCCGGTGCGGCCGGCGTGATGGTGGGTTTGGTATTCCTACGCGTTTACAGTTACATGGGCTTTCTCGCTGGTTTAAAGGGTTTTACTGCGGCAGTTGTCGGTGGAATCGGCTCAATACCTGGCGCGATGCTCGGCGGAGTGCTTTTGGGAATCGCCGAGTCCATGACCTCTGCTTATCTCTCGCCTAATTTCTCTGACGCGATCACCTTCTTACTATTAATTGCGGTGATGCTCATCAAGCCTCGAGGCTTATTGGGCCGACGCGCGATCGTGAAGGTGTGAAATGGATACACCCCAGACCTCAGCAGAAGACAGTGCGGGGCGCGCCGAGGTCGTCCTTGGAATCGGAACCGATGAATGGGTCGCCCGCCACAATGAACGTTTGATTGTTGATAGCGGGCCACTTGCCCGACTCAAGGACACAGCTTCAAAGATTCCAAATCTAGTTCGCTGGCTGCTCGTTCTTCTTATCGCCGTAGCTGTTCCACTCGGAACAAGTAACCCTTACATAATGCGCGTGGGAGTTAACCTCGGGCTCTTTATTCTGCTCTCATACGGCCTAAACATAGTTGTCGGATATGCAGGATTATTAGATCTGGGCTACGCAGCCTTCTACGGTTTTGGCGCGTACGCCTATGCGCTGGTCTCCTCGGATCAACTGGGTCATCACTGGAAAACGTATATCAGTGTTCCCATCATCGTCGTCGCGACCGCGCTACTTGGCTTCCTGGTCAGTTTGCCTTCTCGTCGATTGATGGGTGATTACCTAGCTATAGTCACACTATTTTTCGGACAAGTATTCGTGCAAGTGGTTCTCTCCTCGGACAGCATCACATTCCCGTGGGCCACGGATTCGATCGACATAACAGGTGGATCCAACGGGATTCCAGCGCTAGATCCATTTGTTCTTTTCGGTCACAAGTTTCTCAACGCGAAAGATTACTACTGGCTTCTGCTTGCAATTATTGTGATTCTCACCCTGACCATCACCAGAATTAACAGAACTCGAATTGGACGAGCCTGGCGCACGATTCGCGAAGACTCACTCGCTGCTCAAGCGATGGGTATCTCTATCAATCGACTGAAATTCATGGCGTTCATAGTCGGGGCCGCGCTCGCCGGACTCGCGGGCACGATCCTTTCAGCCGTCCAAGGCGCCGTCTTTGTAAATGGCTTCGACCTACCGCTTCTTACTCTCGTTTACGCAGCGATCATTCTCGGTGGAAGTGGGAGTCTGCCGGGAGCAGTCATGGGCGCCATCGTCATGTCGCTGCTCCCAGAATTTCTTCGCGTTCCGAGTTACAGCGAAATTCTCTTCTTTGTCGTCCTAATTCTCGTCATCGGTGCAATGCGACGCTCGATAAAATCATTCGCGATCACTTTGTTGGGTATCTTTGTGACTGGGATAATTGTGCGTGGGATCTTTCTATCGCTATCGGTCAAAAGTCTCCCCCGGGATGAGTGGGCTACTGGAGTTATTGGTCGGTTCTTGAGTCATTGGCTCTTCGTTCCAAATAACCGGCTTTTGTGGGGCAACGCTTCCTTCGTACTCCTCATTGCGCTGATTGCCTACCTGACCCAAGCCTCGCCCACAATCAAAAGGATTCTTCTACCAGTGGCCGCATTCCTCGGTATTTTTTTATGGGAAGTAAGGCTTATTCAGCAGCCAAGTACGACTCGGCAATTAATTATCGGGACAATGTTGATTGTCCTTATGGTGACCAAGCCGCAAGGCTTCCTCGGCAAAGCGCGAGTGGAGGTGCTCTAATGGCCATGCTTGAACTCGAGAAGGTTCGAATTAGTTTTGGTGCGCTGACAACTCTCGATGACCTAACTCTCCACGTAAATAAAGGTGAAATCGTCAGTGTGATTGGACCCAATGGCGCTGGCAAAACCACGCTCTTCAACGTAATCACGGGAGTTTACAGGCCCGATTCTGGTTCGATCACTCTCGACGGTCAAAACCTAGTTGGGAAAGATCCAGCCAAGGTGACGCGTAGCGGAGTAGCTCGAACTTTCCAGAACGTGCGGCTTTTCCTCAATATGTCGGTAATTGAGAATGTGATGGCCGCAACTTTTGGACATACACACGCTGGGCTCTTCTCGTCAGCGCTTGGCTTACCGCGCAGTCGGCGAGAAGAAGCTGATGTACGTGAACAGGCGGAAGAACTTTTGAGATTTTTTGGTACTCGCCTAACTGGATACCGTTGGGAAGAGCCCGCTTATTCACTGTCTTATGCAAACCGCCGACGTCTTGAAATTGCGCGCGCCCTCGCTACGAAGCCAAAGGTCCTACTGCTCGACGAGCCCGCAGCGGGTATGAATCCAAAGGAGACGCATGAAATCACCGAGGTGGTTGAACGCCTTCGAAGCGAGAAAGGATTGACCATTCTGATTATCGAGCACGATATGCATGTCGTCGAAGGTGTTAGCGACCGCGTCGTAGCTCTAGACCATGGAGTCAAAATCGCTGAAGGAGATTTCGATTCGGTGGCTACTCACCCCGCTGTTATTGAGGCTTACTTGGGCAGAAAGGCGGCGGAAACCAAGTGACGATTCAAGACCCAGCGGTGAAAGAAACGTTGCTTTCCGTGGAAGGCGTGGACACCTACTACGGCTCAATCCACATCCTTCAGAAGTTATCGCTCGAAATCAAAACTGGAGAACTGGTCTGCCTCCTTGGAGGTAATGCCTGTGGTAAGTCCACGACCCTTAAGACGATCCTCGGCTTGGTGCCGGCAAGAACTGGTTCGATTCACTTTGCGGGTATAGATGTAACTAAGAAAAGTACCCCAGATCGAATCAAACTTGGGATGGCCGTGGTGCCGGAGAATCGTCGCCTCTTTGCCCCCATGACTGTGCTGGAAAATTTACAGATTGGCGCGTACGTACGCGGCGATCCGGATCCGGCTGATCTGGATCGGGTCATGACCCTTTTCCCGAAATTGGCAGAACGACGCCACCAACTGGCTGGCACACTGTCCGGCGGCGAACAACAGATGGTCGCAGTTGGGCGGGCGCTTATGTCGCGACCGCGCCTTTTGCTCATGGACGAGCCCTCAATGGGTCTTGCTCCACGACTCGTCGAGCAGAGTTTTGAAATGATTGCCGAACTCCACCGCGATGGTGTTTCGATGCTGCTGGTAGAGCAGAATGCAAATATGGCCCTGTCGGTTGCAGACCGCGGGTATGTGCTTCAAACTGGTCGCATCGTCCTCACTGGACCAGCTAGCGAACTATCCTCCCACGACGAATTGCGCAGGGCATACCTTGGACGTTAACGCAGATCTCTCAGTTGAATATCGCCATCGGTTTCCGATCTTCGAACACACCACCTACATCAATAGTTGTTCTGCGGGAGCGCTCGCTGACACGGTCAAAAAGTCCTATGACACCTACCTCTCGACGATGGAACTGGAAGGTTCTGCCTGGGGCTCTTGGATCGAGCGTCAAGAAATCGTTCGAGTTCTGTTAGCTCAACTTTTCAAGGTGACCCCAGCAGAGATTGCGGTAACTACTTCGGCGACGGCAGGAGTAAACGCCATAATTTCCGCCCTTGATTTTACCAAAGGCCGCAATAAAATCGTGACTACTGAGCACGAATTCCCCACTATTGGGCAAATAATGCACGCCCAAGAAGGGCGTGGAGCCAAGGTGTTTCACGTCGCGGCAGACTCAGAGAACATTTTCGATATAGATTCGTTTGCGAGAGCGATCGATGATGAGACCGCTCTCGTTAGCCTGACACAGGTTTGTTTTCGGAATGGCTCGCTGACCGATCTTGAACCAATAATAGAAATTGCGCACCGGCATGGCGCGCTCGTGCTGATTGATGTTTACCAGGGCGTCGGCTCAATCCCCTTTGATCTTTCCGTGAGCAAGGCAGATTTCGTCGTCGGAGGAGCGCTTAAATATTTGCTAGGCGCGCCAGGCGCAGGGTTCTTGTTTGCACGACAAAGCACCACAGCCAATCTTCTCCCATCGGTGACAGGCTGGTTTGCGGCGCGCGATATTTTCGAAATGAATATTCATTCTTATGACCCAGCACTCGACGCTCGCAGATTCGAAGCAGGCACACCGTCTGTGCCATCGCTTTACCCAACCGCCGCCGGCCTTGAAATCGTCCTTGAAATCGGCGTAGAAAGAATACGCCAGTATGTTTCAGGCTTACACGAAGCTCTGCGCGAAGGCATTATTGCGATGGGCGGACGTGTCGTGACGCCAAAGTCTTGGCATGGCGCGATGTTAGCCGTCGCATCCAATGATGAATTCGCTCATGTGGCTGCTCTTGAGGGTGAGCGAGTCATCACCTCAAACCGTGATGGGTGCGTTCGTATTTCGCCACATTTTTATAACAATATGGATGACATCGAAAAAACCTTAGCCGCCTTACACAAGCATTCGAACCTACTCGCCTAGCGCCCATTGCTGCCAAGGCTAGGCTTTAGACATGGTTCATGATGGCTCCGCAGAGATTGTTCCGACGAGTTCGATATTTGTAAAATCTGCAAGAATTATTATCAACACGTCCGCGGCAAAGATCTTTGATTTAATTGCCGATCCTCGTAGGCACATCGATTTCGACGGCTCCGGGCACTTGTTGGGAAGTGTCACTGGACCTGACCGATTATCGTTTGGCGCCAAGTTCGGAATGGACATGGATTGGAAAGCTAAATATCGAATTCTGAATAAAGTTGTCGAATTCGAAAAGGATAAGCAGATTGCTTGGAGCCACTTCATGAAGCACCGCTGGCGTTACCAACTTCGCGCATTGGCCTCAAATACTACTGAAGTCATTGAAACCTTCGATGGTAGAACTGCGTTATTTCCGCCGATTCTCTTTCTGATTAATGCGTACAAACTCAATCAACAGGTGTTGCTTCAAACACTCCCACGATTAAAAGTACTCGCTGAATCCTGATCACTTAGTCGGAAAGGCATCCGGCCGTTCTAGGTCGAGGAAGTCCTGCCTGGCATTTGCTCGACCAGCATCGGCGACACAGCCCGACTTCTCGC
>JANXYY010000075.1 GCA_025355805.1 Actinomycetes bacterium
GCGGCATTTTTTGACTTCGGAGAACGAAACGCAGGAACCCCATTGCTGATCGCCTCTACCCCCGTCAGCGCAGCGCAGCCGGATGAAAATGCCCGAAGAATTAAAAAACCTGCTGCTATGCCCGTGAAACCACCCGCAAAATTAGCACTGGTCTTAAAACTCAGTGAAGCACTCTCGGCCATGGGCAAATCGTGAGCCAAGTAATAGCGATAGAAGCCATATCCGCCCATCAGTAGCACACCGAACATGAAGCCATACGTAGGAATCGCGAAAGCTGTTCCTGACTCGCGCACACCGCGCAAATTCATTGACATCAAAATCAAGACAAGCGCCGCTGCATATAACGCCTCGTGCCCACGCATAAACGTCAAGGCACTCGCTGCGTTCTGCACGCCCGAGGAGATTGACACCGCAACGGTGAGTACATAATCAACCAGCAGCGCGCTGGCCACGGTTAGTCCAGCCGTGGGTCCGATGTTCACCGTGGCCACTTCATAATCGCCGCCACCGCTCGGGTATGCATGCACGTTTTGGCGATATGAGGCCACGACGGTCAACATCACGAGCCCGACGAAGAGGCCAATTTTCCACGAAAATGCGTAGGCCGAAAGACCGGCAACCGAGAGCGTTAGAAAAATCTCATCAGGTGCGTACGCAACGGAGGAAAGAGCATCGGATGCGAAGACAGGCAGGGCAATTCTTTTTGGAAGCAGGGTTTCGCTCAAGCGATCGTTGTGGAGGGCTCGGCCAATCATAAATCGTTTGATTAGACCTGGGGCTGCGGAGCCACTCGAAGATCTAGCCATGAGGCAGAAGCCTACGCACCCCGTTGATTGCGACATAAACGCCTCGCGGCGTGTAGCGTTCCGTTCCGTGCACTTCGTGATCATGGGATGCGGTCGAGTGGGTTCAGCCTTGGCCCACAGCCTGGAGGATGCAGGTCACAGCGTCGCGATAATCGACCAGAATAAGGAAGCCTTCCGGCGCCTCGGACCTCACTTCAAGGGTCGGGCGATAACCGGAATCGGGTTTGACAGGGACACGCTCCTTGAGGCTGAGATCGAAAATGCGCGCGCATTCGCCGCCGTCAGCAATGGCGACAACTCAAACATCATCGCCGCTCGCGTGGTTCGGGAAACCTTCGGTGTCCAAAATGTGGTCGCTCGAATCTATGACCCGGGTCGAGCCGAAATCTACGAGAGGCTTGGGATTCCGACGGTTGCCACGGTTCGTTGGACCGCGGATCGCGTATTACGGCGCCTCCTGCCGGGAGGCTCTCAAACGGAATTCAGGGATGCTTCCGGCAGTATCCGGCTAGTCGAAGTTCATCTGGATCCAACTTGGGTGGGTCAGCGGGCTTCCAGTGTCGAAGAACGCACCAGCGCCAGACTTGCATACCTAACCCGGCTGGGGAGCGGCTTCCTGCCCGATGAAAAAACCATCATTCAAGAAGGCGACCTTGTGCACGTCTTAATTCGGGAGTCCGAGGTGGAGCGAGTCGAAGAGATTTTGGCCGCTCCACCCGAGGCAAACAAATGAGAGTCGCGATCGCCGGAGCTGGCAATGTGGGACGGGCCATCGCCAAGGAACTACTTGAGAAGGGTCATCAGGTGATTCTTATCGAAAGAGAACCTGCCGCTATGAAGACGAGTTCGGTTCCTGATGCCGAATGGGTTCTGGCTGATGCGTGTGAGACTGAAGCTCTCGTCGATGTGGGCCTAGATACCTGCCAAGTTCTGATCGCCGCTACCGGCGACGACAAGGTGAATCTGGTCGTTTCGCTTCTTGGCAAAACTGAGTATGGAGTCCCTCGAGTGGTTGCTCGAGTGAACCATCCCAAGAATGAATGGCTATTTAACGAAGCCTGGGGGGTCGATGTTGCGGTTTCTACGCCGCGGATGCTCTCGGCCTTAGTTGAAGAAGCGGTGACCGTCGGGGATCTGGTCCGGCTATTTACTTTCCGACAAGGCGATGCGAACCTGGTTGAAATTACCTTGCCAGACGCGAGTCCTTGCGTTGGCAAACGAGTAGGTGACATCGCATGGCCGACCGATGCCGCACTTTCTGCCATTCTCCGAGACGGCCAAGTCATCTCACCGACACCAGATCATTCATTAGAGGCCGGCGACGAGCTCCTCTTCGTGGCTACCGCAGATTCCGAGCCAGCACTTCAAGCCAAACTTGCTCCTCGTCACCTTTGAGGGGTTACAGCGGGTAAAGCGCACGTCCCTACCATAAGAGTGACCGGCAAGTTCTTGCCGAAATGCGTCATCGTCGCCGCAGTGCAATTAACTAAACGCTTCGCACGCGGCGCCTGTAGACATTGAGCAAACAGACCTAATGCTAGCCTCGCCACGTGATCCAAGGAATCAACTCGGAGGCGGTAAGTGAGCCGTCGACGAGGCTGAAGTACGCACATATTGAACGAGAACGACGATGGCTATTGGCGAAACAAACCCTTTCCATCGCTGCTGTCAGAACTCTGATTATTAAAGATCGCTATTTGATCGGATCGACACTCCGTTTGCGACGCGTCGAAGAGACAGGGCAGCCCCCGATATTCAAGTTGGGACAGAAGATCCGGATCAGTAGCGCCTTTCCGTCAAACGTGGCGCACACAACGATGTATCTAACCGAAGCAGAGTTTAAAACTTTAGCAACTCTACCCGCTAAGACTTTAGAGAAGGCCCGGCTGCTCTTAACCCTCGGTGAGATGACTCTAGCTATTGATGAATTTGGCGGCCACCTCGCGGGATTATTTCTCGCCGAGATCGACCTTGGAGTTGCTGGCTCAATGCCCGAGTCGCTTCCATTTGAAGTGGCGGCCGAGGTCACCAACGACGAGCGATTCACCGGAGGTGCGCTTGCGAACATAACAGCTGATAAATTGCGACACCTACTCGTTGCTCACCAAATTCAATGATCGATGCAACTGATCGTGCGGGCCCCGTTATCTACGACCGCGATGGTGTTCCCGTCGATCGGGCGAGAAGTGAGCATCGCCCGATTCGTTGGCAGATCTCAGGAGCACTTTGTGAAGATTGTTGAGGAACCCGTGGTCGGAGTTTGCCAAGCAACTGGGAGGATTCATACCAGCACCTTTACCGGGAGGCATTCACGCGAGATCTCCGTCCTGTCGCAGGCATGGTGGAGGCTCTTGATTTGATGACCGCAGATTTAGGGCGTCAGAGGTAACGCACGCTAAGCCCGCGGCCGCCATGAAGGTAGTTGCGTATGCCCGAGGCATCACTCGATCCGAGGACCGTGGCAAAGAGGGCAACGCCTGCGTTATAGCGCCTCTTCGATTTTTTCGTCGATCACTTGCGTACGCGGAACAGCACGCAGGATCAAATAAGTTAACCAGCCGGTCAGGAGAAACAGCGGCCAACCCATAATGACACGGGCGATTCCTAATTGAGTGACTGCACCTGCTCGATAGAGCGGATATTGAACCGCAATTCTCGATGCAAAGAGTGCCACCCAGACCCAACCAGCACGGCGATAGGCAGCTTTTCGAATTGGGTCGCCTCGCCACTGCGCACCCTCACCGAGAATTGGTCCAAGAACTAAGCCCAACACCGGCCATCCGATTATGTTCGCCACCGCGTACACGGTTCCGTACACCAGATTGATGATTAGACCAGGCAAATAGAAATCCTGTGCTCGCCCGGTCGAACGTGCAAAGAAGGCGCTGATCGCCACGCCAAAAAGCCCAGTAAGTGCATGTTGCAAAGTATCTTTTCGAACGAGTCGGATGATGGTCAGGACCGCAGAGACTATAAGCGCCGCGACGAGCGCACCATTAAGTTTGTGTGTCACGGTAAAGACGACTAGGAATATCAGCGCGGGCAATCCAGAATCGAGAAGCCCTCGTTTCCCACCAAGAGCGTTGAGAATCGTCTTTGGGTCTTCGTTATTCATCGACGAACCGATAGCAATTTGTAGGTTGGATTGAAGGTGCGCCATCCCCTGGAGTCTCGCGACATTAGGCCGCGAACTTCGATATCTGTCCCCGCTGCCAGGCCCGTGATACTTCGTCTGCCCACCCAAATCACCACCACAACTCCAGTCCCATCCTCAATTTCCGCTTCCAGCGATTTGGCGACACTGCTCGGCCGAAGAGTAAGTGATCGAATGGTCCCAACGATCGTCGCAATTTCTCGGTCCTTCAAACCCGCAACGCGAGTGGACCCTACTGCTAATTCGCCCTCATGGAGAGAGCGGGCATGTTGTTCTATTTTAGAAATATTATTTTTCATGACCTACCGCCCTTTACGAGTTCATCAGAAGTAACTCCAGTGGAACCAAGTCCACCTTGGCCGCGGTCGCTTCCGGGCAGGCGAGAAACTTCATGGAACCGAACCGTCTCCACGCGTTGTATTACCAATTGAGCGACGCGATCGCCACGTTTGAAATGCACCGTCCCTTGAAGATCATGGTTGATCATGATTATTTGAATTTCACCGCGGTATCCGGCATCGATAGTGCCAGGTGTATTGACAATCGACACGCCAACTTTGGCAGCCAGCCCGGATCGAGGATGTACAAAGGCTGCAAATCCCGACGGCAATGCGATCGCAATCCCAGTGGGAAGGATGGCTCGCTGACCAGGCAGCAGGGTTGCATCGATGGTGGTAGTTAAATCAACCCCTGCGTCGCCGTGGTGGGCATATTCAGGCAGCGGAACCTGATCGTCCAGCCGCAAAATTAAAACATCCACGGGGTTATTGGGTTCCGACGTTGACCCAATCATTAAGGATTCACTTCAAAATCAGGATCAACGCTTGCATGCAGGTGCGGGTTGGCGCGCACATAATCTAGATGCTCTTGAGAACCTGCGTTTAAAAAATGTGCCATGGGAACAATCACGAAAAGCGCTTGGGCGCGCACCACAGGGGGACCATCACCAATTCGCCCTTCGGCTTTTGAGTAAACTTTGCGATTCGAAACGCCGGTCACTTCGGCTGTGAATGTCAGAATGCTGCCAATCGGTACAGGCCGGAGAAAATCGGTCTCGAGGCGTGCCGTAACGGCCGGGCGACGCAGCAGCCACATCAGCGAACTAAGCGTTTCATCCAAAGCCAACGAAAGAATTCCACCGTGCGCAAGTCCAGGGGCGCCTTGGTGGTGGGTTCCAACGGTAAATTCCGCAGTCACAGTGGCCCCGACGCCAGCCGTGGCGACGAGTCTTAAACCCGTCGGGTGATCTTGACCGCAACCAAAGCATTGGGCGAAGTGCGAAGGGATGCGCTCGCCCGGTTGAGGTGCGCTTG
>JANXYY010000046.1 GCA_025355805.1 Actinomycetes bacterium
GCCGGCGCAGTCCGTCTTTGACGTGTCATCTCGAGGTTGGCTCTTCTTAGCGATTGGTTTCATTTCCTTGGTTCTTATCGCTCTTATCGGCCTTTTTACTCCCTGGCACGTTCTGCCTGTCTCGATCCATCCGCTCCCGGCCAGCGCCGATTTCAGTGGTGCCGAGATTTCTCGGGCCAGAGCCTTTCATTCATCAATTCTCCCGTGGGGCTTAGGTTCCTGGGCGCTTGGATTTATCTTGATCGGCATCGCAGGATTCACGGGTGTTGGATCTCGGTTGCTCGGGCTACTTCCCGGCCCGGTACTTCTTCGAACGTTCATAGGCGTGCTCGTGATAGAACTCTTCATTAACTTGGCCGAATTGCCCTTAGATTCCGCGCGAGAGAAGATTTTTCGCCATTATGGATTGTCCACGCAGAATTGGTCGAGTTGGCTATTCGAACGGCTCCAGCACTTAGCCATCGGCTCTTTGTTCACCGGCATTGGCCTTGTTGTATTGGTTGGGTTCGCGAAGATCTTTGGTGAGCGTTGGTGGGTTTTGGGCGGCGTGGGTGCCGCGCTTTTAGTCATCATCCTTTCCTATGGGTACCCCTTGGTGATTGAACCCATTTTTAATAAGTTCACTCCGATGTCGGCCTCGCTTCTTCGCGACGATTTGATGACGATGGCCGCGCGTGATGGTGTACCTGTTAAACAAATTTTAGTTGCCGACGCTTCACGCCGCACAACGGCGTTGAACGCATATGTCTCTGGTTTCGGTGCCACGCGTCGAATCGTTCTCTACGACGTCCTTCTAACATCGGCGACGCCGGACGAAGTGAAACTTGTGGTCGCTCACGAATTAGGACATGCCAAAGCCAACGATGTCGGCCGATTTACAATAATTGGCGCTCTATCGACGGCCTTAGGAGTTCTGACGATTGCACTGCTTCTGCAATGGCAACCACTACTCAGGAGAGCGGGGCTAATACCGAGTTTGAATCCACTTAGTGATCCCAGAAGTGTCGCCTTGGTACTGGCTTTGATCGCTTTAATGACGTTAGTTCAGCAACCTGTTGCGTCCTTTCTTTCACGCAATGTAGAAGCTAGAGCCGATGTTCACGCACTTAATTTGACGGGCGAGCCCAGCGAATTTGTCGCCATGCAGCGAACGCTCGCTATCTCAAACTTGTCGGATCCGAATCGTCCTAAAATACTGTTCTGGCTCTTCGACACCCATCCGACTACTCCGCAACGAATTGCCATTGCTCGTTCGTGGGCGCGGTTAAAACACAAAGCCGAACCTCCACTGTTTAACAATGGGTAGGGTCGACTTGTGAATCGCACGCTGGTGGTAACGAATGATTTTGGGCCTCGAACTGGTGGAATCGAATCCTTCGTTAACGCACTCGTTGAGAGAGCGCCCAGAGACAGTGTCGTGGTGCATGCCTGTCGTCAAGATGGTGATCAAGAATACGATGCCCAACTGTTGGCTCGAACCGGAGTCCGCGTGGTGCGCGACCCGATGAAAATGCTCCTACCTACACCGGCTCTAGCTCGACGAGTCGCAAAAACGGCCAGACAATTTGAGTGTACGTCGGCCTGGTTTGGGGCTGCGGCTCCGCTGGGACTTCTGACTCCAGCATTGCGCCGCGCAGGGATCACCAGGGCGATTGCAACCACGCACGGGCATGAAGTGTGGTGGGCGCGTTCGCCTGGGACTAAACAACTCCTACACCGAATCGGCGAAGTGACCGATGTCGTAACTTATCTAGGCGAATATACGCGCGAACGAATTGGTCTTGCGCTGTCAGATCAGGCGCGCTCCCGGATGGTCAAGTTGACTCCAGGGGTTGACGAGTTGCTATTTCGACCTGGCTTGGATTCCGCCGAAATCAGGCAGCGACTCGGGTTCCAGGACCGCCCATTGATCGTGACGGTGGGTCGCTTGACTCCCCGTAAGGGACAAGACCGGTTGATCGAAGCTTTGCCCCACATCCGAAAACGTGTTGGTGATGCTGCCCTACTCATCTGCGGCGAGGGTCCATATCGGGCGCGGTTGGAGGCCAAAATTCGGGAACTCAATCTTTCCGAACATGTGCGGATGGTTGGACGAGTTCCGCTCCCCGATTTACCGCACTATCTGAGCGCCGGACAAGTTTTTGCGATGCCTTCGCGCAATCGACACGCGGGCCTTGAAGTGGAGGGACTCGGAATCGTTTACCTGGAGGCGAGTGCCTGTGGGATACCGGTTATCGCGGGCAATTCTGGTGGTGCTCCCGATACCGTTCGAGAAGGAATAACTGGATTCGTAGTAGACGGTCAAGATCAATTGGGGCTTGTCGAGCGTTCTGTCACGTTACTCGAAGATCAAAGCCTGGCTAAACGAATGGGTGCCGCGGGCCGTGCGTTCGTTGAAGAAAAATGGTGCTGGGACGAAATTGTAAAGCAGCACCAAGCGATTTTGCACTAATTGATGGTTAGCGCGATAATTTTAGGCTCGGAGCGGTAACCAATACATAGCGACCATCTGCCATAACTCGGCTCCAATGTTCATTCTCTATCAACCACCAAATTAGTGGCGAACTCGCATCGATCACGGCTGCGTTGGGTTTCAATTGGTCTAGCAAGTAGTGGTTCGTATTGGGTTCTTTTAGCATCGTGAAATACCTAGCAAGCCAATTTGGATCGAAACGATCAGCCCGCCCATCGACTGCAAGATGAACATGATTTCCTCCAATCGCCAACAGGACCCCGCTTGCGTTGTAGTCGTTTATCATTCGGATGTCGCCGGTGCTTTGAGACAAGCGTTGGGCAATTCGACGCGGAGTTACGCTTTTAAAGGGATCCAGAATTGCAGTCGAGAACACCACAATTCCAATCGCAACGACGATCGACAATAGGAAAGCAGGTGTTCGAAAGCCAGCATTAGATTGGTTTTGGATGCGACGTTCCGATATCGCTAGAGCCTGAAATAATTGGTCGATTCGGTTGGCTGCTATTGGCGCAATGAAGAGTAATGCAGGTCCCACATTGCGAAATGCAGTTCCAGCAAAGATTGTCCACGCGAGCACCCAGAGCAATTCGCGTCCACTCGGTCGAACCTTTCCGCGTGCCCACACGTAGATCAAGATCGCGAGTAGCGCAATCAAACCGTAGACAAGCGGATCATAGAGGGTGGTCCGCTGCCATTCAGTGATGAATTTGCCCGCGGTTGATTGCAATTTGAAGGGGAGCAGCCATCCTCGCCAACCAATCGGAGTAAGACATCCGGCCAGAGTCACCGCGAAGATGAGCGAGACCGATTTCAGGGCGAAATTCCCGGTTCGAAGATTCATCAAAGAGAGCGCACATGCCAGGGCGAATGCGGTCGGAGCCAGGATCCAAGAACCGTGCAGATTGGCCCAGAGCACGGTCAAGGGAATCCAGAGCCACGTGGAGGGCGGAAGGCGCTTTTCCAACAAGATCGTGCGGCATCTTGCCCCGAGGGCAGCAGTGAAGATGAGTCCAATAAGCGCAGGCCGCTCCTGAATCGAGGGCACGAGAACGAAGGCAGAGATTAATGACGTGATTACGACGGCCGAGATGCCGTTGCGCCTAGCTAACGACGAGATGAATACCACCAGAAGGAGCAGGCCAAAAATTAATCGCCACCAGAGCAAGCCCTCCCAACCAAAGAGTGAGTGGCTAATTGACATTAGCCACTCACTAAGCCACTGAGACGTCTGCCATTTTCCCGAATAGAGGCTCCAAGAGTTTCCGAGATCGTTGAATGGCACACCCGCCCGAATTTGGTCACCGATCTTGACATGCCACCACGAATCCAGATCGCCGATGCCACGTCGATTAGTAGTCGCAAACGCGATCACCAATGCGATGGGTAAGGCGAACTTTAAATTAGAGACGAGTCGGTTCAAGCCGCGATCAGTTCTGTTCAACTGGGTTATCTATTAACCCGACTCTGATGCCGGCGACTACTGCTTGCGCGCGATTGCTCACCGAAAGTTTTTCGTAAATGCGAGTGATGTGGGTTTTGGCGGTCGAATTGCTAATGAAAAGTTTTCCGCCAATTTGGCCGACCGTGTCGCCAGCTGCCAACAGTTTGAGAACGTGTCGTTCCCTCGGAGAAAGACGAGGTTGCGGGGCAGAATCCTTTCTAGCCAGTGCTGAATCCAAATTTAAAGTTGTAAAAGATCTTGGCGAAAAGGCGGCACCTCGGGCGACGCGTACAACTTCATCGCTTGGCAGATCTTTGGCCAAGAAAGCGGATGCGCCTGCATCAATGGCAAAAAAAAGCTGTTCATCGCTCGGATACATTGTTAGAACTACCAAGCCCAGATCCGGTTCGCGCTTGCGCAGAACGCGGACGAGATCAAGACCAGAGCCGTCGGGGAGTCGCAGGTCGGTGATCACGACTTTGGCGTGATGATGGTCTTGTTGGGCCAGCCCTTCACCGACTGAGGCGGCCTCCGCCACCACCTGGCAATCGGTAGTTCTTTCGAAGGCGCGTCGTAGCCCTTCGCGAATCAATTGATGATCGTCGACGAGAAGAATTGAAATGGTCACCGGCGCGGGGCCTGGACGCTGATAATCGTTCCCCCCGATTTTGGAGATTCGATCGTGCAAGTGGCGCCGATCAATTGGGCTCGTTCATTCATCGTGGCCAGACCATAAGAAAAATCCTTGATTCCAGCATTCCCGACTCCGTTGTCAGTGATGGTCATTTGGAGAAAATTATCGCAGTCAATCAGGCCGAATTCTAATCTGGTTGCGTTTGAATGGCGTACCACATTTGATAGCGCTTCGATCGCGATAAAACGAAGTTCTCTGGCAACCACCGGGTCAAGGGTTGAGGTGTCGCAATTAAACTTGGTCGAAACATTGACCCCAACGCTTTCGATGCCATTTAAAAATCCGCGCACTTGGGTGAGTAAATCAAAATCGGGGTTTCGAAGATCAAAGATGGAATATCGAAGTCGATTAAGAGTTTCCGACAAGGCGATCCGAATCTCACGGATTTGTCCGCGTTCAGATGGTGCAATGCCTGAAGCGGTGGCCAAGTCATCCAAACGATATCCAAGTCCGGCTAAATCTTGGGCCACGCCATCGTGAATTTCTCTGGCCAACCGCGCCCGCTCTTGAGCCCCCGCCGTAGCGCGAGCCTCAGTCAATGATTTCGTTGCATCAATCAAGAGTAAAGTAACTCAATCTCATGAGCGAAGTCGTGCATCACAACGTTGCGCTTCATGCTTAATTTTGGTGTCAGATGTCCCGAGGCAATCGTAAGATCCATTGGTAGGACGGAAAATCTTTTGATGGATTCAGCTTTGCTCACAGCTTTATTTGCCTCGTTAACGGCTTGCTGCAGTGTCTCGTGCAAATCTTTGTCTTTGGTCAATTCGTCCATCGACAAATCGATCTTACCTTTTGCCTTGCGCCACGTTCCCAAAAAGTCCTGGTCTAAGGTAATAAGCGCCGCGATATAAGGCTTGTTATCGCCAACGACGATGCACTGACTCACTAGTGGGTGGGCGCGGAGCCGGTCTTCAAGAACGGCTGGTGCAACGTTCTTGCCTCCTGCAGTGACGATCAATTCTTTCTTTCTTCCGACGATGTATAGGAAACCTTCCTCATCGAGGCGTCCAAGGTCTCCAGTTTTAAAGAAGCCGTCATCGGTGAACGCTTCTTTTGTCGCCTCTTCATTCTTCCAATATCCACGGAAGACGATTGGGCCTTTAATTAGAACTTCGCCGTCCTCTGCGATTCGAATGGCCGTACCGGGAATTGGGCGTCCGACCGAGCCGATCTTAACTTTGTCGGTGAGGTTTAAAGTTGCCCCTGCGGTGGTTTCAGTTAGCCCATATCCCTCGAGTATGGTGATCCCAATTCCTCGAAAAAAATGACCGAGGCGAGTGCCAAGCGGAGCGCCACCTGAGATGGAGTGGGTCATCGAGCCACCCAGGGCAGTCCGAAGTTTGACATAAACCAACCGGTCAAAGAGCGCGTGCTTCAAGCGAAGACCCATTTTTGGGTGCCCGAGATCTAACGCTTGGCTATAGGCAATCGCGACGGCCGCCGATGCGTTAAAAATTCGTCCCTTGCCTTCTGCCTCGGCCTTGCTCGCGGCCGCGTTGTAGATCTTTTCAAAGACTCGTGGTACTGAGAGAATGAATCGAGGCTTGAAAGAGGCAAGTTCGGCCGGCAATTGCGTCAGATCGCTGCAATGTCCCAACCGAAGTCCGGCGTAGGCGGTGCCTACGCCGATCATCCGGCCAAACACGTGAGCCAAAGGTAAGAAAAGTAGCGTAGAGCCGTTTTTGTCGTAGAAAAGATCAGGCGAGGCATGAACGACACTGTGTGCTTCGTGTAGAAAATTTGCGTGAGTGACTTCGCAGCCCTTGGGACGACCCGTGGTGCCGGAGGTGTAAATCAAGGTGGCAAGTGAGTCGGGCGTCAAGATGGAACGCCGCCGTTCAATTTCCTCATCAGTGATCGCGTCACCCGCTGCTTTTAGGTGCATCAAGGCGCCATCTTCGATACCCCAGATATGAACAAGTGCCGGTGCATCAGAACGCACCGACTCAACTAAAACTCGATGAGCCGCGGTCTCGACGACCAGAGCAATCGCTGCTGAATCGCTCAAAATCCATTGCACTTGCTCGGCCGAGGACGTTTCGTAGATCGGTACTACAACCGCCCCCGCGGTCCAGATCGCGAAGTCCAAAACCGTCCACTCGTAGCGAGTACGAGCCATTATCCCTACGCGATCACCCGGCTGGATTCCCTCTGCAGCCAAGCCTTTGGCGGTGGCTCTGACCTGCTCCTTGAATTGGGAAGAAGTCACCGGGTCCCATCGCGTGCTGTCTTCGGGCGATTTGGTGCTGAGGAGCACGTGTTCTGGTGCAGTTTTAGCGTGATCAAAAACCAAGTCGCTCAGGTTCCGCTGATTGGGTGGGGGTGTGATGGCGGGACTGGCGAACTCAAGCACGGAGTCTCCCTTAGATCTTGATTGGCCGTTTGTGTGAACCACGGTAGCGCCCAAGTGCGAAATTCGGCAGGGGTGTGACTAGCCTTGTCGCTATGAGTGAGGAAACCGAATCAACAATTAGGATCGAAGCCACGGTCGCAGATGTAGTCGCGGTCGTATCTGATTTAACAAAGTATCCAGAGTGGTCAACATCGATAAAGCGGGTGGAGGTGCTCGAAAGCGACTCCGAGGGCCGTCCAGTTAAAGTGATCATGATGGTAGATGCGGGTCCCATGCGAGATTCAGTGACCCTGCAATACGACTGGTCCCTGGCGCCCGCCCAGTTGAGTTGGACGCTGCTGGAGGCCGAAATGCTAACCGCCATGGATGGCACCTACACGATCAGTGAAGCGGATGAAGACTCAACTGACGTTTCCTATCGGCTCGCGGTCGATGTCGCCATGCCTATGCTCGCCATGTTAAAACGAAAGGCTGAAAAGGCAGTCGTTGACGTTTCGTTGAAGGAACTCAAGAAGCGAGTCGAACAGGCCCAATGACATTAACGATCGGCGTTGATGTTGGTGGCACCAAGATCCTTGGCGGTGTCGTCGACGCCGACGGAAAAGTCCTAGTGAAGGCGCGCCAAAATACCCCAGTTGAAGGCGGCCTGGCACTTTTAACGGCGATTGCCACGGTCGTGAATGAATTAGCCTCAAAGGCAAAAGTGGAATCCGTCGGACTTTCGATTGCTGGATTTGTGTCATCGGATCGCTCCACGATGTTAGCTTCCCCAAACATCGCAGGTTTAGATGGCCTTCCGTTGCAAAAGCCGCTCGAAGATGCGATCAAATTGCCGGTTAGAGTGGAAAATGATGCCAATGCGGCGGCCTGGGGCGAGGCTATTTTTGGCGCCGGCCGAGGATGCGGACATCTCATCCTCTTGACGATCGGTACCGGTATCGGTGGCGGCATCATCACCAATGGCGAACTCAATCGAGGGGCCTTCGGGGTAGCCGGCGAATTTGGGCACCTTCGAATGGTTCCGAATGGTCTTCGTTGCGGTTGCGGCAGTTACGGCTGCCTTGAGCAATATGCCTCGGGAAAGGCCCTGCTACGAACCGCTAAAGAGCGAGCGCAGGCAAATTTGGCGGACGCCAGCAGGCTGCTCTCTCTTGGCGATGGCACGCCAGAAGGAATTCATGGTTCGCACATCACACAGGCTGCCCTAGCAGGCGATGAGGTGGCCTTGAGCGCCTTTCGCGAGATCGGCGACTGGCTTGGTGCTGGAATTGCGATGCTCAGCATGGTTCTTGACCCGGAGCGAGTGATCATCGGCGGTGGTGTCATCGAGGCATCTGAGATTCTCCTTGCCCCAACTCGCAGTGCACTACTGCGTCATTTGCCATACGCCACCAAACACCCCATCGCCAAAGTTGTGCCAGCCGAGCTGGGAATTGAAGCAGGTTTAGTTGGCGCTGCAGATTTAGCGAGACGGTAAAAACACTTATACGACTGCTCCACCATCCGGGGGGAGTGGTTCATCTGGATCTTTTGCCCGCCACAGAAGCGTCACAAAGCCAGCTACGAAGCCAAATAGGCCGAGCCAGGTACCGAATCCGGTTGGGTCAATGTTGGTCAGCGCGATCAACGTCATCAGCGCGGGTCCGCCAAGTACACCTATTAGAGCTAACCGGGTTGGTTTGCTGAATTTAGGAAGCGGTTCGGGTGCCGCCGGCTCAAAGTGGTCCTCTCGATCCAAATCGTCGAGGTAATTGCTGGCTGAGGGCATCGAAAGTTGCGAGACGATCTGATCAAATTCTGTGCCGCCGCTCATTGCCTCCATCTCGGATTGTTCTTTGGCGACGAGAACTGCCGCGACTTCGCGCTTGCTTCGATCGACAAAGACTCTGTGATTGAGTGGTGAAGTAAGCGAGAGTCCGCGGTAGACAGACTCATCAACTTGTGGCAAGGAAAATGCAGCAATACCAGATTGCCTTAACGCAACTAGAAGATTATCTGCGATCGGCGGAGTCGTCGCAGCCACCACGATCCAGTCGAATGCGACGAGTCCATTGCTTCGGGCTCCATGGGGAAGTGTTGGCTCACTCATGCCGAACGCTCGAAGCGTTGGATGAAGGCAAGCGACTCCTGATTGATTATTTCTGCGTCATAGTCGAGCGTTGCGACGTGATACGAATTTTCCAGTAACACAACTGTTTTCTCGACGGATTTCGCTGCGTGAAGGATAAATTCACTGCTAGCCGCTGACACCACATGGTCTTGGATCGATCGAAAAAGCAGGATTGGCTGTTCGATCTGTGACACACGCGGCTTAATGTCGCGAATGAGTTGGCTCAGCGAATGCAGCGCAGTCAGGGGCGTCTCGCGGTAACCATGAATTGGCGGATTTGGTTTGGCTATGTCGCTCGCTGTTGGTCTCAACGTCGCCTTGAAGAAGCGCAACGCGCTGACGCGTCGCATGAAGCCATGAGGATCTAGAAGCGCTGGGTTCAACAGAATCAATCCAGTGACTAGATCTGAATGCCGTTCGGTCAATCGAACACTAAGTGCGCCTCCCATTGAAAACCCGGCAATGAAGAGCCGGTCAACATTCGTGGACAATTTCAGCAACGCCGCCTCGGCCGCCCCATACCAATCCGGCCAAGTTGTTTGATTCATTTCGCGCCAATCAGTGCCATGCCCCGGTAGTCGGGGAACGCTTATGGAGTACCCCGCCTCGGCCAAGAACTCGGCCCACGGGCGGATTGATGCCGGCGACCCGGTGAAGCCGTGGAGCAGGAGGACACCGGTACGGCCTCCTTCGGCGAGGTAGGGGTCACTGCGCATGGGCTGATCGTGGCACACCTACTATCGTTAAGACGTGCTCTACTCGATTCTGAAGTCAATTTTGGAACCCACCTTGGGCGTGGTCTTCCGCCCTGAGGTTGAGGGTGTAGAGCACATTCCAGAGGCTGGGGCGGCAATTATCGCAAGCAACCACCTGTCCTTTAGCGATTCCATCTTCATGCCTCTTGTAGTTACCCGGCGCGTTACCTTTCTGGCTAAGAGCGAATATTTCACGGGCAAAGGGGTCAAGGGGCGGGCCACCGCAACTTTTTTTCGCGCCTTAGGCCAGGTGCCGGTGGATCGTTCGGGTGGAAAAGCTGGAGAAGAGGCCCTTGCCACGGGACTTGAAATCTTGGGGGAAGGTCAATTGCTGGCGATTTATCCTGAAGGTACTCGATCTCCTGACGGACGGCTTTATCGAGGTCGGACCGGCATTGCGCGTCTTGCTCTTGAGTCAGGAGTACCCGTCATTCCCGTGGCGATGATCAACACTGATAAAATTCAGCCCCCAGGGCGAGTGCTTCCGAAAATTATGCGGGTCGGTGTTCGATTTGGTACGCCACTGGATTTCGCCCGATACGAAGGAATGAGTCATGATCGTTTTGTTCTTCGATCGATCACGGATGAAATTATGTACGCATTAATGGAATTAGGCGGTCAGGAGTACGTGGACATTTATGCGTCCCGAGCCAAGGCTGAGAAGAACGAAAGTGGCGAGTAGATTTTTTAGTAGATTAGCCCTCGATGTAAAAACGGAAAAACTAAACAAGGTTGGAGCACCATGCGCATTGGAGTCTTGACCGGTGGCGGAGACTGCCCAGGTCTGAACGCGGTAATTCGCGCTGTCGTACGCAAGGGTGTTCAAGAATATGGACACGAATTCATCGGTTTCCGAGACGGCTGGAAAGGTCCGCTTGAAGGGCTCACCATGCCTCTAGATATTGTTACGGTTCGGGGAATTTTGCCACTCGGCGGGACCATTCTTGGTTCATCTAGAACCAATCCGTTTAAGATTGATGGTGGAGTCGAACGCATCAAGGCAAACCTTGAAGCCCATGGCGTCGATGCTCTAATTGCCATCGGCGGCGAAGACACACTTGGTGTCGCAACCAAACTTGATGCTCTTGGCGTCAAGGTGATCGGCGTTCCGAAGACCATTGACAATGATCTCAATGCCACCGACTACACCTTTGGTTTTGATACTGCGGTTAACATCGCGATGGAGGCCATTGATCGTCTGCACACCACTGCGGAATCACATCATCGCGTTCTCATCGTGGAAGTAATGGGACGTCATGCAGGATGGATTGCATTACACGCTGGCTTGGCCGGCGGTGCAAATGTGATCTTGATTCCAGAGCTTCGATTCTCAATCGAAAAGGTCTGCGAATACGTCGAATCTCGATTTCGGACCAACTACGCCCCGATCATTGTCGTCGCTGAGGGCGCTATTCCAATCGAAGGCGACATGAGCGTAAAAGGCGGCGCCCTCGACGCGTTTGGGCACGTCAAATTGGCTGGAATCGGCGAATGGCTCGCGCAGGAAATCGAAAAGCGCACTGGTAAGGAGGCTCGAACCTCCGTACTCGGACACATTCAACGCGGAGGCACGCCAAGCGCTTTTGATCGAGTTTTGGCCACTCGATTCGGCCTACACGCCATTACGGCCGCTCATGAGGGCGACTGGGGCAAAATGGTGGCCCTCCACTCGACCGAGATTATTCGAGTCCCACTGGCCGATGCCACCACGAAGCTAAAAACCGTCAGCCCCGCTCTATATGCCGAAGCAGAAGTGTTCTTCGGATAGTCCACGAGCTAAAACCACCACTCACCTTTCTGTGCGAATCTCTAGGCTGGAGTCATGACCTCGATGGTTGATCTTGATACTTGGCGATCGCTTCCCGCTGCCCAACAGCCCAATTGGCCGGATGCCCATGCGTTGGAGGTGGCGATCGCCGAACTTCGAACCATGCCACCGTTGGTCTTTGCCGGCGAATGCGACAACTTGAAGGGTCAGATCGCGCGAGCTGCCGCCGGAGAAGCTTTTTTCTTACAAGGGGGTGATTGCGCAGAGATCTTTGCCGGCCAGACGGCAGATGCGATTCGGAACAAGGTGAAGACGCTTCTTCAGATGGCGGCCGTTCTCCAATACGGAGCAAGTCTTCCGGTGATCAAAGTAGGTCGAATGGCAGGCCAGTACGCAAAACCGCGGAGTAATGACCAAGAAACGCAAGCTGGAGTGACGTTACCGGCTTATCGTGGCGATGCCATAAACGGTCACGACTTCACCCTTGAGGCACGCACGCCGGATCCTCGACGTCTACTTCGGGTCTACAACACCTCCGCAGCGACACTCAATCTCGTGCGTGCATTTACCCAAGGCGGCTTTGCCGATTTACGACAAGTACACGAGTGGAACAAGGGCTTTATCCGCGATTCATCCGTGGGTGATCGATACGAGCAAATGGCCAATGAAATTGGGCGTGCGCTCGCGTTCATGCGTACCACCGGTGCAGAACCAGACGAACTCCGAACGGTCAATTTCTACTCGAGTCATGAAGCTTTAGTTCTCGATTATGAGCGCGCCCTGACTCGAATTGATTCTCGCACCGGGCTGCCCTATGACGTCTCTGCACATTTTGTCTGGATCGGAGAGCGAACCCGGCAGTTGGATGGAGCGCACGTTGATTTCTTCTCTAAAATTAGGAATCCGATTGGCGTAAAACTTGGGCCTAAAAGTAAGCCGGCAGACGTGATGGCGCTGATCGATAAATTGGATCCAGATCGTGAACCAGGCCGCCTAACTTTCATTTCTCGGATGGGGGCAAATCTGATTCGCGATGTGTTGCCGCCTCTTGTGGAAGCTGTTGCTGCCACTGGTACTCAAGTTCTATGGATTACGGACCCCATGCATGGCAACACGTACGAAGCTCCGAGTGGCTACAAAACTCGGAAATTTGACGACGTAATGCATGAAGTGACCGGGTTTTTCGAAGTTCACAGGGCGCTCGGCACCCACCCTGGTGGGATCCATATCGAGCTGACGGGGGATGACGTGACCGAGTGTGTCGGCGGTGGTGAAGAGATTTCCCATGAAGATTTAGCCTCTCGATACGAATCTTTCTGCGACCCACGCTTGAACCACACACAGTCATTAGAACTGGCATTTTTAGTCGCCGAAATGCTTCGCGACCGTTAATCTGTACCCATGCAGGCGCCGCTTGAGGTCAACTCGATGAAAACACCGGTGGGCGTACTTTCACTAATTAGCGACGGTTCGACATTGGTAGCAGCAGCTTTTTGCGATGCACCGACACTTCAAGTCCGGGTGAGCGCTGATCAGCTTGAACGAGGATTTCGAAAAGTAAAATCCATAACTGGGGTTACCGAAGAAGTTCAGCGTTACTTCGACGGTGATTTACGTGCGATCGACGAAATTAAAGTACGGCAACCTGGTGGCTCATTTAGTCAAAGCACCTGGCGTGCGATGCGCAAGATCAAGCCAGGGAAAACGATTTCATACGCCGAACTGGCTGCGAATTCGGGGTCGCCAGCCGCGGTCCGCGCTGCTGGTAGCGCCTGTGCTCGTAATCTGATCGCGCCAATTGTTCCTTGCCATCGGATCGTTCGAAGCGATGGCTCGCTTGGCGGCTACGGCTTCGGACTACCGACCAAGGTTTGGTTACTGAAGCACGAAGGCGCGCTCTAACGCAGTAGGTCAGTTAAAACGCTTATAGCGAATGCCGCATCGTCGTCATTAATATCAAGGTGAGTGATGAGGCGAACGGTTTGTGGACCAAGAGACCCAATTATCAAGCCTTTTTCTTTGGCCTTTGCTGCAAGTGTCGGCGAATCGAGACTGTGTGAACCCATGTTTAGAACGATGATGTTTGTCATGACTGACTCGAGATCGATTATCGAGGGAGAAACCTTTGCGATTGCGGTGGCAATTTCTCGGGCACGCCGATGATCCTCAACGAGGCGATCAACATTATGGTCTAACGCGTAATGACCAGCAGCCGCTAGAATTCCCACCTGACGCATTCCGGAGCCATAACGCTTTCTCCAAACTCGAGCATTTGCGATCCGTGCTTTTGAAGAAACGAGGAGTGAGCCAATAGGTGCACCTAAGCCTTTTGACAAGCACACGCTGACAGTGTCGAAGTGTGCCCCATATTCGGCGAGCGGAACACCGGTCGCTACATGGGCATTCCAAAGCCTGGCGCCGTCAAGATGCAACGAGATTCCAAGTGGAAGGGTTGCGACGCGAAGTTTCGCAATGGAGTCAAGAGACTGAATGGTTCCACCACCAAAATTATGCGTATTTTCAATGGCGATGGCCACGGTTGAAACCAGATGTGGTCCCGCGTTTGGTCTGGCCAAATTAAGAACGACATCAATATCAAAAATACCGTTCTTGCTTTGCCAAGTCCGGGATGTGATTCCACTGAAAGTTGCCGCTGCGCCAAGTTCGGCTCGCACGACATGAGCATCGTAGTCTGCAAGAATCTCTTCACCTGGGTTTACCAAGAGGCGCATTCCCAATTGGTTTGCCAATGACCCAGTGGGTGTGAATAAACCAGCCTCATGACCCAGAAGTGCCGCAACTCGACTCTCAAGTGAGTTAACAGTGGGATCTTCTCCATAGACGTCATCGCCAACTTCAGCATGCGCCATTGCTTCACGCATAGCCGACGATGGTTTGGTGAGCGTGTCAGAACGAAGATCAACGAGAGTCATAAGCGCCATTCTGCCATTGGTCTACCTTAAGATTCCAAATGCGGTACGACGGGCAGTGTGGATTTAGGTCCTAGTTCGACTAAATACATCGCGGCAATCACGAAGCCGCCGCCAAGAATAATTTTGGCCGTGAGACGTTCGCCACCGAGTAGAACCGCAAAAAAACCGGCAAAGACCGGCTCCATCGTCATGATCACTGCTGCCCGCGTGGGTGCCATTAAGGATTGCGCCCACGTTTGTATCAGAAAGGCAATTGCAGTAGCAAAGATTGCGGTCAGAATAACTGCACCCCAAACCCTATGGTCAGGTGGAGCGTGGTAGCCATGGCTCAGAGCCACAATCCAACAGAGGACGGACACCATCGCCAATTGAATAATTGCAATTAAATACGAATCGTGTAATGCACTCCACTCACCTAAGCCGACAATATGGAGTGCGAATCCAAGCGCGCATAGGAGTGTAAGAGTCTCTCCCCGACCCACTGAAAAGCCATGCAGAGAAAGCAGCGCTAGACCAATTGTGGCCAGCGCGACCGCCAACCAGGTCCACCCGTCGACCCTACGACGGAGAATCACTGCACCGATTAGGGGAGTGAAAACAACGAACATTCCGGTAATGAATCCACTTACTGCCGCGGACGTTACGCGTAGCCCGTAAATTTGAGAGATATAGCCGAGGCCCAGGGCTAGGCCCAGAAGTGATCCATGAAAAATAATGCGCTTGTTCAACCGTCGTAACACTTGGGGCCTGACGAGAATCATGCAGACGGTTGCGAGGGTAAATCTGGTCGCCAAGAAATCGGCCTCGGGTTGACGAGCTATTGCCGCTTTCATTACCACGAACGTCGAACCCCATACGAGGGTAACGCCAACTAAAGCAATCGTCGCTGCGGAAGTAGAACGACGAAATCTTTCAGTTAGCACCGAGCAACTCTATCGACCTCGACCGCGAAGTTCTTTTAGAAGAGCGACCTCGCTGCCATGCTCAGTTTCAGATCCTGGAGTTTCGAGGATGAGGGGAACACCAGCGACGGCTGCATGACGAAATAGGTCCGCAAATGGCTCGATTCCAATTTCACCCGCTCCGAGGTTTGCATGTCTATCTTTTAATGCGCCACAAACATCTTTTGAATCATTGGCATGAATGAGTCGGAGCCTGTCTTTCCCCACCACATCAACTAGTAGATCGAGTGTCTCCTTTACGCCACCTGGTGCAGTTAAATCGTGACCTGCCGCAAATGCGTGACAAGTATCCAAACAGATGCCGACTTTCGGATGGCTTTCTAATGCAGCGAAGTAATACGCCAAGTCATCGAGTCGTTTGCACAGTGATTGACCCTGACCAGCCGTGGGTTCAAGTAGAAGATACGGCGCGGAATCCGGCAGCGAATCCAAGATGGGGAGCAGCCCTTCGTGAATCTGCGTCCATGCGCTCTCGACATACCCAGAATCAACAGCAGATCCCGTATGAACAACTACACCCCGTGCGCCAATACTTTCGGCTCGCTCAAGAGCGTAGGCGATTGACGCCAGTGATTTCTCGTAAGTTTGAGTCGTAGGCGATCCAAAGTTGATGAGATAGGGAGCATGCACCCAGGTCACCAAATCATTGGTGAGTGCCTGCTCTTTGAATTTTTCATCAATGGCTCGATCAACGACTGGCGCTGCCCATCCCCGCGGATTTGAAACGAATATTTGAATCGTCTCTGCTTGAATTTGCTCGGCGTATGCGAAGGCGCGACTAGCCGGAACGTGGGCGCCTACGCGAGCTAGTGGCTCAGTACTCATGGCTAGTACACGTCCAAGATCACCATGCTGCCGGCTCTTGCCCGGGTGCCAGCGGCCGGAGTTTGGCCGACCACCCGCCCATTACCCCGGGTCGACAACTTATTGATGATGAAGGTGAATCCGGCATCTTCAATCGCCTTACTTGCTTCCGCAGCAGTTTGCCCCACGACGTTTGGCACAACAATTGTTCTCGGCCCTTGGGAGACAACGAGCTTAACGACCGTGCCCTTACCAACGTTGCCGCCGCCCGTTGGCGATTGTGAAATGACTATGCCAGCTGCCACGGTGTCGCTGTAAGCCATTTTTGATACGGGTTTGAGTCCGGCCGCCGTCAACTCCGTCAATGCTTGATCGCTGCTTTTTCCGACATAACTCGCCAGTGGCACGGGTGCGATTCCCTTGCTCACGGTCGCGATAATTTGAGTGTCTCTGGTTACCTTTGCGCCGGCTATTGGTTTCGTGGAGATTATGTAGCCACGGGGAATCGTGTCACTAAACACCTGATTTTGACTGTCCATAGTCATGTGCAGAGGCGTGAGCAAACTAGTGGCCTCAGCGACCGAGAGCGAGGCCAATGATGGAACGATGTATCTTTCAGGACCTTTTGAAAGTTCAACCGTTACGGTTCCCCCGTCGCTGATCCGACCGCCGCCGGCGGGATTGCTACTGAGAACTCGGTTGGCAGGGATGTCTTCACTGAAGGTCTGAGAAGCAATTACCATCTTCAAACCAACTTTTGTCACACTCGCCTGTGCATCTTGACTGCTCAAACCAACTAGTGATGGGACGCTGACGCCTGCTCCCGGGCCGAGTGAAAGATACCAAAACAGTGCGCCAAGGATGAGAGCTGCCAGGATGAACAGCGTACGTCTGGCCTTGCGATTTGGTTTTCCCGAAGCCTTACGCGCCACCGGGCGCACGGGACTACGTTCAACTTTTTTTGCCATGATTACGGGCTGCTCTTTCTCTTGGTGGATGGGATCTTGAGGATCCAACCCTGAATGTGCGCTCTCTACTTCGCGCAAGAAATCGTTGGCATTTTTTGGGCGTTGATCAGGATCTGCAGCAGTGGCGTGAGCCACCAACGCGTCGATGGACGCTGGAATTCCAGCTATTAGCGAGGAGGGCGCAGGCACTTTTTCGTGGACATGTCGATAAGCGACTTGGATTGGGTTCTCACCCACGAAGGGTTGTGAGCCAACGAGCATTTCGAACAGAATGATTCCGACGGCGTAAATATCGCTCCGTGCGTCGGCAATTCCACGTTGAACTTGTTCTGGCGAAAGATATGCCACGGTTCCTAAGAGAGTTCCCGCATCGGCAGTAATCGTGGCCATGCTAGAAAGTGCGCGAGCCAGCCCAAAATCCGCGACCTTGATGCGACCATCATTTGCGATGATGACGTTTTCAGGTTTCACATCACGATGCACAATTCCGGCTCGGTGTGCGGCTCCCAAGGCACTCAAGATGGCTTCGGCGATCACGAGAGTCTCATTGAGACTTAATGGTGAGCGGTCGCGAATCACATCGCGCAAAGTCGGACCCTCTACATATTCCATGACCAGGAATACAGCCGGCGGTCCTCCTTGATTCCAGCCCTGATCGTGGACGGCAACGACGTTTGGGTGACTGAGAGAGGCAGCGGCTTTAGCCTCTCGGATAAACCGTTCAACAAAATCATCATCATTTGCCAAGTGTGGGTGCATGACTTTCACCGCGACCAGACGATCTAATCTGGTGTCTAGAGCGGAATATACGGTGGCCATTCCGCCGCGGGCGAGGATCGCACCAATTTCGTAACGACCATCTAGAAGCTCGCCGGTTAAGTCAGACACGTTAAAAATCTTAGATCGCGTCGTGATTAGAAGAGCGGGGACTCGCGGTGCGCTTCCTGCGCGTTTACTGAATCAATTGGCATTTCTTTCGATAATCGAGATGTTTCCCGCCCGGGTGAAGAGGCGTTCGCGTGCCAACGTTTGGGGATACGACCGGCTAGATACGCTTTCCTCCCCGCGAGAACTGCATGCTTCATCGCCTCAGCCATCAGCTGCGGCTGCTCTGCGCGGGTGACGGCGCTGGCTAAAAGAACACCATCGCACCCCAATTCCATCGCAAAGGTGGCGTCACTTGCGGTGCCAATTCCGGCATCGAGAATGATCGGCGCAGCGATCCGTTCTCGCATCAATTCGATGTTGTGCGGATTACGTATTCCGAGTCCGGAACCGATCGGTGCTCCAAGTGGCATGACCGCGGCACAGCCGATCGCTTCAAGTTTGCTCGCCAATACTGGATCATCATTGGTATAGGCGAGAACGACGAACCCTTCGGTCACCAGACGGGTAGCGGCAGCAATCGTTTCGATCGGATCTGGCATCAAAGTGAAATCATCGGCGATTACCTCAAGTTTTATCCAATCAGTACCTAGCGCTTCACGAGCCAATTGAGCGGTCAAGACTGCTTCGCCTGCGGTGTAACATCCGGCAGTGTTTGGAAGCGGTGCAATGTGGAGTTCTTTTAGTAGATCAAAAATGGATCCCGACGTACTGGCATTGACTCGACGCATTGCGATGGTCGTGATTTGGGTGCCACTTGCGATCAGAGCGTCGCGCAGAATCGTCAAACTGGGCACGCCGCCAGTACCCATGATCAATCGAGACGACCAAACATCGCCGCCAAGTGCGAATTCATCAACCACCCTGCACCGCCGTTAGAACTTCGATGCGCGCGCCCGAACTGAGCGGCGTAGCACTCCACGCGTGACGCGGCACAACTTCGTCATTGACCGCCACTGCAATTCCAGTTTCGGCCCTACTCACTTTTGCTACCAAGTCAGCCAAATTGGTGTTCGGTGCGACTTCATGTTCAAAGCCATTCAGGATGACGATCATCCGCGCGCCCCGCTCAACGAAGTAAAACGCTCGGGTGTGAAGGCCCTCGCGTATTCAGGGACGGTGCCACCGGTTAAATAAGCCAGCATGACATCACCCGTCGCGGGGGTCAGTAAAACTCCATTTCGATAGTGACCAGTTGCCGCGTATAGACCGCCATGATTAGCGATCGGCCCCAAGAGCGGCGCATTATCGGGTGATCCCGGGCGCAGTCCCGCCATAATCTCCACTATTCGCATTTCAGATAGATATGGAAACACCTCGCGTGCATCGCGGAGTAACTGGAAGATACCCCCGGCGGTTGGTTGGATATCAAAACCCGTTTCTAGCTGCGTGGCTCCAATAACTATTTCACCTTTTGCTCTGGGCACGAGGTAGACCGGGAATCCGCGGACCGTGCCTCTGATCGTGTGAGTAATGGTCGCAGCAGCGCCACTCCTCGGTGCCACTCGAATCACTTCACCCATAATCGGCCTAACATCAAGTGATTCTGCACCGACTATCTGCGAGGACCAAGCTCCGGCAGCAATGACGACCTGACTCGCTGGAATGAGTTGCATCTCGGTAGTGACAGCACGAACATTTGAGTCATCGGATATGGTCTCAAATTCGATGCTGATCGCTTTTTCCCTTATGAACTCGACACCCCTTGCCTCACAGGCGGTGATCAAGGCAATTACCAGGGCACGGTTATCGACTGAGTGGTCACTTTTGACTAGGGAAGCGCCCAATACATTTGGGGATAGAAAAGGTTCAAGTACCCGCACCTCAGCCCCTGATAGCTCGACGGCATCCAAGCCGAGTGAGAGTTGAAATTCTCGAGTGCGTGCCAGATCTCGAAGATCATCTTGGTTGAAGGCAAACTGGATGGTTCCCTCGGTTTTGAAACCAATCTCTAGGCCACTATCGGCTTCAAGTTCGTTCGCAAATTGTCGCCAGAGCGAGTGCGAAGCCAAGTCGAGGGCGAGTCGGTCTTCTTCACCAAACCAAGCCTCGCTTACCGGAGCTAGCATGCCACCAGCCACGCTAGATGCCCCGGTTCCTGGAGCTGGATCAATAACCGTTACATCACAACCGGTCTGACCAAGTCGCCAAGCGGTAACCAGGCCGGCTAGACCACCGCCAACGATTACGACCTTCATTTTGCTACCATCACGAAAATCCTCCCTACGCCGGAATTACCCGGATCAGGTCTTACGGTCGCAAGAAGTTCTTGCCTCTCAGCCCAGGGTGGGCTCCCGTGTCGCTTCCACTATAGAACTGCCCTCGATTGGATGCGAGCCCGTTGCACCTGGCAAGGTGTGCGATGTGAATAATGATGCCGATTCGATTTTGCTTGAAGTAGAGACCCTTGTTATGGATTGGCTGAACCTGAGCGAAGCCGCCGACGCACTTGGGCTTGAAATCAATCGCGTTCGCCAGTTGCTCTCCGACGGCGATGTGGTCGCGATCAGGCGTGGCGAGCGAAGTGTGAACTCCATTCCGACGCTGTTCATTCTCGATGGTCAGGTTGTCAAGCATCTAGGTGGCACGCTGACTGTGCTTTCGGATTCCGGCTATTCAACTTTAGAAGCAATCCGGTGGCTCTTCACGTTCGATGAATCTCTCCCTGGTTCGCCGATCCAAGCACTTCGCGAAAACCGGGGTACTGAGGTAAAACGCCGAGCGCAAGCCCTAGCTTTATAACTTATGTCCGCCGATATCGATCGCCTCTCCAATGCCTACCTATATTTGTGTACAGATGCGCGTCAAGAACGTGGAGATTTCAAAACTTTTATCGAAGCGGCTTATCGCGGTGGAGTAGACATCATTCAATTGCGCGATAAAAATATCGACGTCGTTACTGAGTTGCAGGTTCTCGAGGTGTTATCCGAAGTGGCTGGACGTCACAATGCGTTATGGGCGGTAAATGATCGGGCCGATATCGCGGCTATTGCCGGTGCTCCGATAATTCATGTAGGGCAGGACGATTTGGGAGCAAGTGACGTTCGACGGATCGTGACGCGAACAACTTTGGTTGGTCGTTCGAGTCACAGCATCGAAGAAGCGATGGTCGAATTGGCCGACCAGGATGTCAATTACTTTGCGGTTGGCCCTTGTTGGCCGACACCAACTAAACCAGGGCGACCAGCACCTGGACTTTCCTTGGTAAAACAGGTTGCAGAATTGGCACCTACCAAACCATGGTTTGCCATCGGTGGTATTGATGAAAATAATCTGGATCAGGTCCTCTCGACGGGCGCAAAGCGGATCGTCGTGGTGCGCGCTATCACAGAGGCAGATGATCCGGAGCGGGCCGCAGCCACGTTGAGGGCTCGGCTCAATTAAATGGAGTTACAGTCGTCGGCGAGTGGCGGCCAACGCTAATTCGGCGAGACGTTCGCGTGCGGTGGGCTCGATCGACGAGTCCTCGAGAGCGTTAAGCGCACTCGCTAATCCGCCTTCGATCATCGTTTCTACAACGCCGACCGCACCGGTCTCCATAATAATTTCTCGCATGTTAATTACATCGCTAATGCCGAGAGTTGAGCGACCCAAATGCTGTTCAATAAAGGCAGCTTGAGTTCCGTTTGCTCGTTCGAGTGCGGCGGCGATTAAAACCGTTCGCTTGCCTTCGCGTAAATCATCGCCAGCCGGCTTGCCGGTTTCTTCAGGGTCACCAAAAACGCCGAGGATGTCATCGCGAAGCTGGAAGGCTTCCCCTAGTGGCATTCCATAGCGTGAGTAAGAGTTAAACAGTGGCGCATCTGCCCCCGCGAGGGCCGCGCCAAGGTGCAGTGGGCGTTCAACGGTGTACTTCGCCGATTTAAGTCGAGCGACTCGAAGAGATCGTTCGACGCTTTGCGAAGCGAGGGCTTGTTCTAAAACATCGAGATATTGGCCAGCCATGATCTCGGTACGCATTTCATCCAATACTGGGAGAGCACGAACCAGCGCATCCGATTCAATCGTCGAGGTGTGAAACATCTTGTCTGCCCAGACGAGGGCGAGATCACCCAAGAGGATTGCTGCGGAAATGCCGAAACTCTCAGATGCACCTGACAGCCCCTGGTCTCTATGTAAAGTTGCGAATCTTTTATGAATTGCTGGGAAGCCTCGTCGGGTATCTGATCCATCCATAACATCGTCATGGATGAGGGCGCAGGCTTGGATAAGTTCAAGCGAAGCGCAGGCTCGAATAATCGCCGCATCTGCTTTACCGCCAGCACCTCGGAAGCCCCAGTATGCAAAAAGCGGACGTAATCGTTTGCCGCCATTCAATACATAGTCGGTAAGGCTGGTTGAGACGGGATCTAATTCAGTTCCAATCTCGGCAAGCTGGGTGCGTTGGTCGGCCAGAAATCCTGAGAGCGCTAATTCGATACCGGTTCGGAGTTCGGCAAATGACGGTGCGCCGTTAGCTAGTGACACTAGACCACCGTAGCCGCACCGTATGCCGCTAGGCGCGGGCTAACCACTTCGTGACTGAATATGGTGCCAGAACGATGATGAAAAGTGTTCCGGCGACCAACGCCACACTTGTGTGGTTGAGATAGATATTATTGAAGATTCCAGCCGCAAGACCACCTAGCAATAGCAAATCGATGGGGCCACTCGCGACGGTTCTTCTTGACCGATCCCGTTCCCTCGGCAGCAACCAATGCAAAATCTGAATAAGTGCAATCCCAACCAGCAACATTCCAGCCGTGTTCGACAGTGGTGTTCCGGGGATTCCGGGGGTCCTCGTCACGTTTTGATCCCAACGCCAATACCCATTTTGATTTAGCACTGGATCCAGAAGCAGGTCCCAGGCCAGGAACCCTAATCCGCCAATAAACGCGGTGGCGCGGGTGGTTAAGCGACGCGCAAGCAAAAGCATTGGGTATGCGCCGGCCAAAATTGCGAAGGCAAGGACGATCGGCGCCCCATCGATTTTGGCTCCGAGAGCGGGAGCGTAAATTACATGTCCGAACGGCCAAGAGGTTCGGGCGCTGAATTCAAAGACGATGAAACCGAACAGTAGCGAGGTGAGTCCAAGCAGCACGCAGTATTTTGAGCCAAACTCTCTGAGGGAGTGAAATAAAGCCAGCGCTGCGGCTGCGTAAACGCCGATCGCTAAGAGCAAGTGTTGGTTCACGCCGGTCATGGCTGGAAATAAAAACTGTGAAAGCGTCGTCGCAATCAGGGCGAGCCAGGTTAGCCAGCCTAGGTAACGACGAGAGGGGCGCTCCGCATGGCGGGCCCAGCCTTGGTAGACGCGAAGGGTCACCCCGTCATCCTTCCCTACTTTATGGTCGCTCTGATCAAATCGACCACCAAACTTGGCTCATCCCACATCGGCGCGTGCCCGGTCTGCTTAAAAATCACCCATTTCGAATGGGCCGGAGCGAGGTCTCGAGCCTGACAAGTGGCGGCGGGAAGCGTGTTATCGCTGTCACCAAATACCACGGTGACCGGGATCCTGGGTTCCACCTGAGATTCGAAACGATGGTTCAAGGTGGCTTCCCAGGCGGGGAAGTAGCCACGCGAGCGGCCCATGGCGCGGGCGGCATCAAGGCAGACTTCAAAAGGCAGTGAAACCCAACGGGGTGACGTCCTGCCGAAGGCAATGCCCTTGGACCAGGTTCGTTTAAGCAAAATCGGTTGAACAGGAACAGTCAGCACCGCCAAATAGTGGATCAGAGTTGTCCGCTTATTGATTTCGGTAAACGGGTGATGCCAGAGACCGGCCGGCGCCAACGCAGTTACTGAATTGACGCGATCCGGGAATGTGGCGGCAATTTCAAGGGCGATCCAACCGCCGAGTGAATTGCCGACCAAATCGAAGTTCGTGATTCCTAGCGAATCTAGATTGCTGACAACTAGGGCAGCCAGTGAGTGCGGATCCATCGGAAGGTTGTCACGAAATTTCGTTTGCCCATGACCTGGCAGGTCGAAGGCGATTACGTCGAATTCCTTAGCTAAGGCAGGTGTGATCGTCCGCCAAGCGGTAGCAGCGGAACCCAGACCGTGAATCAAAACTAGAGGTGTGCCCGAGCCTTCGCGAACATATGAGAGCTGCATGATCACGAATTATAACGGGAGGCAAACGGGCTCGCCTCCTGAGTCCATCGTCGGTGTTTGATTTAACGGAGCGAGAATCGTCCGATGAGTGACAAAGCATTTTGCCACCATGAATTATTGCTGGCGTTCACTAAAATATTGAGTAACCCATTTCTTCCAGCGACTTCGCAAGGCACTTTTTTTCAGCGACATCGTCGACTGGCCTATCCTTTGACCATGGTTAACAGTTTACAAGTGTTAATGGTTGTCGGATCCCGAATCGAAGCTGAATTGATTGTTGGTCGGTTGAAAAGTAGTGGCGTGAGCGCCTTCATTTCAGCTGATGACGAGGGTGGAATGAACCTTGCTCTACAACCAGGAAGAGTTCGAATTCTTGTGTTGCAAGAGCACGCGGATAAAGCACGTCGAACCATTAGCGAATTTAATTCAGAGAACAAACCGACTATTAAGCCTACTCGCTTTCATAAATGGCTCTGGAAAATGCTCGGGGGCAAGATCCCCAGCTAAATTCCCACGACTAGGGGTGTGGCGCCAGTTATCGCGACCAATTGATCGTACGTCGTTGGAAAGACCGCATGTGGGTGCCCAGCAGATGCCCAGATGACGTCGTAATCTGCCAGAGCGATATCAATAACGATCTCCACATTGGGCGACGTCCAGGCAAGTGGGCTTACGCCGCCGATTGCAAAGCCTGACCATTTGCGCACGAAGTCAGCATCCGCGCGTAGTAACTTTTCGATGTGAAGGGAATTGGCAACCAGCGTCGTATCAACACGGTGCCGTCCAGAGGTTATGACCAAGAGTGGCAAATCGTCAGGTAGGCGAAAAACAATCGAAGACGCTACTTGCCCGACTTCAATGCCAAGTGCGTTAGCGGCATCCGATGCCGTGTGGGCAGTCTCATCAAGGTGAGCAATTTGTGGATCGGTTCCATGGTGGTCAAGTACCCGCTGCACCCGCAGCACCCCTGGATGTTCCTGAGTAGCCATATCGCAATCTTAGAAGGCGTCGAGTGTCCACGAGGTCAGCATCACAACTGTTTGACGACTGTTAGCAGTACCACGGCGTCCTCAATTGCGTACAAGTCATGGCGCGCGGGTGGGACGATGATGAAGTCTCCGGTGCGGCCCTCCCACGAATCTTTACCGGCGCCAAGGCGTACGCGGCCGGACAAGATGTGCACCGTCGCTTCGCCGGGGTTTTCATGTTCGGCCATGGTAGTTCCGGCGATAAGTGCGACCAAGGTCTGGCGAAGCGCGTGCTCGTGCCCGCCATGGATGGTCTCTGAGCTGCGGCCGGCACTAAGTTGCCGAGCACGCTCTAGATGCTCACGGGCGAGTGCTTCGAGCGACAACTTTTGCATTTTCAGCCGTTTCCCTTCGCAGTCGTGCGCGCGCGAAGATAGTCTCGCAGCGGTTGACAGGGCTCTGGGTGCCAATCGAGTTTGGTGCTGGGTGCAATGTATTTCAGCCAACCGTCAACTTCGCCGTCACGGCGGGGCCAGAGTCGCTCAACGAGATAGGCCTTCCCCGACGCTCGGGTGTCAGGGTTGACACGGAAGATTTTGATCACGCCGAGTGGCACCTCCTGGAATGGATTCATGTATACACCCCAACCGAGTGTAGGCCTTAGGTGCCAACTGGATCGGTCTCGGGCTAGGCGCTTCAAGTGCGCAAAGCGGGTTTGATCGGATGCCCAGGTCGAGCGCAATCGAACATTTCGAATAATGCGCCATCACTATAAAAAAATGGGGGCAAAAAATAGGCGGGCTGCACTGCCGATACCCCTACAGGTGCGGCCGCTGACTGTCCGCCCAGAGGTTCGATTCTTGGCAGCTCAGCCTATTTAGTAGGTCGGTTGAAAACCTAATACTTCGCCGTAAAACTTCAGCTCCGCTTCAGCGCAGGCAATGATGGATGAAGCCTTCTGAAAACCATGCCCTTCTCCTTCAAAAGTTAGGTACTCATGTTTAATGCCTTTACGTGCACACACGTCGCGGAAAGCTTCAGACTGGTCTGGTGGAACAATTTTATCGTCTAAACCTTGGAAGATGATAAGTGGTGAGGAAAGGCGTTCGGCATGGGTTAGAGGTGAACGTTCTTTGTACAGAGCTTCTTCTTCCGGGTAGG
>JANXYY010000058.1 GCA_025355805.1 Actinomycetes bacterium
ATGTGACCAACTGGTTTGTTCTCCTCATCGACGACCACGATTGATGAGCCTCGGTTGTTCGTGAATTCTTTGATGACTTCCTCAAAAGGTGTGTCGATTAAAACCGAAGTTGGCCAAGGAGGTCCGATCACTTGACTCATCGGAGCATCACCCTTGGCGGCGACCAATTCCAGTATCTGCACGTGATCAAGTAGGCATCCAGAGTCATCGACAACAACGACACCATCGGTGGCCCCGAAAGCCTTCCGTTCGACCAACAACGCAAGTGCTTGGGCCGCGGTCTGACTTTCATGAACGATGACCATTTGGGTCGTCATGATTCCGCCGGCGCGGTTGTCGGCGAATCCAATCAATTCACGCAGCGGCTTGGAGTTCTCATCCGACATCGCCGCCAACACGCTTTCGCGGTGTTCCTCGCCCAGATCGCGTAGCACTTCGGCGCTCTCATCAGGTTCCATGTGCTCAAGCAGTTGCGCAGCTTTCTCGGCTGAAAGACCCCGCATGAGACCCAAAAGCTCTTGCGGCTCCATCTCCTCGAGGGCGTCGGCGGCGATCTCTGGCGCTAACAGATCGATGAGAACTTCTTGTTCGCGGCCGTGCAAATCTTCAATCAAGTCCGCAAGGTCGGCCGGCCGCATCTGGCCCAAAACTGAACGTGACTGCGCAGTGCGTACGGGACCTTCTCCATCTGCCAAGGAAGCAACCGCCGCCCAATCCAAAACTCGATCTGGAGTTGGGCGTCGGCGCAAGGCACCGGGAAATATCCGTCGTAGAAAAGACACAAAGGAGACGTCCACGCCGACCACACGGATCGCGCGATCCATTTGAGCTAAATAAAGATCCGAAGAACGGACGACTCGCATGCCATCGACATCGACGATTTGGTGGTCGATCACATCAGCGTCAAGAAGGGACTCTCCATCGCGCCTTGTGAACTCTTCGAGATTGATTTTGGTCGAGGAAAGGCGGATTTCATCCTGCGTCAAAGTCGCAATTTGGGAGCCATCGATATAGGAACTCCGGGGGCCAACTTTGACGATCAATCCCGAGACCGGCGGATAAGTTGCATCCCCATGTCGCACGAGGATGTCAACGAGTCGCCCAATATCACGACCACCCTCATCTCGAACTGGTTGCCCAATCAACCCGGCGACCGACACTAAAGACTCTCTAACCTGCTTGCGAGCAAGAGCGTCTTCGCGGCGTCGAACTAATCGATTGGCTACCGGTGCGATTGCAGAATTCTTGGTGGCCCCCATGGGCTCACTCTAAGGCCTCACGCATTTAGCCCATTCCTTGATTACGAATTCGCCACCGCAGAGCGCAACTTGGCTCCAAGACCGGAGTCAACATTCGTCCAGTATTCGAAGAAGTGCTCCTTGACCACCGGTACCGTCAGCGAGTTTGCCTGTCCTGTAAGGGTTTCAAGGAAACGGGCCTTCCCCGCCTCATCAAATACTTCACGGTAGAGCGTGCCTGCCTGGCCGAAGTCAGAATCTTCCGAGTGCAAGGTTGCGGCCGCACGAATGAGTTCGCCGTCATTCTCCCAGCCACCCTCGGCAACGCGATCTGGATCGGCAATGGGTCCACCAAAGGAATTTGGCGCGTAGTCAGGAGCTGAGGCCGGCTTGAACCCATGGCGTCCCGCACCATCCTGCGTGTAACTATGGACCGCGGCCGCATGTGGAGCATTTACCGGAATCTCGTTGTAGTTGGCACCAACGCGGTAACGCTGAGCGTCCGGGTACGAGAAAACCCGAGCCATCAACATTTTATCTGGACTAATCCCGATACCGGGCACCGTGTTGGCCGGCGAGAACGCCGCTTGTTCAATCTGAGCGAAGAAATTTTCTGGGTTCCGGTTCAAAGTATGGGTACCAACTTTGACCAGTGGGAAATCCGCGTGCGGCCAAACCTTGGTTACGTCGAACGGGTTAAAGCGGTAAGTCTTAGCCGCCTCGTAAGGCATCACCTGAACGAACACATCCCATGACGGGAATCTCTCAGCCGCAATCGACTCGTAAAGGTCACGCCGGTAATAATCGGCATCGGCACCAGCTATATCTTGAGCGTGATTTGGGTCGAGGTAGTGGTCGCCTTGATTAGAGTGGAAGTGATATTTAACCCAGAACTTTTCGCCCGCTGCGTTAATCCACTGATAGGTGTGTGACCCGAATCCATTCATCTCACGCCAGGACTTGGGTAGTCCACGATCCCCCATGAGATAGGTCACCTGGTGCGCCGACTCCGGCGACAGGGTCCAGAAGTCCCACTGCATATCGGGGTTACGCAGACCCGAACCTGGGAGTCGCTTCTGCGAATGTATGAAATCTGGGAATTTGATCCCATCACGAATAAAGAACACGGGAGTGTTGTTTCCCACGATGTCGTAATTTCCATCAGTTGTGTAGAACTTAACCGAGAATCCACGTACATCGCGCCAGGTATCAGGAGAGCCTTGTTCGCCAGCCACGCTCGAGAAACGTTGCAGAGTCTCGGTCTTCGTTCCTGGTTGGAAAACGGCAGCACGCGTGAAACGAGAAACATCTTCAGTGACTACGAATTCGCCAAAAGCACCGCCACCCTTAGCGTGCACAATGCGCTCCGGGATCCGCTCACGATTGAACTGGGCAAGCTTCTCGACAAGGTATCTATCGTGCAGTGCAATGACTCCGTTGGGACCGGTTGTGAGTGAATGCGAATCACTGGCGACTGGAGTTCCGGTTTGGCTGGTAGTGAAATTCTCAGACACGATGCTCCTTGTTTGACTAGAAGGATTAAGACTACCCGGTGCGCACTCGAGAGCCCACCTCAAAGGCAGTGTCTTAGTTGAGCCTGCGATAATCTTCAAGCGTGGAGGAAGGGATCCCATGACAAAGCGGAGCAGGATAATTATCTGGTCGATCGTGGCAGGCTTGGTTGTCCTTGTCGCAGCGCCTATTGCCATCACCTTGGGATTCTCAACAACGAATCCAAAATCGACGATAGCGACCAAAGTAGCCTCTGCCCTGCCATCGGGGTTTCAACCAGAGTCGGCTTCTTTCGTATCTTCACAAACCGGCTTTGTGCTTGGAATTGCGAACTGCCCTCCGGGCCCGTGCCTCACGATTGCGCGAACCCAAGATGGCGGAACAACGTGGACTTCGATCCCCGCACCAAATGCTTCCCTAACACGACCTGGAGATCCAAAGTCATCCACCGACTCTGTTTCGAAAATCCGTTTCCTCACTATCAACGACGGATATCTTTTTGGACCGGATCTGTATGCAACACACGATGGAGGAACAACCTGGCGTAAAATTATTCTTCTTGGAATCGCAACTGGATACCAAGTGATGTCACTCGAGACTGATGGCAATGACACCTACCTGATCGCAGGCAATCCAAACGTTAGTCCTAGTCCTAACTACTTATTCATTTCACGAGCCACTCGAGGCATCTTTGTCAAGAGCAAATCCGTGTTCCCCACCGGGACACCCACTCAAATTTCAGCGAACCCATATGGGGCAGTACTCGCCGCAAATAATCACGGATCGGTTCTAACCCCAATAAGTGCCCAAATTGGCACCCTTTACTACCAAGCAACTGGAACCACGACCTGGACCCGAATCAAAGCCCGCTGTCCGGGTGGACTGTCCGCGAATCCATTAGTCGCACTTGCCACTCCGGCTTTGGCCTCGAGCACTCCACAACTCATTTTAGGATGCGGAGGCAGTGCGGGTGCAGGAAGCCAAGAAAAGACAGTAGTTAAATCTGGTGATCTCAAGACGACCAGCCCGGCAATTGCAAGGCCGCCTCTTGGCGGAATCTTGGAAGCGATTGCATCACCGGACGGAAAGACAATCGCGGTAGGAGCGTCATCTGGCGCCACATTTCTATATGTGAGTATCGACTCCGGAACTACTTGGACAACAGCAATTTCCGACTCAACTTTCGGCGGCGCACCAATTCACGACTTAGGATTCACCACTCCGACGCAAGGGTTTGCGGTCATAGGACACGCAACTACTGCCGGGACTCGAACTTCCATATTTTTAATGACACACGATCAAGGTATCTCGTGGTCAGAGGTCCCGTTCTAATTAATCACGTCCAGAGTTTTTCGTCACTCGGGGACAACGGTAGATCCATCACTATGGTCGTGCCCTCACCCTCCACCGAGCTCAATCGCAGTTCACCGCCGTGGTCTTCGACGATCTGCTTGACTATTGATAGGCCAAGACCAGTTCCAGGGATCGCCTGGTCCTGTGCATTGCTCGCGCGGTAAAACCGCGTGAAGAGATGATCTTGATCCTCGATCGGGATGCCGATTCCACGGTCCTCACAAGTGAAGAGCACTCGGTGAGATTCGTGATCCACAGTGCAACTGATCGTGACAACTCCTCCAGCAGTGCTGAACTTGATGGCGTTAGAGACGATGTTCACGACGGCTCGATAGAGGAGTCCTGAATCCCCGTGAACAATCGCCTGTTCTGGGCCAGCATCGATCGCGAGTTCGATTCCGCCACCCCCAGCGAGGGGGGACAACTCTTGGCCGGAATGCGTGATTAACTCGCGCATAGAAACTCGAGAACCGCTCACTCCTTGGCCATCACTTTCGATCCGATTGAGTACTAATAGATCCTCAATCAAAGCGCGAAGGCGATTCGTGTTCCGGTCTATTACTTCTAACATCCGCTGTTCTTCCTCTGTGTGCGCTCCAGCATCTCCATCTTGAAGCAGTTCCAGATAGCCGCTGATAGAAGTGAGTGGCGTCCGCAGTTCGTGACTCACCGTCGACAAGAAATCAGTTTTCTGGCGGTCGAGCCGTTCTAAGCGGTCGACGTATTCGTTCTGTTGCAATCGGTATTCGGACTCCACGAACACGCGCGCCACGAAAGCAGCGACCTGCTGGACAACGTTGGCTTCGGACTCGGTCCACGCCCTTGGCTGGTTGAGCATGATGACGTAGATCATTCCGATGACCCGATCACCGAGCCCGATCGGTACCATGATGACTGCACGCGCGCCCGTCTCTCGGTGAAAAATTATGGCTTGTTGGGGGAACTGCACCTCGGGCCCAAGCACATCATTGCGAGTCACCAGACTTGAGGAGAGCCACAGGTCCTGAGCAATGCCAGCAACAAAGGCGCTGAGCTCCTCGGGTATCTCCCCCACTGGGGGCACGTGGGGCACATGCCATTGGCTTCGAGCCACGACCTTGCCGTTGGAATCGACAGTGTTGGTCATGACTCGGTCTGCGCCAAGCCCTTCACCCAACGCAGCGCAGAGGAAGTCCAATGCATGCTGGGTGTCTGGTGCAGTACGGATTGCACGCTCGATCTCGAATGTGAGTTGGTGCATGGTCAAGGCATGTTCTTGGGTTTCCTGCAGAACAAGATTCTGCTCTGAGAGGGCGTTGAAGTCGGCAGCAAGAGACCGAGCCTCGAGAAAGCCCTGATCCTCGCGAGCTCGAGCGCCCGGCTCCCCCTGGCGTTGACGGGCGACGGTGTCACGCAACTCTGTGATCGGTTGACTCATCGAACGAGCGGCCTTGCGCCCGAGCACAAGTGCTAGCAGGAGCGCTGCCAACGTGGCAGCAATGCTCGTTGCCGTTCCCGCAACAGACGTCCTCTCTGCAGCTGCCTGAGCCTGCCCCAGGTCAACTCTGAGGGTTTTACCGAGAGCGGCGTTTGCCTCACGGAAACTATCGAAGAGGACTCGACCTGCCAAAACTCGAGACTTCAAGGCGCCCGCACTTTGGCCCTGCCGCATAGCTTTCTCGGCGATCAGCGCATGTGTCCACCATTGGTCCACCGTTTGGCGTTGTTTGGCTTGAAGACGCCGATACAGCGCGGCATCGGTTCCGTCGTGCGTTCCCAATACGAGTTGTCGCTGCAGCAAAGCCAGTGCTGCTTCCGTCCGTTTGTGGGCACCAAGGTATGGCCCCAGCATCGCGGGCACATTTGAGATCTCATATCCGCGCAGCCCGGTTTCGGCATCTGTCATAACCTGGAGAACCTGGCCATTGGCGACAACGGCCGGGCCAATTGTGACAATCACCCGATCGGACTCGTTGGCCTGGATCTGGAGAGCTCCAACAGCCGTAGCACAGACCAAGAGAATCAATACCCACACTAAGTAAACCAAGCGACGTAAGCGGACGGCGATCGGTTGTACTTCTGCCGACCAGCGACGGCGGAGATTAATCATCGGCGCTCACCGCAGACACGATAGGGGGGTCTTGGTCGAACCCTTGCCGCGTCATTGTCCCCCAGACCTGTTTTTTGCCGCGCAGACTCGCCCACCATCCTTCCAAACGCCACCACGCCGTCGCCTGGCGATACCCAACATTTTCCAAAAGCGAGGCCAAGATGATCGCCCCCAAGTCGCGCCATCTCGTATATTTATGGAACGTGAGCTCTTCGACGGCCATCGCAAGCAGGGTCACCAGAATCGCGTAACCATAGGCCGCGGCCATGAACATGAGAGCGTATGGCAAATTGACCACCCCGAGCGGGAGTCCGAGAAAGACGAGGATGAGGCCGACGAGTTCCACTAATGGCGCCATCAACTCAAAGACCCAATGGTAGGGGATCGCCACCATGCCGACCTTGCCGTAACGAGGGTTGAACATCATCCCCCGGTATTTCCATAACGTCTCCCACAGACCTCGGTGCCATCTCTTGCGCTGGCTGCGAAGCACTTTGGCGGTCACCGGCACTTCTGTCCACGACACCGGCTCGGCCACGAATTGCACGCGGTAGTCTCGGCCCTTTTCAAGCATGTGACGGTGGATCCGCATTACGAGTTCAAAGTCTTCGCCAATACTGTCCGGATTGAGCCCACCTACCTCCACGAGGACGTCGCGTCTGACCATGCCGAACGCTCCACTAATCAGGATGAGGGCGCCAAATCGGGACCACCCCATTCGTCCGAAGAGAAATGCTCGCAAATATTCCACAACCTGGATGCGGACGATCCAGGGCTTGGCAAGGTTGACTTCGACGAGGCGTCCATCAACGACCTTGCACCCATTGGCTGCGCGGATGACCCCTCCAGTGGCAACAACCCGAGTTGGGTCGTCGGCGAACGGCTTGGTAACCACTACGAGTGAATCTGGATCAAGAATTGAGTCCGCATCCACGAACACCACTAATGGTTCGACAGCCACGTTGATTCCGACATTAATAGCATCGGATTTGCCGGAGTTTTCCTTTCGCACCACCACTAGTCGAGTGCGTCCATCTTTCGGAATATGAACGTCAACGACGGCACCTCTGGTTGGCACGTCTGAAGGAACTTCAAGATGTATGGGCACCAGGTCGAAAGCGCTTTGTAAGCGGTCGAACATCCCATCGGTGCTGCCGTCGTCGACAACGATGATTTCATAAAGTGAGTAGTGCAACGCGAGCATCGCTTTCACAGAGGTAACTATCACCGCCTCCTCGTTATAGGAAGGCAGGATCACGGAGACGCCCAGCGCCAACCGACTAGATACGGTTTCTTCCCGACCGGCATATTCCTCAATGCGCCTCTGGCGCGAGAACTCTGCTGCAGCCAGGCCGATCAGCACCAGAAGCGATGTGTTGATGACCAAGAAGTAGATGAGGACGGGTATGGCTACCAGGTGCATGATCGCCGAAATGACCTGCCGCACGCCTTCGAGCAATCCTGTCCAATTCATTAAGATTCCCCTGCGCTACCAGCGAGTTGACCGCGTAGCCGAGCAACGTCAAGGGCACCACGTGCCGCGTTTGCATCCTGACCAGTCGAGGAGGCAACCTCCTGGAGTTGGGCAATGCCTTCGATACCGATGCGAACCATAGACTCCGCCGCCAAATAAGCAAGACGCCGATCACCGTCACCGAGCAGGCCACTCAAAACGTCCAGACTCTCTGGCTCCCCAACCTCGCCTAAAGCGGTGGCGCAGGTGCGTCTCAGCACAGCTGTTTCCGATATACCAGTGTGGGTCGCGAGAACAGCAGCATCGAGCTGGCCACCGAGCCGCCCGAGTGCCACCGCGACACTCACTCGGACGTCGTCGTCACGTTCCGTGTTCATCAGGATGCGAAGTTGTGGGGCGGCGGAGGAGAATGTCCCAACGCCAGCGACCACAGCGCAAACATTGCGCACAGCAACGTCATTGGAGGCTAGTCCGGCACGCAGAGCCGGCGCGATTTCAATGCCCATCGACAACAAAGCCTCCGCCGCGATCCAAGCCGGCACTCCGATCCGTCCTTGAGAATTGCCAATCGCCTGCAGGATCGCACCTGCCGACGACGGAACACCGATGAAACCCAACGACCTCGTGGCGACAAAACGAACATCGGCGTTGGAGTCGCTAAGAAGGGGAACCACCAGTGGTGCGGTGATCGGGTCACGAACAAGACCGAACAAATATGCCGCGCGGGCACGATGGACAGCCGACCGCGACTTCAGCATTTTAGTGGCTTTTTCGACTTCACCATGCGAGCGCAAAAGGTCACTCAGGTCCTCTGCCGCGGCGCCGCGAACCTTGGTCAGAAGGACGATCACACTCGGGCGCAGGCGATCCCAAGTGTGCGAAGGGATTTCACTGAGTTCGGCCTTGGCTTGGCCCGTCTCATCTTCGCCGGAAGCCAACGCGAGCAACGAGCTTCGATAGGGTGCAAGCAGCGCTCGGGATCTGGCATCAGCACGACCCCGACGAAACTTCGCGCCGACGATCAATGCGACCGATGAAACCATGGACAGTCCGATGATTGTCACAGCAATCAGAAGGAGCTGCCTCACACTCACGCATTGCCCCGCGCAAGCAGAGCATTGACACGGTGTAATAGTTCACGGGGACTAAATGGCTTAATGACGTAGTCGGTCGCCCCCGTAGCGAAACCAGCATCGACGTCGGAATCGCGTGCTCGTGCGGTGAGCAAAATGATGTCCAGACCCTTGATCGCCTCATTCGCCCGTATCTTGCGCAACACGTCAAGGCCGGACAGTCCTGGCATCATCACGTCGAGGATCGCTAGCCGCGGCGGTTCGGCTTCGATTGCTGCAAGAGCTGCGAGGCCGTCACTCACACCCATAACCTCGTACCCTGCCTGCGAGAGTTTGAAGACTACGAGGTCCAAGATGTCACGGTCGTCGTCGGCGACAACGATGCGGACCTTGGCTGACTCGCTCATGTTCGAAACTCCACTCGACACTTTTGCTGTGTGTGCCTAGCACTCTACGTGAAGATCATCGTTTTCACTCGAACGAATGAATCGTTGTACTTTCTGAAAAGGTTCGTTCGGCGCCACACCCGACACCATTACTTGTAAGCACTTCGGGCAGACATCGGGTCGACACGCGCTTGAGTGACGAGCGGTAAGGCGCTGCGATCGGAGGAGTGCCTCCACCGGTATCTGTAACTCTTGTTCAAACAAAACTCGCCTGAGAGGCTAGGCGGATGAGCGCATTAATGAAACCGGGCGAATGGAAGTCACCTCTCACGGCAGCAATGTTGGCCGAAGCCGGAAACACAATCTGGTGGACCCAGGCAATTGAAGATGATGTTTGGTGGGATGAGACGCGGCCCAGCGAAGGTGGACGAACCGTGATTGTGAGCCGCGCGCATGGCGACATTTTGACTGAACCGTGGAGTGCTCAAAGTCGAGTTCACGAATATGGCGGGATCAGTTGGTTGGGCTTCCATCGCAATGGCAATCCAATGCTGGCCTTCATTAATAAGTCAGACCAACGAATTTATGTAACAGCGCCAAAAGGCGAGCCAACACCAATCACCCCGGAATCGCCTGAGTCTGAGATACATCGTTATATCGAAATGATTTCTGTCGGGAACGAAATATGGTGTATCCGCGAACTTCATGTTGAGGGCGTAGTTAGCCGAGATCTGATCGCTATCTCTGAAAGTGGCATCCGCTCCTTGGAATCCTCATCGCACTTTTATTCTAACCCGCGGATATCACCAGACGGAATGCATCTGACTTGGATCGCGTGGGAACACCCACAAATGCCGTGGGATGGAACTGAACTTCGAGTTGCTGACGTAGAGAGTGGCCAATTGAGAAATGTGCGAGTGTTAACCGGTTCGCAAGAAATTTCGTGTCTCTCCCCCGAATGGGCTAACAACGATTTGATATATTTTATAAGCGACGAAACTGGTTGGTGGAATCTATGGCAAATCGACCTGAAAGGTAACCAATCGCAGATCATCAGGGAATCTAGCGAATGGGGCTTTCCACTCTGGATGTTAGGGCTGCGCTCAATCGCGATACTCGCCGACGGAAAAATCTTGTCCCAACATGGACCAGTTGATGCTCGCAAGATGACAGTAGTTGATCCTAGAAGCAAGACTTTTACCGACATAAGCTCGGACTTAAATTATTTCAAACCCACTTTTTCGGCCAGTAACGAAAAGGGTTACGTGGTGGGTGGTGGAAGCACAACCCTGGAACAACTAGTTGAACTAGATTTAAAAACATTGGAGGTCTCCGCTGTGATAGCGAGAACCGACCCTCCAGTCGATCCTCGCTATTTCACCACACCGTACGAGATATCTATCAAAGGTCAAAGTGGTCGCATGGTGCATGCGATTTTGCATCCAGCACACAACCCGGACTTTATCGAGTCAGAGAAAGCCCCTCTTTTGGTAATTGCACATGGGGGCCCAACCGCTCAGGCCAACGCAACTATGAAACTAAATTATATTTACTTTACCTCGCGGGGTATTTCTGTAGTTGACGTGAATTATGGGGGCTCTACGGGCTATGGGCGAGAATATCGAAACTCGTTACGGGGCCAATGGGGGATCATCGACCGAAAAGATGTTATTTCGGTTGTCGATGCACTCATCCAAGATGGTATAGCCGACAAGGAGAAAGTGCTGATCCAAGGTGGAAGTGCCGGAGGTTTCACTGTTCTGAATGTCTTGGTCAATAGCCAACATTTCGCAGCCGGAGCTTCCTATTTCGGCGTGGCGGACTGCACCGCGTTAGCAACCGATACTCATGATTTTGAATCTCGTTACCTCGATTCCATGATTGGTTCCTACCCGGAAGAAGAAGCTCTGTACAAAGAACGTTCACCTCTAACCCATGCCGAACGCCTTTCCTCACCACTTATCATCTTCCAAGGTTTAGACGATAAAATTGTTCCACCAGACCAGTCTGAAGCTTTCCGCGACGTGT
>JANXYY010000092.1 GCA_025355805.1 Actinomycetes bacterium
TTTCCGTCGCAGAGCGGCCAATCGGGACAACCCATTCCCGAATCGGTGACCCGAACATGACTGCCAAAGATAATCAAGCCATATACAAACACTGCACTGCTGATCGCCAAACCCTGCAACCATCTTTCAGCTGATCTAAGAAAACCACTAGAGCGAATTGATTTTGAGGTGATCACAACTTATAACGTACACCGACCGACCTGAGCCGAAGCTCAGGACATACTCACGTATTTGGCCATGACCGCGAAAGGTTCTCAATCACCTTCGACGTGGCAGTTGCGGAATTCAGGGTGTAGAAATGGAAGCCTTCGGCTCCGGCCAGATATACCTCTTCGCAGATCTGAGTAGCCACTTCAATACCGAGTGACTTAATCGACTCGGGATCATCCTGAAATCGATCAAATCGTTCCATGATGGTAGGGAGCATGCCTCCACCGCTAAGTTCAAGCATGCGTTTGATTTGTTTGTAATTCGTGACCGGCATGATTCCTGGATAAATGGTCAGCGCTGAGCCGCGGTCCTTTAGGGTATCAACAAGTCGGCCGTAACTCTGGCTATCAAAGACAAATTGGGTGATCGCGAAGCTCGCTCCTGCCCTTTCCTTTCGCAGCAGGACGTCTATGTCTTGCTCAAAATTGCCATCCGACGCAGGATGCAGGTCTGGGAATGCAGCAACCCCAATAACGAAATCACCGATTTCGGCCGCCAGTTCCACCAGTTGATGTGCGTGATCTAATCCATCGACGGTCGGGCTCCACTGCGCGCCCGGCCCATCCGCCGGGTCACCTCGAAGAGCGAGAACATCGTTAATTCCTGACTCTTTATAGCTAAGAAGAATGTTCTGAAGTTCTTGTCGTGTGGAACCAACACATGTTAGGTGCGCGATCGTGCGAAAACCCGTTCGCTCATAAATCTCGCAGGCGATGCGTATCGTGCGATGCCGCGTCGAGCCACCTGCACCATAAGTTACCGAGACGAAGTCGGGCTGGATCGCATTCAATTCCGCGATCGCTTCCCATAATTGCTTCTCACCTTGCTCATCCTTCGGCGGGAAAAACTCAAATGAGATCGTGGGATTTTCAACGGGCATTGAAGTACTTTGCTGCTGGGTGGTGAACAATTATGGCCGACGTCGATTGCTCCGGGTGGAGTTGAAATTCTTCCGAAAGTGAAACGCCAATGCGCTCTGGTTGAAGCAGTTCACAGAGTTGCACTTGATCTTCGAGGTTGGGACAGGCGGGATAACCAAAGGAGTAGCGCGATCCTCGATATCCCTGATCCAAAATGCTGTTGATGTCGGGCGAGTCTTCTGCGCCATGGCCCAATTCGTCACGAACACGAGCATGCCAATGCTCAGCTAGCGCTTCAGTGAGTTGGACTGATACTCCATGCAATTCGAGATACTCGCGATAGGCATTGGCCTGAAACAGTTTGTTGGCCGCCTTGCTCACCGCTTGACCCATGGTGACAATCTGGAATGCAACAACGTCGATCTTGCCTGAGTCTTTGGCGACGAAGTAGTCCGCGAGACACAATCGGCTGTCTCGTCTTTGGCGCGGAAAAGTGAAGCGTGTGCGCTCCGTTCCGTCGAGTTCACCTTCGTGATGCAGAATGACCAGATCATTGCCTTCGCTATAACATGGGAAGAAGCCATAGACCACAGCGGCCTCAAACCAACCATTTGCTTGCGCTTCATTTAGAAGTAGTCGCAGACGCGGGCGACCCTCCGATTCCACCATTTCTTCATACGAAACACGGCCGCCTTTGAGGCCCCATTGACCCATGAAGAGAGCTCGCTCATCGAGCATTCCCACATAGTCGGCGAGGGCAAGGCCCTTGACCACGCGACTTCCCCAGAACGGCGGAGTCGGGATGGGGTTGTCAATGGCGACGTCGCTGCGTCGAGTATCGATAACGGTGTCCTCATCCGTCGCCTCAATTTTTTTCACCCGACGTTTACGCAACTCAGGCAGAACTGCTCCAGCCTCACCCCGTTTGATAGCCATCAAGGTATTCATCAAGCTCAATCCCTCAAAAGCATCTCGGGCGTACCGCACTGTGCCAGGAAAGAGTGCGCTGAGATCCTCCTCGACGTATGCACGAGTCAAGGCAGCGCCACCAAGAATGATGGGCCACCGATCAGTAAGATTGCGATTCTCAATTTCCGCAAGGTTCTCTTTCATGACCACCGTGGATTTCACCAGCAATCCTGACATCCCGATCACATCGGCATTACCCAGTTCGGCAGCTTCGACAATCGCATTGACGGGTTGCTTGGTACCGATGTTGATCACGTTGTAACCGTTGTTCGTCAAAATAATATCGACTAAATTCTTGCCGATATCGTGCACATCGCCCTTCACTGTTGCGAGCACGATGGTGCCACGACCCGCCTCATCCATCTTTTCCATATGTGGTTCCAGGTAGGCGACGGCCTTCTTCATCACCTCAGCAGATTGCAGAACAAATGGAAGCTGCATTTCCCCTTTACCGAAGAGTTCACCGACTTCTTTCATCCCCTCAAGGAGATAGTCATTGATAATCGCTAGTGGTGCAATTCCATTATTCATGGCTTCATCCAGATCGAATTCCAGACCCTTGCTTTCGCCGTCTACGATCCGGCGTGGAAGCCTTTCTCCCATAGGCATAAGGGCAAATTCGTCGGCCCGTGAAAGACGCGCAGCACTTGCCTCTGCATTTTCAAAGAGTTTGAGGAACTCTTGAAGTGGATCGTACGTAACGCGTCCTTCTACATAAATTCGTCGGTCATAGATCAACTCAAGTGCCACTTTTCGCTGCACTTCTGGAATCCGAGCCAAAGGCATGATTTTGGACGGATGAGCAATCGCTGAATCAAGGCCGGCCTCCGTTGCTTCATGGAGAAAGACGGAGTTCAGGACAATCCGCGCAACTGGGTTGAGGCCGAAAGAAACATTGCTTACGCCCAATGTGGTCTGAACGTCAGGAAATTCCGCCTTGAGCCCTTTAATCGCTTCGATTGTCTCAATGCCATCGCGACGCGTTTCTTCTTGACCGGTGGCGATGGGGAAAGTGAGACAGTCGATGATGATGTCGCTAAGTTCCATACCCCAGGTATGGGTGAGGTCGTGGATTAATCGTTTGGCAACTCTAACTTTCCATTCGGCGGTGCGGGCTTGACCTTCTTCGTCAATAGTCAATGCCACAACGGCAGCGCCGTGTTCCATAACTAAAGGCATAATGCGTGCAAAACGCGATCCAGGACCATCACCATCTTCGTAGTTGACTGAGTTGATGACCGCGCGACCGCCCAATCGCTCGAGTCCTGCCTTCAGCACCGCTGGTTCGGTCGAGTCCAACACAATTGGCAAAGTTGAAGCGGTGGCCAGTAGCGATGCAAAGTGGGACATATCCCGAACCCCATCGCGTCCGACATAGTCGACGGATAGATCAAGCATGTGGGCTCCGTCGCGGATTTGTTCTTTCGCAATCTCCAGACAGGCGTTCCAATCCTCGGCTAGCAGCGCATCTCGGAACGCCCTAGATCCATTGGCATTTGCACGTTCGCCAATCGCCAGATAACTCAACTGTTGGCGGAAAGGAACGTGTTGGTAGATCGAGGAAGCGCCTGGCTCAGGCTCGTGAGGAACCAGAACTCGAGGGCGCTGACCAACACGATCAACAAGTACCTTGATGTGTTCGGGTGTGGTGCCACAACAGCCACCTACAAGGTTCAGACCGTGATCGTCAATGAATCGAACGAGCGAGTCAGCTAATTCTTTCGGCGTGAGTTTATATTCGGCGCCGTTAGGACCAAGAACGGGCAGCCCGGCGTTCGGCATGCACGAAATACCCAGTTTCGTTCGGCTCGCCAGCGTACGCAGATGTTCACTCATTTCGGTGGGACCGGTAGCACAGTTCAGACCGATGAGGTCGATACCAAGGGATTCCAGTGCGTTGAGCGCTGCGCCAATCTCTGAACCCATGAGCATGGTTCCAGTGGTCTCGATCGTTACTTGGGCAATAAGAACGATGTCGCGATCTACTTGTGCGATGGCTTCCCGCGCACCGTTAATTGCTGCTTTTGCTTGCAGTAAGTCTTGAGCTGTCTCAATGAGTAACGCATCAACACCGCCGGCAAGCAAACCTCGACTGGCATCGAAGTAGGCAGACTTCAGGTGGCTATAAGTAGTGTGCAAAAGCGTGGGGAGTTTGGTGCCCGGGCCGAGGGAACCTAGAACCCAACGTGGTTTTTCAATTGTAGAAAATCTATCGGCACTAGCCCGCGCAATTTCTGCCCCGGATCTAGAGAGGTCGTAGATGCGATCTTCGATGCCATACTCGGCCAAGTTCGCCCAATTACAACCAAACGTGTTCGTCTCGATGGCATCTGAGCCCGCTTCAAGATATTCATCATGAATTCTGGCAACAATTTCTGGGCGGGTCGCATTGATAATTTCGTTACAACCTTCATGGCCCTCAAAGTCATCCAGGGTTAAATAGGATGCCTGCAACATCGTGCCCATCGCGCCATCAGCAACAACAATGCGTCGCGCCAAAGCTGCCCTTAACGATTCGGATTTTGAATTCATAGCGGAGGCCTCTCCTCATCTTCCTAGGATTCCCTAGTCGGAATTGGCACCTTGCAAAGACGACCTCAAACATGAGGATCTTGCTGGTTGCCGGGACTTCAACGGGCCGTTCCCTCAGTCCCTCGTGATGAGCTGTATTAAGTTATGGCTACACCATAACGGGTCTTAAGGGCTTGGGTGGGTGAGGAAAGCCAATTAAATGGCGCGTGCGAAGAAGACGGCGACATGTGCGCCGTGTGGATGGAGGTTTTCAATCTGGACTCGACCCTCGCCTGATTCTGCGATTGCTTTGACGATCGACAGTCCAAGTCCACTCCCGCCGGTACTTAAATGCCGCGATGGATCCGGCGTCCTTCACATGCAGGGCGACAAATCCCCCTTCTTCGACGACTTGTACGGATATCTTGGCGGCGGCCGGACAATTGGCTACCGCATTGCCCAGCGGGTTGTCGAGCACGCACCGGAAGCCTTGCGCGCTCACACGAGAACCTGTCGTGCTCGACACTTCAAAATCAAT
>JANXYY010000109.1 GCA_025355805.1 Actinomycetes bacterium
CACAGATGGTGTGTTCTCAATGGACGGTTATCTGGCGCCACTCGGTGAAATCTGCGATCTTGCCGAAAAATATGGCGCGTTGGTCATGGTTGACGACTCCCATGCAGTGGGTTTCATCGGAGCAAACGGTCGTGGAACTCCAGAATTAGCAGGCGTCGAAGGTCGTATCGATTTCGTCACCGGGACATTTGGTAAAGCTCTGGGGGGCGCTTCGGGCGGATATGTAAGCGGGCACTCCGAGATAATTGCACTGCTTCGCCAGCGAGCCAGACCTTATTTGTTCTCCAACACCGTTGCGCCCGCCGTGGCAGCTGGCACGATGGCGGCCTTGGACCTCATCGCCGGCAGCGGAGATCTTCGTGCGCGTCTTAAGACCAACTCTGCCCTTTTCCGCCGGCGTATGATTGCCGAAGGTTTCGATCTTCTTGAAGGTCAACATCCGATCACTCCTGTGATGTTCGGGGATGCAAAGATCGCCAGCCGAATCGCTGAATTGATGCTCAACGAGGGCGTTTACGTAACGGCCTTCAATTACCCGGTTGTTCCGATCGGGAAAGCTCGAATCCGAGTGCAACTTTCAGCGGCGCATACAGTACGTGATGTGGAAACTTGCGTCACAGCTTTCATAACTGCTCGCGAAAAGGCGGCATCTACCAAGTAGTCAGATTTCGAGCTCGGCATGGATCCCAGAATTTATTGGGCGAGAAAACCAAGCAATGCTTCATTGAATTCTTTGGCGTGCGAAGTGTTGATCCCATGTGGACCACCCTTTATTACAACGAGTTCGCTACCTGCGATGGCTTTGGCAGAAAGTTTACCGCTGGCCTCAAAGGGAACTATGGCGTCAGAATCACCGTGAATGATCAGCGTGGGTACCTTTATTTTTGCGACGTCCTCACGGAAGTCGGTACGACCGAATGCGAGGATGCAATCGTAAGTGGCTTTAGGCGATGCGAACGCAGCAATGTCGCGTGCGAACTCTCGTTGTGCCTGGCTCACCTTCAATTCGCCAGCGGCACTGAAACAGTTCGTGGAGAAACCGTCCAGAAAAGCGAGCCGATCTTTGGTTACGGCGTCCAAAAGTGAATTGATAGTGACATCATTTAAGGCACCCTCTGGATGGTCGTCGGACTTATGCAGAAACGGCGGTATGGCAGCAGCCAGCACTGCCTTCGCTACTCGATCGTCACCGTACGTGCTGAGATATCGGACGACTTCGCCACCACCCATAGAGAACCCGACGAGCGTGACTTCGCGAAGGTCTAGATGCGTCAAAAGAGTGTCGAGGTCAGCTGCGAAAGTGTCGTAGTCGTAACCGCCCCATGGTTGGGATGAGGCTCCGAATCCACGTCGGTCATATGTAATAACGCGATGGCCAGCCTCGACTAGCGCGGGTACTTGGTTCTCCCAAGAGCGTCCACTTAACGCCCAACCGTGGATCAGAACAACCGGTTTGCCGGTGCCATAATCCTCGTAGTGCAATTCGATTGGATTGTTGTTCTCAGTGCCAACAAGCATCCTGGTCATGCGAACCTCCGTGGCTTGGATCAAATCAAACAATTTTCAATTTATTTCTTCGGTAAGCAGACCCAGGTCACGAAATAAGGTGGATGACGAACGCCAGAATTGCAAAGGACACCATCCCAATGAGGAGAGCGTTGGTTCTTCGTTGACCAATCCCACGAGGGCCCCGTGCCATATTGATTTGATAATCCCAAGACTTCTCGTCGTCCATAAAGAACTCCAATCGCTCGACACCAGAGAGCCTATCAATTAGTGGCTTATTTCCAATCCTGGAATTTGACGACGCAGAAGCGATCCTCGAACCCGCCTCCACCTTGGTAAGACTCGCCGTCCCAGCCTTGGCAGTTGCTTGCTTCTTTCCAGAATTGGTAGATGGGATCATGGCTACGCATGTCAACGTGCAGGTCCAGAACCTGCCCAGTGTGCGATCAATTCACGTAATTTAATGGAATGGACAACGTCTTGTATCACTACCTCGCTGCAGCCCGCGACGTGCAAACTGTGCGACAGGTGCTTAAGTTTCTCCGATCGATTGCATCCGAGCAGGAAGTGCCGGTCATCGTCGGAAAAACATGGACCAGTGATAGCTTTTTCCGAACCACCCGAAGCAAACTGGAGCAGCGAGTTCAGGAAGGTTGCAGCACCATGGAAATGGAGGCAGATTCACTAATGGCGGTGGCCAAAAGACGAAATGTTCAGTTTGGTCAGTACCTGTACGTGGGCGACAACCTGGCGAGCCCAGAGTGGGACGAGCGCGGATGGCTTGACGCTCGCGGAGCACAACGATGGGTGTTCGAATTGGCAGCCACTGCGGCCTTACGCCTCGGCTCCTTGACCGATTAAAAGTGACTGCCTAATGACTTTGACCGACGACGACGCGCAATTTAATTTGGTATGCGAATCGGCTACTCGGAAAGTTAATTTCTACCAGGCGTAATCTTCGGGAGCGGTTCTATAACCTGGGAATATCTCATCAAGTTTTTCTATATGCGTTTGGGTTAATTCCACGTCAAGGGCTCTTAGTGCAGAATCTAGATGATCCTGAGTACGTGGGCCAATAATTGGAGCAGTAACAGCCGGTTGCGCCAAGAGCCACGCAAGTGCAACGTCACCAGGTTCTTCGCCGATTAGTTCACAGAACTCTTCGTACGCTTCCACCTGCGGACGAATCAGATCTAAAGATTCCTTAGCGCGACCCTCTAAGCGACGTTTCCCATCTCGCTCCTTCTTGAGCACTCCGCCGAGTAATCCACCGTGCAGAGGGGACCACGGCAATACACCGATCCCATAGTGAAGAGCGGCGGGGATTACTTCGCGTTCGATATCTCGAGTAACAAGGTTGTAAATTGATTGCTCAGAAATCAATCCCATAAAATTTCGCGGGGCGGCGGCTCCCTGTGCCTGGGCTAAATTCCAACCAGCGAAATTACTACTGCCGACGTAAAGAATTTTCCCTTGAGCAACAAGTACTTCCATTGCTTGCCATACTTCTTCCCAAGGCGTTAGACGATCAATATGGTGCATTTGATAAAGATCGATGTAGTCGGTTTGGAGACGCTTCAAACTTGCATCACATGCACGGCGAATATTTAGCGCTGAGACCCCCCTATTATTCGCCCAAGGTTCCATCTCTCCGTATAACTTTGTGGCAAGCACCACCTTTTCGCGCCGTCCACCACCTTGTGCAAACCAATTGCCCAAAATTGTTTCTGTGGCACCGGGACCATTTGGGCCACCGTAGCGATTTGCTGTATCGAAGAAGTTGATTCCATTGGCCAATGCCGAGTCCATGATTGAATGAGAAGTGGGTTCGTCCGTTTCTGGACCGAAATTCATAGTGCCTAAACAAATTCGGCTAACGGACAGACCGGAACGACCAAGGTTTCTAAATTTCATGAGCCCAACCTATCTAATTTCCAAAGATGGACGGCTTCAGAAGTTACATTCGTAAATAGGAAGCACCGTTGTAATCCAATATTGCGCCACTTGCCCATTCAGCCTCAGGCGAAGCAAGAAAGTAGACAGCCTTAGCAAGTTCGAGCGGGGTGGCAACCCGATTGAACGGACTTTGTTGGCGAATTTCGTCGCCAGTAGAGCCAGTCAATAATTCTGCTGCCATTTC
>JANXYY010000128.1 GCA_025355805.1 Actinomycetes bacterium
ATTTTATCGCCGAAGGCGACCAGCACTTTCTGCAAGAGCGGATAGGACGCGACGTTAGAGGTCGCCCTCACATAGACCGGCTGTACGTACAGCAAACCACCACCGACCGGCAAAGTAAGCAAGTTTCCAAGCACGACGTCAGAGCCACCTTGTCTCAGCAGCGTAAGAGTCGTTGAGACCGCAGGCCTGCCTTCGAAGTTGGATGAGACCTGTGATGGGCCTGCGATGTTCGTACTACGCGGAACCTGGAGAACTTGAATCTTGCCGTAATCAGGACCGGCCTCTGAATTCACTGCCGCAAAGGCCGAGAGATTCTCGCGCACACCTCGAGGCACGAATGGGGTAGTGAGTGAGAAGGAAGCCTTGGCGGCGCCTGGCATTTTTAACGTCAAGTAGTAAGGCGGTTGCGTTGATGAATTTTGCCCAAAGCTTGAAGGATCAGTAGGTATCCGCCAAAAGTCTTGTCCACCATAGAAGGCTGCTGCAGTTGTAACGTGATACTGACTAAGGACATCGCGTTGAACTCGGAAGAGATCCTCTGGGTAACGAACGTGATCCAGCAACGCTTGCGACATCTTCGACTTCGGCAAAACTGTTCCAGGGTATGCACGGCTCCATGCTTTAAGCACTGGATCGTTCTCATCCCAGGCATAGAGCGAAACAGTTCCATCGAAGGCATCCACCGTTGCTTTGACGGAGTTCCTAATGTAGTTAACCGGACGCTGCAACTGGCCGGTATTCGTCGCAGTAGTCAACGAATCAGCGGTTGCGTCACTCAGAAGAGTTTTCTTCGAATATGGATATCCATCGCTGGTTGTATAACCGTCGACGATCCAAACTATTCTGCCATCGACGATAGTCGGATACGGATCGCCATCAAGGGTGAGCCAAGGCGCAACTTTTTGCACTCGCACTTTTGGCGAACGATCAAAAAGAATTCTTGAATCCTTGTTGATCAAGTTCGACAGCAAAATGCGTTGCTCTTTGTACTTGATCGCAAAAACAGCCTTCGCAAATAGTGAGCCCATTGGCACACCACCCTTGCCGATATATGTGTAGTTCTTCTGGCCATTCGCCGAAGCGTCGTCGGGATAATCAAGTTCTGCGGGCGAACTTGCGATTGGTGCGCCGATAATTGAGTAGTCGGGTGAATTCTCACCAAAATAGATCCGCGGTTGAAACTTCCCGAGCACTCCAGTTGGAGGGATGTTTCCCTCCGCAAATTGTGGCTTGCCGTCCGCATCTCTGACGTTGCCGTAGGCGGCAGTGAAACCAAATCCATGCGTGTACACCAGGTGATCGTTAATCCAGTTACGGCTCGGCGAGCCGGCAAGATCCAGTTCGCGTACCGCGACAATCGTGTCACGAACCTGACCGTCAATTTTGTATCGGTCAATGTCGAGGGAGTCTGGGAAAGAGTAATAAGGCTTAATCTGCTGCAGGTTTCGGAAAGTTGGCGAAACAATATTCGGATCGATCAAACGAATGCTTGCAGTGGTTTGCGCATCATTGCTCAATTGCCCGGCGGTGGCCGTTGTTGCCGCTTGATAATCAGTGATCTGAACCTTATCAATCCCGTAGGCAGTGCGAGTCGCGTCGATATTGCGTTGAATATAAGGCTGCTCTTTGGATGACTCACTTGGCTTTACCTGGAACTGCTGGATGAGCGCCGGATAGATACCGTCGATCAAGAGTGCACTTACGGCCAGTAGCGCCACTCCGGCAATTGGCAGCGTCCATGAACGTCGAACAATGTTGGCAAAGAAAAGTAAGGCGCAGAGGATCGCAATCGCGGCGAGAATAGTTTTCGCCGGCAGGCTCGCGTTCACATCGGAGTAAGAAAGGCCGGTAAAAAGTCGACCCTCTTTCAAAGCGAGTGCGTAACGATCAAGCCAGTAAGCACCAGCTTTGAGGAGAACAAAGAATCCAAGAAGGACCGAGATCTGTACGCGCGCCACGACCGATGCGCGTTGGCCACGATTCTGTGGCGCAATTCCGCCATACAAGTAGTGAACGACCAGCGCTGCAATGGTCGAAAAAAGTAGAACCGAAAATGCCCAGCCAAGAAGGGCCTGCAACCAAGGCAGCGTAAATGCAAAGAAGGAAACATCCATATGAAACTGCGGATCCTTGACACCAAATGGCGTTGAGTTACGCCACAGCAACCAAGTTCTCCAAAGGGATGACCCGGAAGAACCCGCAAAGAAGAAAGCGGCAACTCCGAGGCCCACAAAAATTAACCTCTTGGCCCGTTCTACCTGAGTTCGGTATTGATCCAAGCTCGTAACTGAGACTGGTGCGTAGACCGGGCGCTTCCGATAGGCGAGCCAAACATTGGACAGGACAATACCGCTAGAGAGCAGCCCAAAAACCAAGAAAAGAACACCGCGAGTCACCAATTGGACGCGCCAAACCTCCGTGTAGCCAACTGATTTGTACCAGAGGAAGTCGGCGTAGAAGCCGCTAGCTGAAACGAAAATGATGCTTAGGACAACAAGAGCGGCAATCGTATAGCCGAGGGGACCGCGCCTCGCTCTAGGAAATTGGATGGAATTGCGGGGAAATGGGTCTTGCGGCATCTGATCGGTCACAAAAAGCAGACTACTGCCCCTGTTCGCCGGTTGCGAACCCAGAGATCCGCCACCTTACGATGTGTCGCGTGAACTCTCTGGAACGCCTGGTTGTCGAACTCGATTTGGACGCAAAGGGTGTTTGGGACCTACCCCCTCGCCTTTACGCTATCTCCTCTGCAGCAGAGCTGCTATTTCTACACCCCGAGTTGGTGCCAACACTTTCGCTCTCGCTGGAAAAGGACCCCGGCGCCTTAACCGCGATCGAGCAAGACGAGAACCCCACAAATGAGAACCTCGAAGAGTTTCTAGCCGGCATCGATTGGCCGCCCCAGGTTGTGGGAGTGGCGATTGTTTTGGAGCGTCTGATAAACGAACCGAGTGAAGACGTTCGTATTAGTGCCGCGGTATTACGTGACGGGTCACGTCACTGTGCAATCCGCGTACGGCGTTACGACTTCGACGACTCCGTGCTCTACGGCACAGATTTGGTGCCGCAACTGACCGAGGCGTTGGCCGCGACGCTTTCTGATTGAAGCGTGTCGACTGCCTGTCTCAATGTGTCAATGCCGACGACGCGCATGCCGGCGGGAACACCATGGATTTCGGGACAATTAGAAATCGGCGCCAGAAAGAGGCGAGCTCCATGTCGATATGCGCCAATGATTTTTTCACCAATTCCGCCAATAGGACCAACATTGCCCTCGTCATCGATCGTTCCTGTCCCAGCAATTATTCGCTTCCTGGTTAGTGAACCCGGGGTGAGTTTGTCAATGATGCCAAGCGCGAACATCATTCCGGCACTCGGGCCTCCAACATCATTTAGCCGAATATCTACCGAAAATGGGTATGTGAATTGATCCATCGGTAAAAGGCCTAGCAGCGCCCGGCCGCCAGGAGCTTGGCCGGTCTTGAGACTGAATGTGCGGCGTTGCGTCCCGCGATCGACGACGATCGCTAACACATCGCCTGGTCTATGCGTCAGCATCTGCGAGCGCAATTGAGCAGCCGTGACAATGGAGACCCCTCCGACGCTGCGGAAAACATCACCGGCACGTAAAATTCCTAGGCTTGGTGATCCTTTCGGAATTGCTTGAACGACCACATCTGACCCCAACTTGTAACCCAAATAGCGCAGTGCTGCGGTAGTCGCGTGCTCTTGAGAGCTTTTCATTTCTTCCGCATTTTGCGCATTTATGTCACCGATCTTTTGATCGGGCGGGTAGATAACATCTCGCGGAAGAACTTGGGTATCGCTACGCAACCAAGCCTCAAGGATTAACGGCGCACGAAGAGTTGATTCAGGCGAACTGACAGAAACGGTCGTTAGTGCTAGTTCGCCGTCGGTCGGATATGTCGCGTGACCCTTGATTGTGATTAACGGAATTTTTTGGTCGGTTCCTAATGTGTTTGTGGCAGGCCCTGGTGACATCACTACGTATGGCAATGGGGCAAGAAGCGCAAAGAGAATAAATATGATGAAAGTTGCAATGAGAACCCTGGGGGTGTTGAGACGCCTCACGGTTTTCGATGGTTTTGACGATTCATCGCGGCCTGAAATCTGTTGTATGCGGCCACGCTGTCGGAGTCGACTGGCCGGCGCTTACGTCCAGTCCAGCCGAAATAGATGATGGCACTGATGGTTGCAACCACCGGAAGCAGTAACCAAACGAAAGCCGACACGAGACCAAGATTAGGTCAAGAAGCGCCAATCCACGCATTCGAACCATCCGAGAACGTTTGGTTCTTCCAAATGGGAACCTCGATTTTTACTTCCTCGATCAACGCAGAACAGACCGCGAAGGCAACTTCGCGGTGGGCCGAAGTCACACCGCAGATCACGGCAATCTCTCCGACCTGCAGATCACCAATTCGATGCTCAACCGCGAGCGCGAGCACCTCGGCATTTGCTGCATATTTGCTGAGTACCTCAACCAAGCGCTTGCTCGCACTTGGGTGGGCCGAGTAGGAGAGCGCCGTCACCGATTTTCCATCGTCGTGGTTGCGCACGATCCCGACGAAAAGGGCGATCGCTCCACCGCCCGGCTCCGTGATTGCCAGGCGGAGTGCCTCTACATCAAGGGGAGTAAACCCGATACGCGCTAGGCGTATCTTTGATTCAACTTCGGGAAGAAGTTCCACAGTCATAAAGGTTACGGTTAAGTAAGGCTGGTCGGAGACCAGACGGGCTGGCATTGAGCGGCGGATCGGGAGCACAACATGAGTGAGAATTTCGGGTTCTCTGGAGATATCGGCGCCTTTTTTACCCAGCTTGGCAAGACTTTTAGTGCCTCGAGCAACGGTACCCTCCCACGTGAAGTGGTGCTTGATATCGCGCGTGCTGCCGTCAGTGCCCATGGAGATAAATCCCTTACCGAAGGCGAACTAGCCACCAGTATCGCTGCCCTCAGGCTGGCCGATCTTTGGTTGGATGAGATGACCACCCTCCCCGCGACGGGCGGCAAAGTAACAGCTTGGAGCCGCGCCGAGTGGGTTGAAGAGAGTCTGGCGGGCTGGCTTGAGTTGATTAACCCATTGGCCGAAAATCTTGGAAACTCAATGCAATCAGCCTTCAAGGAGATTGAAGAGGGTGGCGAACTCCCCGCCGAAATGAATATTGGAGCCCTCGGTGGTTTCGCCGGTCCACTTGGCGCCATCGTGAAGCAACTCGGTGGGGCGCTCTTTGCTCAACAACTGGGCGCCACGATTGGCACCCTGGCCGGCAAGGTCGTTGGGGCCAACGACATTACGCTTCCGCTGACACACGTGACGGCTCTGGTCCCCGCAAATGTTGCCGAATGGGGTCAAGATCTCGGCCTTAGCACCGATGATGTTCGACTTTTCTTGGCGCTACGCGAAAGCGCGGCCGCCCGGCTCTTCGCCCATGTGCCTTGGCTCGCTACTCGATTGAAAGATTCCGTCTCTGCCTATGGAAGTGGGTTGGTCATCAACGTCTCGGCAATCCAAGAGCAGGCGGAGCGGGCAATCGCCGCCATGGGCGAAAGTGATGATCCAAAAGCCCTCCAAGATGCCATTGACGGTGGACTTTTTACTCCAGCGCATACTCCCGAACAAGAGGCAGCACTAGCCAAATTGGAAACCCTTCTAGCTTTGATTGAGGGTTGGGTAGATATCGTCGTCGGTCGGGCTATGGGAGATCGAATCCCGTCGCGATTGAATTTGCAAGAAACTTCAAGTCGTAGAAGAGCCACCGCCAGTCCAACGCAAATCACTTTTGCAACTCTCGTTGGACTTGAAGTCTCACCCCGCCTTGCCAGAGAAGCTGCGAACTTCTGGGAGTTGGCTACTAATGAATATGGAGTTGCCAAACGGGATGAGTTTTGGAGCCACTGGGAGTTATTGCCGGACGCATCTGGAATCGCTGATCCTCCCTCTTTCTTTAGAAGCATCAACGTCCCCAACGATCTTTCTGGTCTCGACTAAGCCATGAGCTTGCACGAGCAAGCACGATCGACGCTATTTGATTTCAACGATACTCGAGCAGATCAAATCAACTTGCGCGATGTCTTCATGCGACATCTTGATCTGCATGAAGATGCCATGTTTAAGAGTTGCGTCCCTGGACATCTCACGGCCAGTGGTTTGATAATTGACCCTATCCAGCAAAGAGTTTTACTTACTCTCCATCCCAAAGTAGGCAGATGGCTGCAGACTGGCGGCCATTGCGAAGTAGAAGATGTGAGTGTTGCAGAATCGGCACTACGTGAAGCGCGTGAAGAGTCAGGAATCTTTGGGTTGCATCTCTTAGCGCGACCGCCTATCCGACTAGATGCGCACGAAATCGATTGCCGAAAAGATGGTGGAACAATTCACTTCGATATGCAATTTATTGTTATCGCCCCTGGCGATGCGATTGAAATTATCAGCGAAGAATCCGACGATCTTCGATGGTTCGGAATCGATCAACTTCCTAGTGACAGCGATCCCGCATTACTAAATCTGGTACGCGATTCCATCTCCGCGATCGCTGTTTTCCTAGCATAAAAAACCAAGCTCCCGGGACGCACGTTCGGCTGCATGCCTTCCCCTTGCATACATCCGACCGGTTATCCGGGAGCTTGGACGGTATGACGGTACGAGTTACTTGGTGTCTGGTCAACTACTTGGGGATAACTCTTGTGCACCACGCTGGCCCAATCCTTGTTCAATGCCAAAAATAAGCCACACCTGCTCTACCGTGAATAGCGTGGATCCCAACGCGCCTTTTCTGGATTTTGAGATTCCAAACGACCCGACTCGAATCGAAGTCCGCCGGAGTACTCGACGTAGACGAACAGTCAGTGCCTTCCGCGAGGGGACAACGATCGTGGTGGCAATTCCAGCGCGAATGAGCAAACGCGATGAAGCACAAGTAGTACCTGAAATGGTGGCCAAGGTTGAGCGTGCGGAGCGCAAACTGAGACCAGGGGACAGCGAGTTGGGTGAGCGAGCGGCGAAATTGAGTAAGGAATTATTTGGCGGATTGGCCCGCCCTTCATCGGTGCGCTGGAGCCAGCAGATGCAGCAGCGCTGGGGATCATGCACCCTTGATGACGCCAGCATTCGAATCTCGAGTCGGTTGCAAGGAATGCCGCGCTACGTACTCGACTACGTACTCGTGCATGAACTGGCCCATTTGCTTGAAGCCGCACACAGCGAGCGCTTCTTTGAGTTCGAGAGACGGTTTGCGCGTGCCGAACGGGCAATCGGCTTCCTCGAAGGCTGGCAGAACGCTCAAGGTGATTTAACAGACTTATCGGACATTTAGCCTAAAAATGTTGGGAAAGTCGCATTCAGCAGGGTCAAAGGAGGTAAAAACTGCCTGGACCCTCCCGCACCAGCCTCACCTGCCTGTAAGGTCATCACGTCACGCCCACCCGGTGGCGCGTGCATCAGAATCGAGCACCTGGAGGACAATATGGCAGAGACCTACAAAGGCGACGCCTACTGCGTGAAGTGTAAGGAAAAGCGCGATTTCGAAGGCACAGTCGTGGTCTCGGAGTCCGGTCGTCGCATGGCCAAGGGCAAGTGCTCAGTCTGTGGCACCACGCTTAACCGCATTCTCGGCAAGGCGTAAGCAAAAAGGATCAAAAAGTTCGAAGGGGCCGGCGGAGTGAGTTGATCACTTCGTCGGCTCTTTAATTTTATGGGGCGAGCCATTCATGGACTCGTAAATACCTACCGCAGCGTCACCTGTCTCCACCGTGACCCTTGTGGTTTAACGCGGCGTTCCAAGTTGGGTCTCCAACCACGCTGCGCAGGTGAATCCAATACAACCCGAAGATCTGCGACTCGCACTCAAAAGCGGGCTCATCTACGTAAAGCGTACCGACGGTTTCTATGTGGGTCGTCGCGAAAAAAGTCTCCTGTTCAAGGATCCACTGGCGTCAAGTGTGATCCCGCTAATAACGGGCAAATATACGAGCGGCGAAATCGCGCTACTTCTTAACCAGAGCGCCGGAGCGGTTGAAGTCTGCGAAATAATCGAGCAACTCGATCGAGCCGAGATGCTTGATCACCAAGCACCATCCAAGAGCGGTAATGAGAACTGGCCAGAACTTCAGTTAATTGCGCATCGGCCAGGCGTAATCGACGGTGGCCGAAAGATGCTGCAAAACCGGGAACGCGCACGAATCGATATCTATGGATGCGGGTTGATTGGAGCAAACTTGGCGCGAGTTCTCGCCGCGAGTGGAATCGGAGAACTCCGAGTAATCGATCAGCGGCGGATTACGAGTCAACATCTTCCAGTCAGCTCGCTAGAGAGCGTCGGTCTCAACTCTGCAAAATATCTTGAGCACTCCGTGTCTCGTGATTATCCGAAGGTCCTGTCGCACAAAATTACATCGCCATCGCTAGTGATCGTTACGCGTGCACCCTCGCCGATTGAAATTCTAACTTGGATGAATTTTTCGATTCCACACTTGATGATCGAACCCCGAGGCGAGGCAATTGAAATCGGGCCACTTGTAATCCCGGGCAAAACGGCTTGTCTGCGATGTTTGAATCTGGAGCGACTCGATCGAGATCCAAATTGGTACATCGTGGAGCTTTGCGGACAGCAAGAGCATGAACCGCCAGCTGTTTTCGCGCAATTGGCGGCCGGAATTGGGGCTTTGGCAGCTCTATCGCTGGTGGATTCACGGAACGAGTCATCCGTTGACTCGGTGGGACCATCCCTGCTTGACACCACGCTTCGGATCGATTCCACTCTGGCGATCTCGGCCGTTCAGCACCGACGACACCCTCGCTGCGGCTGTGCTTGGTGACCACTGAAAATCTCAACGCGGGCAGGTGATCTCCGCGGGTAATCTCAAAGTGCGCGGGCGGGTGCAGTAGCGTTTAATTGGGCGCTCCAAGGAGGTTTCAGATGCATACACCCACCCCTCATGGCGACGTTGATCCGGTCGATGTCAAGCAGAGTTCCCCCAAGCGGGTGGCAGCTGGCATCCCCGCAGTCGCGGTCGCGATCGATCGGGCTGTCAAGCAGATGGGTATCACGCGTTCCGTCCAAACCTTGCGCCGGCTAAACCAGGCGGACGGCATTGACTGCATGGGCTGTGCGTGGCCGGATCCCGACCCTGGTGAGCGTAGTTTCGCGGAGTTCTGCGAAAACGGCGCCAAGGCGGTAGCCGAGGAGGCAACCCTGCGTCGGGTTACTCCGGACTTCTTCGCGGAGCACAGTATCGATGATCTCGCGGCTCAGAGTGACTACTGGCTGGGGCAGCAAGGGCGGATCACGCATCCGATGGTTCGCCTTGAAGGCGCGTCACACTACGTTCCGATCAGTTGGGACGACGCCTTCGCACTGGTTGCCAACGAACTAAATAGTCTCAGTTCACCCAACGAGGCCGTCTTCTACACCAGCGGAAGGACCTCCAACGAGGCCGCCTTCGTATATCAATTGTTCGTACGCGCTTTCGGAACAAACAATCTGCCGGATTGCTCGAATATGTGCCATGAGTCAACCTCGGTGGCCCTCGCGGAAACGATTGGCATCGGTAAGGGCAGCGTAAGTCTTCAGGACGTCCACGAGGCGGACCTCATTGTTATCGTCGGACAGAATCCAGGCACCAATCATCCACGGATGCTGACCGCGCTTGAGAAAGCGAAAAAGCGTGGGGCGAAAATCCTTGCGGTGAACCCACTCCCGGAAGCCGGGCTGTTGGCTTTCCGCAACCCGCAAACCCCTCGCGGTTTGTCCGGGGTGGGCACCCAACTCGCGGACCTCCACCTGCCGATTCGGAGCAACGGTGATCTGGCCCTATTCCAGGCGATCGGATCCCTGTTGCTTGCTGCGGACAAAGAAGAGCAAGTAGTTGGAAGACCGGCAACGGTTCTGGACTATGACTTCATCGAGCACTACACCCAAGGTTTCGCCGCCTGGGCAGCACATTTAACCAATCTGGACTGGTCGGCCGTTCTCGAGGCAACCGGCTTGACGAGGTCACCGATCGACCAGGCTGCTCAAATGTTCATCGCCTCCAAGCGAACGATCGTTTGCTGGGCAATGGGCCTCACTCAGCACCGCAATGCCGTCTCCACGATAAAAGAGATCGTCAACGTCGTCCTGGCTCAGGGGAACATCGGACGTCCCGGAGCGGGTCTCTGTCCGGTGCGTGGCCACTCAAACGTGCAAGGCGATCGCACAATGGGGATCTGGGAGAAACTTCCGCAGCACTTTGGTGACGCGCTCCGCGACGAATTCGGCTTCGAACCACCGCGAGAGCGAGGCCTTGACGTCGTCAATTCAATCCGCGCCCTTCGCGACGGGCAGGCTAGCGTGTTTGTCGGACTCGGCGGAAACTTCGCTGCTGCTACCCCGGACGCGGAGGTCACCGCCGCCGCACTCCGGTCCGCCCGCCTGACCGTACAAATCTCTACCAAACTCAATAGATCTCACGTTGTCTGCGGACGGACCGCGCTCATTCTTCCGACTCTCGGTAGAACCGAACGGGACACGCAATCTAGTGGCCAACAGGCCGTTTCGGTGGAAGATTCGATGTCCTCAGTGCACCTCTCGCATGGACGCCTTGAGCCTGCCAGTCCGCATTTGCGCTCCGAGGTTTCGATCATTTGTCGGCTCGCGCAGGCGGTCCTGGGCGGAGTGCCGCGCACATCTGGGATTGACTGGACGGCGATGGCCGGGGACTACCGGCGGATACGCCAACACATCGCACATGTCGTGCCCGGCTGCGAGGCATACCCGGAAAAGGTTGAACGCCCTGGTGGCTTCGTGCTTCCTCACCCGCCGCGGGACTCTCGCACCTTCGAGACACCCTCCCGGCGGGCCGAGTTCACGGTCAGTCCACTGAAGGTGCTTCACATTCCCGAGGGGATGCTGCTCTTGCAGTCGATCCGCAGCCACGACCAATTCAACACCACCATTTATGGACATGACGATCGATATCGAGGGATTAAAGGCGGGCGGGATGTAGTCCTCGTCAACGCGGACGACATCGCCGATCTCGGCCTTCGCGCAGGGCAATTGGTCGATCTAATCGGTGAAGATGAAGGGTCCGTCCGGGTTTGCACGGGCTTCCGACTGGTCGCCTACCAAACCCCGCGCGGCTGCGCCGCTGCCTACTACCCCGAGGTCAACGCACTCATTCCGTTGGACTCGACAGCCACGGGGAGCAATTGTCCCACCAGCAAGTCCGTAGTGATCCGCCTGGAGCCCTCCCGTCCCGGAAGAACCAGCAGCATCCGCGGTCGCGGAAAACCCGCGCGTTCAGACGTCGAACATAAGAGCAACGTCGAGCCCCATCATTTGAGTTAATGGGCCGCAGAATTAATTGAGTTGCCCCAACGTTGAAACCCTGGATACCCTTGCCCAGCAAGATGTCAACCCAAGGAGCGAATGTGACCAAGCGTTATGCCAATCAGGTCTCTGCCCATCAGGCAGTGGCTTTTTCGGCGTTTTGGTATGGAGCCACCCCGCCCACCCCGGAGTTGTAGACGCAAGGCGCGTCAGGGCCCCGGGCCGCGGATCACAATGATCCGTGGCCTTTTACTTTTAGTTGGGACTTATTTCTAAGGAGACGAAGATGAGTGTTGTATTGAGCGAGTTCCTCATCCCCGGCTGGGCCGACGGTGAAGGGGCTCCGGCCGCTCCCGTCGATGGCCAGGAGCTGCCCTGCCACTTCGTCGACCCCGAGCTCTTTTTCGCCGACACCGCTCAGGAGTTAGAAGAAGCAAAGGCGCTCTGCCAAACCTGCCCGCTACAACGGGCGTGTCTTGATGGGGCAATCTCCCGGCGCGAACCATTCGGCGTCTGGGGTGGCCAGATCTTCGATGGTGGCCAAATTATTGCAACCAAGCGTTTGCCAGGAAGACCGCGGATCCAGGCGGCCTAGTACCGGGCTTGCCTAGAGCAATCTCAAACGCGTCAATAGAGCAGCTCGAGCAGCTCGTTCCCGTAACGAGTCAACTTGATCGGCCCAACGCCAGCTATTTTGGCCAACTCATCGAGGGTGCTTGGCCGGAGTTCGGCCATCGCTTGAAGCGTGGCGTCCGTGAATACCGTGTAGGCGGGGGCATTCGAGGCTTGTGCGGTCAAGGTACGCCAAGCCCGTAATTGATCGAGTACGGCCACGTCCGCCCCTCCTGGACAGTTTGCGCATCTCCCGATCTTTCGCTCGCTGGATGTGGATAGTGGTCGCTTGCAGATGCGGCAAGTAGCTGGTCCACGAGCCGGCCCTCGAGTTGACGTGGCGCTCGCTTTGACCACTTTATGGCGCAAGGAATCTAGGAAGCGCGAAGCGACCCGGTTACTTCTGCCGCCTGGAGTCCTAGCAAGAGACCAAGTGAAAACTAAATGGCGGCGCGCACGAGTGATACCCACATAAAGGAGGCGTCGCTCTTCGTTGATCGCTTCATCGCTGTTGGCCATGGAAATCGGCATGAGGCCCTCACTCAAACCGACGATGAATACGGCATCCCATTCAAGTCCTTTAGCCGAGTGCAACGTCGCCAGCGTGACACCATCAAGGGTTGGGGCGTGTTGCGCGCTACGTCGCTCCTCTAATTCATCGACGAACGCGCGCAGGGTCAATCTTGGAGTCGCAACGATGAGTTCATCAAAAAGGGCAACGAGCGCGGCAAGTGATTCCCAGCGAGACCGTACCGCGCCGCCGCCGGGCGGTGGATTCGATAATGACCAACCCGTGCTCTCAAGAACATTCATAACTTCGACACGCACTTCCCCATCTGGGGTCGCTACGGCAGCGCCTCGCAACAATCTCAGAGCCCCCTTTACCTCAACGCGTTCGAAAAAACGGTCTCCTCCTCTCACTTGATATGGAATCGCGAGTTCGCTCAAACTCTCTTCAAAAGCCGCCGATTGCGAATTGGTACGGTAGAGAATTGCTATTTCTGAGAGGGCAACCCCGCCGGTAACTAGTTGGCCTATCTGCTGAGCGACGTCCGTAGCTTCGCCAACTTCATCCTGGTATTCCATGAATTTGGGTTTCGGTCCAGAGTCCGCAATTGAAATGAGTTCCACTTTCCCCGGAGCATTTAACAGAAGGCGATTTGCAAGATCGACCACCTCGGGCGTCGATCGGTAGTCCCGCACTAAGCGCACGGTTTGACAATCTGGGTATCTAGTTGCGAAGCCGAGCAAGAACGCTGGGGTGGCACCAGCGAAGGTATATATCGTCTGGCTGGCATCACCCACCACACACAACTCTCGGCGATCTCCAAGCCACAAATCGAGTAATCGTTGTTGCAGTGGGGATACGTCTTGATACTCGTCGACGATAAATTTGGAGTATTGAGCTTGAACCTGGCGGGCAATATCGTCTCGTTCATTAAGAATGCCAACTGTTAACAAAAGTACATCTTCAAAATCGATGTTTCCGCTTTCGCTTTTGATCTCATCGTAATCGGCGTAGATGGCTGCGAATTGCGACAAATCAAAAGGGCCAATCAGCGCGCGTTTGGCGGCCGTCGCTGCCGAAACATAATCATCGTGCGCGATCTGACTTACTTTCGACCACTCGATCTCACTTGCCAGATCACGAAGGAGCGCGCGATCGGTCGAATCGCTTCGACTGAGCGTTTTAGCGATCAAAGCGCTCTTGTTCTGAATTATCGCTGGCATTTGCGATCCAACTGCACTCGGCCAAAAAAAAGTTAACTGTCGAAGTGCAGCAGCATGAAAAGTTCGCGCTTGCACCCCAGAGACTCCGAGGTCGCGCAATCTGGTGCGCATCTCCCCCGCAGCCCTGGACGTAAAAGTGAGAGCCAAAGTATTCTGGGGAGACATGATTCCAGCTTGAACGCCGTATGCGATTCGATGAGTAATCGCTCGCGTTTTTCCGGTGCCGGCTCCAGCTAATACGCAAAGTGGTCCACTCTGACTTGTCGCCACCTGACGCTGCTCTTCATCGAGGCTCGCCAGAATTTGATCAGCGGTGAAGTTCTGAGCCATACCAGTGTTCAATCATTCGACGAGCAATACTTATTCGTGGTGGCAAGAGGACTTCTTCTCGAAGATGGGCCTGATTCAGCTCGGCTTTCGTGAACCATCGAATTTCTTCGATTTCCGTGCCGTCCGCTCGCGCCTGGGAAGGGTTTTTAGCAGTGGCTTGGAAAGCGACCATCAGCGATGCCGGAAAGGGCCACGGCTGCGAACCTAAGTATTGAAGACTTTCCACTTCGACATTGCACTCCTCGAGCACCTCGCGCTGGACGCAGGCCTCAAGTGACTCACCTGGTTCAACGAATCCAGCAAATGCGGAAAATCTCTTTGGCGGCCAGACCTGCTGACGTCCAAGCAAGAGGCGTTCATCGCGATCAATTACCAGACAAATAACGGCCGGATCACTTCTCGGGTGATGTTCGCTGCCATCTTCAACACAGCGACGTGCCGCTCCGGCCAGGCTCGGTTCAGTTTTCGCACCACAGAGCGGACAGTGCGGATGAGCGACGTGCCAATTTGTGAGCGCTACTGCATGCGTAGCGATCGCTCGGTCCAAATCCGACCAATTATTTTCGCGGAGGGTCGATGTGGCATCCAGTTTTAAATGCTCCGAGTGGTCGGCAAAATATGCGACGTTCAAAGCATCAATACCCAAGAAAAAAAGATTCGTTGAATTAGCCTTGGACTTCCAGCAAAACCGGCCATCGTAAACTTGTAGGACCCGGGTGGAGCCACGCGCAAAAAGCGCTTCGAGTGCGCTCCCATCTGAACGCACATGCGAAGCCCGATCAAAGCCAAAATCTAACGTAAGTACACCCACACGAGCCACCTTATAAGTTCAGGCTAATGAATGCGCGGCAGTGCGGCGATCATCGAGGTCAACTCGTCCAGGCTCATCAAATCGACGGGACGCACGGTAATATTTTGGCGCACGTAGTGGAATGCAGCACTCACGCGTGCGGGATCAACTCCTTTGATCATCGCCCAGGCAAGACGATATGCCGCCAATTGGATAACTGCAGATTCAGCCGCCTTCCCCGTTTTTGGCTTTCCAGTCTTCCAATCGACAACCTCAAAACTTCCATCTGCGTTTTGATAGATCGCATCTATTCGACCCCGAATTACGATGGAATCAACTTGGGTTTCAAACGGTACTTCGACCTCGAGCGGCGTGCGGCTTGCCCACTTGCTGGCGTTCCAAGCCGTCTGAAGTTCTTGAAGATCTCCATCAAAAATTGTCTCACCATCGGCGGCACCAGGTAGTTCGTCGATATCAAGAAGAGGAATTGAGCCGAATTGTTCTTCAAGCCAACGATGGAAGGCCGTTCCGCGTCTGGCTGTGGAGTTTGGCTCATTGGGCACTGGTCGACGAATTCGCCTAGCAAGTTTTTCGGGATCTTCGTAAAGATCAATGAGAGTTGACACCGATAGTCGTGGTGGTATCGCAATGAACTCTTCACTTGATTGCTCGCGTTTCACGAATTCTGCTAGGAGAATCCGCGCATCTTCCAGCAATGAGATTTGCTCCGGATCGGTGGGTGTTGGAATTGGCAAAGCTTTCCGAATTGCCTCTGCCACCAGAGCCGCTGCTCCCGAGATGCTGCCGCGGCGCCCACCAAGTGGATCAATCGGCCACGCGGCTCCCTCATGGTTTACCAGGAGAGGATTTGGCTCATCGTTAGGTTCGGGAGCATCCGAGGCGATCACGCCTTCTCGTTCGGCTACTCGGCGAATCGCCGTATAGAGGGGGCTTGGTCCCGTGGATTTCTTTCCCCCTCCCCACCAAGAGGCAGAGCAGAACAATGAATGTTTGGCCCTGGTAATTGCTACGTAGCCAAGTCGAATCTCTTCGCGATCGGCGTGCGCCGAGCATTCGGTCGCGAAAACATCGCAAGCACCTTTTAGCTCTCCTTGATTTTTAGGGTGACGATAGTCGAAATCTGGGAGGGCCAAGTGATCACCTCGAAGGCTAAACGGCAGAACTGAAGCTCGACGTAACCAGTTGTCGTCGCCACGATCATTACTTGGGAAAATTCCAGTGGTCAATCCAGCGACCGCGACTACATCCCACTCCAAGCCTTTCGCGCCATGAACCGTGAGAATTTGTATTGCCGAAGTGCTCACCTCGGTTTCGCCTGGCTTTAATCCGCGTTCCGTCTCGCTTGCTGTTTGCAGATACGACAGAAAAGAACGGAGCATCGAACTGCCGCCCCCGCCCTCTGCAAAATCAACTGACTCTTCGAGGAATCGATCCAAGTGGGCTCTTGAGTGAGTGGCTGAATCTGGATGTGCAGCAATTTCTAAATCGACACCCAAGGCATACTCCGTTTCCAAAATTATGTCAGAGAGCGGAGCGCCCAAGTTACGTCGCAAGCGCGAAAGTTCGCGAGAGAAACGCACGAGGCGCTCGAATCCCGTGGCCGAAAAGTTTTCACGTGTTGCACTTTCGATCTGATCTAAAGCATCGACGATACTTCTGACGTCTTCCTCTTGATCTCGATCCTCGGGAGCAGCCTCATTTTTCACCAACGAAGTTGAATAACGAGAAAGCGCGACTAGATCTCGCGGACCGATACGCCAACGCGCGCCGGTGAGCAGGCGCATCAGTGAATTACCAGCGTCGGCATTTACCAGAACGTCGAGAGTCGCCCGAAGATCGGCAACTTCTGGGGTGAGCAATAACCCACCTACCCCGACCACTTCCACCGGTAATCGACGAGATCGCAGAGCACTTTCAACCAGCGGAATCTGCGTCCGCTTTCGCACCAAGACTGCGCTGGTACGACCGCCGTCGAGCCAGCGTTCGCCAATGAATTCAGCGATCGCCTCCGCCTCATCCTCGTTGGTGGCATAAAGCCCACAAACAAGTTCTCCACTGGCGGCCTCCGGCCTCGGAGAAAGTGGAATCTCAACGAGTGTTCGAATGCGACTCGAGACCTCGTTGGCTGCCGCCAGAATCGCTCGATCGTTGCGCCAACTAATCATCAACGGGTAAATCTCGGCCGGCTTGCCATCTGTCGACCGGAAATCGGTAGGAAAACTCTCAAGCGTTCGGGCACTCGCTCCTCGCCAGCCATAGATAGATTGACATGGATCGCCAACCGCAGTGACGGGGTGGCCGTTGCCAAATAGAGATTTCATGAGAACGAGTTGGCTTTGGCTCGTATCCTGATATTCATCTAAGAGAACCACTCGGTACCGATCACGTTCGAGGTCGGGCACCGACGAGATTTCGTTGGCTATTCGGGCAGCCAAAGACATTTGATCATCGAATGAGAGTTCGCCTTCTTCGCGTTTTGCCTCTTGAAAGAGTGCGACGAGCGGAAGAAGTTCCAATCTGGATTGTTGACGTTCAATTATCACGCCCACTTGCGCCCTGATTCCGTAACGGTCTGTAACGGGCTTTGACCGCATCTCATCGATCAGGGTCCTGGTGTACTCCTCGACTTGAGCCAGAGTTTGGCCATGTTCGGCAATCTCGCTCGCTAATTTGATCACGTAACGAGTGACCGTTGAGGGCGCCGCATCCGTGATCGTCATTGGTCCGTCGTAACGACTAACGACTCGATCGGCTAATTGCCAAACTCGAGCTTCACCCGCAATCCGATTGGGCGGCTCGACTCCAATTCGCAACGCATGCTCGCCAAGGATTCGACCCGCATAGGAGTGATAAGTGCTGATCGAAATCTCACCATTCAGATCTTCAATCACGCCGGCGCGAACTAGTAGAGCCAGTCGTTTACGCACTCGATGCGACAATTCCGTGGCCGCCTTTTTTGTAAAGGTTAGGCCGAGGACTTGACTTGGGTCGACTAATCCATTGGCCACCAAATAAACCAAGCGCGAACTCATCGTCTCGGTCTTGCCTGATCCAGCCCCGGCAATGACCACCGCAGGCGCAAGCGGCGCTTCAATTATTTTCATTTGTTCGGGCGTCGGAAGGTCAAGTCCAATTTTTTCGGCGATTACAGTTGCTGAATATTTTATTCTCATAACTGCACAACCGATCGCCCCTCTGGCATGAGCGGACAACTATTGCGAACGTTACATGTGCGACAAAGATCATTGAGCGTGGCCACAAATTCGCGTCCGCCCATGCCATCTGCGGTGACTCGGACTCGTTGCCGTACTTCCTCGAGGTCGATCCCTGGCTGGCTGCGAGTGGCCGCCTTCTTGCCATCCGTGCCCACATAGAGAAGTTCAGCCCCGGCGCTTACAGGTTGATTCCCCGCCCTTTCTACGGCACCACTGACGATTGCGAGCTGATAGAACTGCAATTGCGCATTGGTCTGCCCGTCCTTGAGGGAAATAGCGCTCGCTCCAGTTTTTAGATCCACTACGAAATACTCACCATCGCTGGTGACCTCTAACCGATCGATCGAGCCCTTGATGACCGCTCGCTCGAAAGTGAATCGAAACGGCTCTTCTGCTCCCACTAATTGTCGACCGTTGCTCAGATTCCAAGCCATAAATTTCTCCAGCATGGTTTCCACACGACTACGTTCACGTCGAGCAATCCAGCCAGTCCCGACGTCGAGAGATGGCCAAATTTGGTCGATCGCCTCGCTCAAATCGACCATCGTTAGATCAGGATTTATCGCTAATTTAGCCGCCACAGAGTGAAGAGCGATTCCGATCGCTTGCGCGCCAATTTCACCGCTGGTGCCCCCATGGCGCTCGAGAACCCAGCGCAATTGGCATTTCTCGAACGAATCAGTGCCGCTTGGAGAGACTTGAACTAATTCTCCATCTTCGACTAACGAACGATCATCGGAGAGCGGCAACAGCCCCCACCAAGTGCTCGGATCGGCCGCTCGGATCCCGGTTCGGGCAATCTCGGCCAGAAGCGAGGAGGCGAAAACTCGACCTTCGGGATGGGGTGACTCAGTCATTTGTCTTAGCCGCGCCACCAGCGCGCCTAGCGTTAGCCCACGAGTCGGTTGCGCGTAAGCGAGTTCTTCGGATTCGGACATCAATTCATTGAAAAACTGAGACGGCTGCTCGTCTTCGCTAGCTATGGAGGTTATAAGCAGATGTTCACGGGCTCTGGTGATTGCGACGTGAAAGAGCCGCCGCTCGTCATCAAGCAGAGCAGTATTTGCGCCACGCTGATATTCCAACTCCGGTAAATCAGACGATTTTCGATTCAATAATTCGACTAGACGTTCGCTACCAAGTAGTGATCCACGAAGTCGTAGGTTGGGCCAGATTCCGTCCTGCACGCCAACCACTGCGACGAAAGACCACTGTCGCCCTTTCGCTGAGTGAACCGTAAGGATTTCTACGCGCTCGCCTGCTGGTGCTTTGGCCGCGATAGTGTCTGCCAAGATCGTCTGGCTCATAAGTTCGTCGAAGAATGCAATTGGCGCCGCGCCCGGGGCTCTATCGCTAAATCGCGCTGCGCTCTCAAAGAGATTGATAACAGCATCTAAATCGATATCGGCCTGAGCACGTCGACGCTGGCCGTGCAGACCATAAAGGGCGAACCCCTGCCAGAGTGCGCTCACCTTTTCACCATCAATCACCGCGTTGTCCCAGATGGCCCAGAGCACATCCTCGCTGCGCACACCATGCACACCAGAGCGCATGCCAGCCTTCCGCGCCGCCACAATCAAGGATCGGATCCGAAGCGCAGGAGCGAGGATCAATTGATCGAGATCAGCCATCGGAGTCTCGATTGCATCTACGAGCAATTCGGGAAATGACCGGGAGTCGCCCATTGCGGTGGCGTGCTTGCGCAATTCAGTGCGAATCCTTCTGAGACCGAGCGCGTCGCCGCCACCGTATGGACAAAGCAGTAACTCTTCGAGCACTTCGAAATTGGCTCGCTTTGGCTCAAGCGCTATTTGAGCAATCTGGAGGAGAGGCTTTACCGCAGAGTGGCGAGCCAGGGCAGTAGCATTCGCGTCGACATTGATGGGGACGGAGGCGATTGCAAAGGCACGCTGTAACGAACTAGCAAGCGTGGATGGCGTGCGCAGAATGACAGCCATCTGCGAGTACGGGATCCCTTCCTGAAGGTGCGATCGGCGCATTGCCTGGGCAATGTATGAAACCTCATGACTAACAGATCGAAACCTAAGAATTTCAACATTTCCGTGTTCGGCAGATTCGAGAGAAAAACGTTCACGCTGAATCCCCGTTCGATGAATTTTGCGCGCCACCTCTGTACCAAGATCCACAATGTCGCGTCGACTGCGATAAACATTCTTAAGATGAATCACTCTGCCATTGGATCCAAAGCGGTCGAAACTGGCTACCGCTCCCTCGGGATCGGCACCTCGAAAGCGACCGACAGCCGAATCTGGATCAGCGGTAAGCACCAAATCCGCCGGGGCGATCAATTCGAGGAGTGCTCGCTGCGCCGGATCGCTTTCTTGATACTCATCGACCATAACGACTTCAAGATCTCGTCGAATTTTGGAAAGTAATTGATCATCTCCAGCTAAGAGATCCCAACATTCCACCACGATCTCGCTCGTATCGATGGTTCGGATCGAACGTTGATTCAAGGAGGCTAAATACTCTGCGTAGAAACCAGCCGCCGCGATCCACTCGGGACGCTGGTGACGCATACCTAGATCTTTGAGTTCGTCGGGAGCCAGATTGCGCTCACTAGCGCGCAGAAGTAGATCGCGAAGTTCGCGAACAAAACCGTCCGTTTCAAGGGCAGCCGAAAGGAACGCAGGCCAACGATGTATGCCATCTGATTTATTGCCCGCCAGAAGTTCTCGAATCCAGAGATCTTGTTCGGCTCCCGAGAGTAGAACGGGGGGTGGCTTACCGGCTGTGATTGCCGCCTGGCGCAGCACGCTAAAGGAGTAGGAGTGGAACGTGCGTGCCAATGGCTCTCGAACTGTTGCTCCCACGCGAGTCACAATTTCATCGCGCAAAGCGGCTGCCCGTTCGCGCCCGTAGGCCAAAATTAGTAATTTTTCTGGAGCTAGGCCATTTTTTATTCGCTGAATCGCACTCTCGACCAGAGTGGTCGTCTTGCCCGTTCCAGGACCACCGATGATGAGCAGCGGCGACCCAAAATGCGCGATCGCCAGCCTCTGATCGTCATCGGCAATTATCTCGGAGGCTTGAGTTGGCCGCCCAAGTTGCAAGTGAGTGGCCATGGGACAAGTAGACCCGAGTGAGGTGACATCTGAGTGCGGACACACCCGTTGACGACTAAACTGAACCCCGTTCGACGCTGCGGCTGAGATCTCAGCGAGAAAATCCGGTGAATCGCAATTTTCTCGCCGCAAAACCTTGTCCAAGAGCGGATTAGCCGGGAGAATAAGGGCATCTGAGCGGAACGCTCGCGCTCGTGAAGGCGTTCACATATGCGGAGTCGATATCGACTTCGCCCCGAATCGCAATGAAAGTAGGAGTAAGAAATGGATTGGCGTCACGAGGCCGCTTGCCGAGATGAAGATCCGGAACTTTTTTTTCCGGTCGGGAATACTGGCCCAGCCTTGCTCCAGATTGAAGAGGCCAAGGCAGTTTGCCGTCGGTGTCCGGTCGTTGAGCCTTGCTTGGCGTGGGCGCTTGAAAGCGGTCAGGATGCCGGCGTCTGGGGTGGCCTCTCTGAGGATGAGCGTCGCGCCCTTAAGCGCCGAGCCGCTCGAAATCGAGCGAGAACTGCCAGTTAAAGCGGTATTTCAACCACTACTTCGGTGCCGCTGACGGCTCGGTTTACCTTTATCTGGCCGCCAAGTTCATTTATCGTGAGAGTTCTAACGATCTGCAATCCAAGATTTGTCGAACCCTCGAGGTCAAATCCTGGTGGCAGACCAATCCCATCGTCGGCGACCACCATTCGCAAGTGATTTTCAGCACGATCGATTCGCACTTCAAGTTGGCCGGCAACCTCGCCAAACCCGTGTTCGATCGCATTTTGTACCAGTTCAGCCAAAATCATGGCAAGTGGCGTGGCGACGGCAGGTGAGAGCATGCCGAATTCGCCGATCCGCACTGCGGTAGTGACGCCGGACGTGGTCGCGACTTCAACCACTGAAGCGATCACACGGTCGGCAACTTCATCAAAGGCCACGCGGTCCTGACCGGTAGCGGCCAGCGTCTCGTGCACCACTGCAATGGAGCCAACTCTGCGCACCGCCTCCTCAAGAGCAGCTCGACCGGCCGGATCAGCAAGTCGTCGCGCCTGAAGGCGGAGAAGGGCAGTGACGGTCTGCAAATTGTTCTTCACTCGATGATGAATCTCGCGAATGGTCGCATCTTTAGTTATTAATTCACGTTCCCGACGACGAATCTCGGTCACGTCGTGGACGAGAATAACTGCGCCAGTTCGCTGTCCCGCGGGCACGAGTGGCAGGACTCGAAAATCGATCACACCGCTGGCAATTTCGATCTCTGCTTCACTTGCGCGCTTTCCACTCAATAGGCTCACCCACGATTGTTCTTTAGGCGAGCGATCGGCAGGTCGACGTGCCAAATGTGCAACTGCGGTTCCAAGCACCAGCCCTTCAACACCGCTCGTTAAGCCGAGTCTGCGAAGCGCAGAAAGCGCATTCGGACTGGCATAGGTGACGATCCCGCTGGAATCAACGCGAATCAACCCATCGCCCACCCGAGGGCTCGCCTTGCTTGAATTTCCTTCGCTATTTTCCTCGTAAGGGAACCGGCCAGCCGCAATCATCTCAGCCAGATCATTAGCTGTTTGCAGATAGGTAAGTTCTAACCGGCTTGGGGTTCGCGCGGCTCCAAGATTTGTATGGCGCGTGATGACCGCGATCGCTCGCCCCATATTCATCACTGGGATGGTTTCTTCTCGGATAGAGAAACCGCCGCGAACTTCTGGATCTCGTTCTCTAAATATTCGCTCCTGCGAAAGGGCACTATCGATATTTGAACGATCACCCCAGGCGATTTTAGTGCCAAGAAAATCTTCTTCATGGACTGTCGTGCCCGTCGTCGGTCTCATCTGTCCGATCACCAAGTGGCCCAGCGGCCAGTTGCGATCATCAGAACGTAACGGCACCCACAATAGGAGATCGGCGAATGATAAATCGGCGAGCAATTGCCAATCGGCCACTAGTGCATGGAGTTTTTCAAGGTCGCTCGATGTAAGTGTGGTCCGACCTGCAACTAAATCATCTAGATCGGCCATGGTTCAGCCGTCGACGAGCAATAGTTCCGAGATTTCTGACGCCGAATACCAGAGCAATTCGTGTCCTGCTGCCTGACTCACTAAGAATTCCGCATCTGCATCGCCGGATTCGCTCTGGGAGAGCACGCCCGCAGCAACGGTGACATCGAAGATGGCCTCATCCCCATCGACCAATACGGATTCGATTTGGGTGAGTTTCAGTGGCCCTTCAATGAGTACCGACGCTCGATCCGCCGCGGGATCTGCTCGAACTAACGAAGAATTAATATCAGCCGCGATAACAACGCGGCGCATCGGCAGCAAAGTATCTTGAGCGAGAAGCCGAAGCGCTGCGTAAGCCGCATCGGAAGTCGCGGCGTATTCCAGTTCTTCCTCATCGCCACTTTGAAACCATTGACGCAACGCCCCGGTTACTGCAAAAGCCGTGATCCCACCCACTGGGTCGTGGACGCCATCGCTAATTAATGCGCGCAGGTGCGCCAAAGTGGCGGGTACATATATTCGCACGATCCCATCATGTCACTACGAGAGGCTTACGCCCAAGATGCTTTCCAACTCAAGCAAAGTCAACTCATACGTTTTGTGATGAATACCAACCATGCCGACTGCGACAGCACCACGGACGTTAATTTTCAAATCGTCCACGAACACACAGTCTTTCGGAGTTAATCCGAGTTGCTCCGCCGCCAGTAAATAGATTTCTGGTTCAGGTTTGCGAAGGCCAACCTCGCCTGAAATGAGTACGGCGTCAAACATGCCAGCCCATAATTCTCGCGGATACTCATTCCCCCACGAGTTAGATAAGAGCGCTGTCGGTATCCCCATAAGGTGGGCACGAAGGACCAGCGCATTCATATCGGGGGAATGTCGCAATTGCGAGAACATTCGCGCCAACATGCCCTCATGCTTAATCGGCGCGCCATCGTTTGTGCGCAGGCGCTCACCGAGCAATCTCTCGAATTCAGGATTGGCGATTTCTCCGCGCTCTAATGCATGAATGGGGTTTGAGTTGGCGCTATTTGGTAACCCTTCTAGAGCCGTCGTTCCAGCAAGAAGCTCAGCAAGAATGCTCCGGTAATGCGGGTAATCAATGTCATCGGCCAAGGCCCACTCTTCAAACGGATCTACATCAGATCCCGTTAAGACACCACCCCAATCAACAATTAATCCCTTGACCACGGCCCCAAACTACGCCACCTTGGCCCGCCAAACATCCTCAGCGAGTTGGCGAATTGCTTTACGAACGGCAGAACGGGGCGCAAGTTCGGAAATCCCACGTCCCTGCTTCAGGGCTCGACCAAACAGACCAAGATCGAGAGGAACTTGATGAATCACCAACGCACGTTCGGCAAAGGCATCGATGACATCAGTTGCGGAGAAGTCTCCACGTTCGCCACTTGCACCAGAGCGCCATCCTGACTTTTGCGGCACCCGGTTCGCGATCAATCGAATCGGAATCTCCGGCAGTTCAGCGGCTAATGCGTCAAGGGCCCGGAGGGTGCGCGACACGCTTTGTGGGTCGGCCGCAACCACCATAAGCACCTCATCTGCTTGCCCTAGCGCATCCGCGAGAAGACGTTCGACCCGTCGTCTGGCGGATGCTATTTCGAATAAATCACTAACCGAACCGACATCGAGAATTGAGATTTCGAATTCGGTTCTCGCTCTTGGCCAGAGTTCAGCTGCTAAATCCGGATCTAGTTCCGACATCATGCTCGCCTGAAGAGGAGCCGTGAGCACGTGAAAATTCGCGGAGATGGCTGGTGCGATCTGAGCGATCGGTAGGTGGCTGCTCAGAACTCGATTCAGGGTCGATGCGGTATTGATCAACCCAAGCTGCTGTGCCAGGGTCCCGCCCGCGCGATCAATTTCCGCCAATAGCGTGGAATGTCCCAAGTCGGCTGATTCCATTGCCAAATTCAAAGCCAGGCTTGTGCGACCGGGCGATCCTGCGGCGCCTGCTACGCAGTAAAAGCGTCCGCCAGAACTTGCGTGGCGAGACGCTTTTGTGTTGCGCGCTTTAAAGAGTGCACCCAGATCACGGAGGAGGAGGGCTTGATTGTTCGCTTCATAGTGGATCAGATCAGCCACACCGTACGCTTGAAATCGAGGAGCCGCGATCGGTGAATCTACTACTCCGACCACTCGAATCCCGCGCTCCATCAAAGCAATCAGAGTTGCGCCATCCGGACGGTCTCCCCCGACCAGCGCCAGATCTATTCGCTCTCTGCTAGCAGCCACCAGGACTTGTGACGGGTCGAGTGCTCGTAAGGCAATCTGCCAACCAAGTTGTTGCATGCTCTCGACGATGTCCGTCTCCATGCCCTCGCGGGTAATCGAGGTGGCGAAGCGTGACTCATTCGTAGTCGCGCTCATCGTCTGCCGACCAAATCCAGATGGCCGCGCTGAGCCGCTTCTACGACCGCCGGAACATCAACATCAAGCAAGCTGAGCGCCACCCCAAAATGAGTGGAATTTGAATTTATGTCCACTGAATCGACAACCACATCTCCAATCACTCGTTCCGGCGCCGCCAAAATTTCACCGCCGGCTCCACGGGACGTGACATAAAGATCAACAAGATCACCACGAGCAACATCCGGCGGCAAATGATGATTTTCAATCTCCACCGTCACGACCCGTCGCATCGCAAGACCGTCATTCTTGGCTACCGAAGTGGCAGGAAGAAGTTCGCCTGCTCGCAGGTCTCGGGTGACGTATAAACCAACCGGTTGATATCCCCCGGAGAGGTAGATATTGGCATCCCGATCCAAGTGTGCCTGGCGAAGTACTAAATCCCCGCCATGAATAGTCGAGCCAATTCCTAAATCTCGAGCCACTCCCCAGAGAGCAACCGTCTTACTCGAGGCTGCAATCAAGGTAATTCCCGCAATTAGGGAAAAAACGATCGTGAGCCCCGCGGCGATAGTACGTAATTTTCGACCTCTGGGACCGCGAGTGCCGAAGCGCAGATTCTTATTAATTTTCATTGGCATGTCCGGTGAATACTCCCTGCGACTACTGCATCGGGAGGCGAATTCCACACATCATCCGTTCGGACGACAAGCAGAAGCCATTCGGCTGAGAAACTGCAGCCCAAGCGGTGGAGTCCGGAGCACGGGAACTGTAGACAGGCTGGCCAAATGACAACCACGACTGCAACCTCTCTTAATTACTCTCTTCAAGCCCTCCTACTTCCGAGGCCAGATCCGATCTTCGCTGAGATTTTCCCGCTGCGAGATCGAAATGATTCAGCGGTTACTCAACCTCAGCTACCTCTTGAAACTGAGGCCAGAATCATTCCGATTCGACCAAAACTGGCCATCGTCCCCAAGGATCTGTTTTTGAGTGATGCCGAGCTAGATGAGAGCGAGTTCAGTCGTCAACCAACGAAGAGGGAATTGCTGCCTGAACCAAACATTTGGATAGAAAAATTCACCCAAGGAGCCTTTGAAGTGATGGCAGGAAGGCGCAACGGAGCGCAATTTGCGCGATGGACAAATCGAGCAGTGTATTTTTATTTGCAACATCGAAACAGTCTCTTCAACGTGGCACCGAAGATCCATCACGTACACATTTGCGAACCCGCCGATGGCATCGCTGAGGCGACGGTCACAGTGCGGCTCGGTGATCGCTTGAAAGCGGCCGCACTTCGATTCGAAGGTTTAGATGGCCGGTGGATCTGTACGTCCCTAATGATTTGCTGAATGAGCCAGACCGATTATCGATTACGCGGGTCGCCGTGACAGCGCTTGTACCTCTTGCCTGAACCACACGGACAAGGCGCGTTGCGACTTACTTCGCCGTCCCTAGAGGCATCGACTCTGGTAGTCACTTCGCCTGTTTCGGTCGGCGCTGAATATTGCAATTGGGTCGTCGGCCCGGGCGCGAGTCCCTTTGCTGCGATATCTGGCCCGGCAGTATCCGCATCTTCTTCAATCTGGACTTCTACGTTGAACAGGTAACCGATCGATTCTTCTTTGATCGAATCCATCATGGCCGTGAATAGATCAAAGCCTTCACGTTGATACTCAACGAGGGGGTCGCGCTGGGCCATGGCTCGTAGCCCGATGCCCTCCTGCAAATAGTCCATTTCGTAAAGATGTTCTCGCCACTTGCGATCAAGAACTGAAAGTACGACTCGACGCTCAAGTTCGCGCATTACCTCACTACCTAAAGTCTCTTCACGTTCGGCGTAGCGAATTCGAGTATCTGATTGAATTTCAGCTGTCAAGAAATCTTCGGTGAGACCGTCTCGACCACCCGCGGATTCCTCTACCTCGGCGATGGTTACCCCGATTGGATAGAGGTTCTTTAAGGCTGTCCATAGTTTTTCAAGTTCCCAATCCTCGGGAAACCCTTCAGAAGTGGCGCCAGAGATATAGGCCCTGATGGTTTCGTCAGTGAAGCGCTGGAGTTGCTCCTGTAGATCTTCGCCTTCGAGGACGCGGCGGCGTTCGCCGTAAATGATTTCGCGTTGACGATTAAGCACGTCATCGTATTTCAAAACATTCTTTCGAATCTCAAAGTTCTGGGCCTCAACTTGGCTCTGCGCTGATCTAATCGCATTGCTAACCATCTTGGATTCGATCGGTACTTCATCAGGTATCCCAGCCGCGCCAAGAAAACGTTCTACCAGCCCTGAGTTAAACCGGCGCATCAATTCATCGCCAAGTGACAAGTAAAATCGTGACTCGCCGGGGTCTCCTTGCCGACCTGAGCGACCACGCAATTGGTTATCAATCCGTCGAGATTCGTGGCGTTCGGTGCCAAGAACATATAAGCCCCCAAGCGACACGACCTCTTCGTGCTCGGTGACGACGGCGGAACGCTGCTGATCGAGTTCGGCTGCCCATGCGGCTTCGTATTCTTCGGGAGTGTCAACCGGCGACAGGCCCCGCCGGTGTAGTTCTTCGTCGGCCATAAACTCAGGATTTCCACCAAGCATGATGTCAGTTCCTCGGCCAGCCATATTCGTGGCCACCGTAACCGCGGCTTTTCGTCCGGCACGCGCGACGATGCTGGCTTCACGTTCGTGGTGCTTCGCGTTTAGCACTTCATGCCGAACGCCTCGTTTCTTAAGCAAATCAGAGAGGTGTTCAGATCGTTCAACGCTCACGGTTCCCACGAGGACAGGTTGGCCCTTGCGCTGGCGCTGAACGAGATCGTCCACCACCGCCGCGAACTTGGCTTCCTCACTCTTATAAACCAGGTCGGCTTGATCATCTCGCCGCATTGGCATATTTGTAGGAATCGGGACAACACCCAATTTATAAATCTGATGAAACTCGGCCGCTTCGGTCGATGCCGTTCCGGTCATCCCAGCCAACTTCGAATAAAGCCGGAAGTAGTTTTGCAAAGTGACGGTGGCCAGAGTCTGATTCTCGTCCTTAATTTCGACGCCTTCTTTAGCCTCAATCGCTTGGTGCATGCCTTCGTTGTATCGCCGCCCAGCGAGCATGCGCCCGGTGTGTTCATCAACAATAAGCACTTCGCCATTCATGACGACATAATCCTTGTCACGCTTGAAAAGCTCTTTGGCGCGCAAAGAATTATTCAGATAGCCAATCAACGGCGTGTTAACGGATTCATAAAGATTTTCAATGCCAAGTTGTTCTTCGACCCTGGTGACTCCTTCTTCGAGAATACCAACGGTACGTTTCTTCTCATCGACCTCATAGTGCGTGTCTCGCTGAAGGCGAGTGGCAATCGTGGCAAATTCGTTGTACCACTTCGTAGCCTGATCCGCAGGACCACTGATAATCAACGGAGTACGAGCTTCATCGACCAAGATTGAATCGACTTCATCAACAATGGCATAGGGGTGGCCGCGCTGTACACATTCTTCAGCCGACCAAGCCATGTTGTCACGCAGGTAATCAAAACCAAATTCGTTATTCGTGCCGTACGTAATATCGCAGAGATATGCCTCTCGACGCTCTTCGGGTGTCATCGCGGCGATAATGACGCCGACGCTCAATCCGAGGAATCGATGGATTCGGCCCATCCACTCGCTGTCGCGCTCGGCCAGATAATCATTGACCGTGACTATGTGAACGCCCTTCCCGTTAAGCGCATTTAGGTAAGCGGGCAGCGTCCCTACGAGGGTTTTGCCTTCACCGGTTCGCATTTCAGCGATATTTCCCAAGTGGAGCGCGGCACCACCCATCAATTGAACGTCATAGTGGCGTTGCCCAAGAGTGCGTTTGGCGGCTTCTCGCACGGTTGCAAAAGCCTCAGGGAGCAGATCATCAAGATCTTCACCTGCGACCAGGCGTGACTTAAATTCCTGGGTCATCTCCCGCAACTCAACATCGCTCATGGCGACGAAGTCCGGCTCTAAGGCGTTTGTCTGCTCAGCCAGTTTGGCCAACCTACGCAGAATCTTTCCTTCGCCGGCGCGCAGAATCTTGTCGAGGAGTCGAGCCATGGCTTTCGCTGCCTTCACTTTCGCGTCGTTTGGAAAGTCCCATCGTAGGCGTAGGGGCCAGCTCACCCCACATCCAACCGACCTCCTAGGCCGCGAAAAACCCCGGGTCAATGGCAAATACGTGTGGAGATGGTGAGATGTGTCCGTGAATCAGAGCCTCAGCGCAAAAAGAGCCCGGGCATTGGCCGTTCGTGCCCAGGGCTTGACCGGTCCGAAACCGGCCGGGGTCGAAGAGTTGGCCCGCCGAATTGGAGCTATCCAACTCGACACCATCAGCGTGTTGGCGAGATCTCACGAGTTAGCGGCATATGCCAGGCTCGGCGCCATATCCCGGGCAACAATCGAAGACGCCTACTGGGGTCGAACCAGCGCCGACGAACCGAAACATTTCGAATACTGGTCGCATGCCGCGTCCATCTTGCCCATTGAGCACTGGCCTCTCTACGCATTCAGGCGCCGTGCAAACTTGACCCGAGATTGGAGTTGGTTTCCCGAAAATCGCAACGCGATCAAAGCCGTCATCAAGCGCCTTCGGAGTGAGGGGCCGCTCACCGCGACCCAACTAGGTGGAGCAAAACGGGGCGGGCAATGGTGGGACTGGTCTGACACGAAGATCGCCGTCGAGATCGCGTTACGTCGAGGTGACGTGGTCTGTACCAATAGAAGGAGTTGGAAACGTGTATATGACTTGACCGAGCGAGCGATTCCAACTCGTTATCTAAATATGGAATTGTCTGACGCGGATTGCATATCCAAACTTGTACAACTCGCGGGAGATTTACTTGGCGTGGCAACGCTTGCCGATCTTGCCGATTATCAACGTCTTTCAAATGCCCAGGTGAAAAGTGCGCTTCCGAGTACCTCCCTCATGGAAGTTGAAGTGGAGGGGTGGAGTGAACGCGCATTTATGTCTCCCCGCGTTGCAGATTCACTAGGTGGAACCGCTGGGCGGACCCGATCGCGGACGACCCCTCTGTCTCCGTTTGACTCGTTGGTTTGGTTTCGCAAGCGCACTGAGCGGCTGTTCGGATTTAATCATCGACTTGAGGCGTATGTGCCAAAAGAGCTGCGGGAGCAGGGTTACTTTACGATGCCTGTGCTTGCCGGGGCGCAATTGATCGGTTGGCTTGATCCCAAACGTGTTGGAAAAACTTTGACGATCGCCAATTGCGCATTTGATCGCGACAACGAGGAAAAAATGGCGGCCGCGATCGTTGAGGCGGCTAAATGGGTAGGCGCCGACTCGGTTCGCATTGATCGGGCTCAGTCACAATCGGCGTTGCGTTCACTGCGCAAACTCACGGCACTCTAAAAACTATTCATCGCACACGCTGCGCCTTTCAAGTTGGCTCCAGTCAGGCGAAGTGCGCGTCGCGCCTCAAGGAGAGTGCTACCGGTGGTGACTAGATCATCGACGATGATTATTTGCCGTCCCTTCAGCGCAGGCAGAGACGAGTCGAGAGTTGTAAGGGCGCCGCTCAAATTGAGCGCGCGCTGCTTTGCAGTTAGCCGAGATTGATCGTCGACTCGGCGATTGTGACTCAATATGGGTACCACCTGAACATCGTCGAAATGCATTCGTAAATGAGATGCGATCAATCCCGCCATTTGCTCCACCAAGTTATAGCCACGACTACGCAAATTCCGCGGCATTGATGGAATCGGCACCAAGGCTAAAGGCGTCGCTGTTTCAACACGTTCCAGCAGCGAATGGACTGCAATCAAGGCCGCTTTTGCAATAATCGGAATGAGAACAACCTGATTACGTTCTTTTGCGGCCAACAAGATATTTCGAGCGGGTCCTTCGTAAAGCGCGGCTGCCACGATCGGAAATTCACGATCGCCGATCCCTTTAAGGCGAACCGCATGCGGCTGCCCATGAAGAGAAAGTGCACATCGGACACAAACTCGATTTGATCGGGAATCCAGAAAATTTAACCTTGTGCCACAGCCGGGACAACTTTGAGGCATCGCAAGATCAACCAGGCTCATAATTTTCTGCATCGCCCGATTTTGAAGGCAATTCGGATCCACGAGTAGTCGACATTGTCTTGACTCTGAAAAAGGTTAGCCTGGGTACATCGGATATCTTCCCGTTCCGATCTTGAGCCACTCCTGACCTACCAGGGCTGAGAGAGTTCCCCAAGAGTCGGCGGCAAGGACCGGCATCCCTGGCGCCGCCGCTAGAACGTTCGGATCCACAATGCCAGCCAAATTGATCGCCTCGGACGCATCGATCGCGACCCGCCAGATGGATCTCGGAGTTACTGAGGTGAGAATCGCTAAATGTGTGGCATCCGCCCAATTAATCGCACTAATCGAACCACCGGTCCAAGGAAGTTCAATTGGCGCTTCGATTCTGAATCCTATTTTCGCTCCAGCCGCCGAGCGAATTACTCGAGCCACAAAAAGTCGGCTCGAATTCCCGCTTTCGATGGCTAAAGCCACCCGCGTACCGTCGCGTGCGATTCGAAACCCTTGCAGCGAGCGGTTTGCAATGACCTCAGCAGATACCGCGACGGCTTTGGCACCTGGTGCAACTGCATAAACCTGACTCAGCCCTGCGTGCCTTCGCGCCGCCCACAAGACCCCATCGGAGTCCCAGGACGGAGCGATCCAATTAGAGTCGGCGATCGCGGAAACTTGGAGAACTAGCGGACCGTTGAGAGGTCCCGCGATTAGTGAGTTTGCAGTGTTAATCCCGGCAATTGCGCCACCGTCCAATGATATTGCCGCGGCACTAAATTGAGCGATTATCTGATTCGCCTCGCTCTTCACCAATTTGATTACCGGTTTACTCGCGAGCTCAGAAATTGTGAATAATCCACGATCGCCCATCACAAACGATTGGGTCACTCCGGTTAACACATCAGGGGAAAAATTCGAGTAAGCAAAACGTGATTGCGCTTCGCCAGCCCCTGCAACAATCAACGGCGCCCGATCGATCGTGACCCGCACTGCCGCCACTTCAGCTAGTTGCTTTAACGTCCAAACGATCTGGGCACTCATTGCCTGGCGATCAAGGCTTGAAATATTGCCAACCGGGGCGGAAAGATCCACGGTGGCCACACCTTGTTGAATAGGGACAGAGCCGACTGCCAGGGTTGCCCCTACGGGAATTGCCGTTGTCACGGCCGGAGAAAGCCAGGCGGTTGGGCCCGAAAGGAGTGCTCTGATCAACGAAGTTGAAACCCCTAAGTTAACTGGGAGATAGACCGAATCGGGCACCAAAGTGCGCTTCGAAGCGTTTAGAAAATAGATATTCGATTGCCGATATGCGCGCGCTACATCAGATTCTGAAAGTGAGAGTCCATCAACCAATGTCGCGATTCGCCACTCTCCACCTACTCGGCGAACCGAAAAGTTTTCAAAGAGCAAGGTTCCCGGGGCTGCACGTTGATAGTGCCCTTGTTCATCGATCGTGCCTGCTTCTGATCCAGAAAAAGCGAAAGTGTTCGCCTCTCGTATGCCGCGAATATAACTGCTCTGAAGTCGATCCGTGTAGATACGAACGCCTTTCTCGGGGCGCCATCCGTAGCGCACTTCGGGGGCTAGGTAAAGCCGAGAGGTCGCATAATCCCCCTGGTCTCCAGCAATCGCTGCGAGGAATTGCCGAATCAAACTCTGCGGGGTGGATCCAATTGTTGGAGCAGAAACCAAGGTGCGCACAAAGTTTTGTGACGAGGGTGCGTATGCCTCTGCTCCGTAATTGACGGGACCCTGAACTGGAATGTGGCTGAGGCAGCTCGTTAATGGGAGCAGCAATACTGCCAAAATCAGAACGCGTTTGCCCTTCATACGAATCCACCGGGTTCGAGCAGAAGTGGAGATTGGTTGACTGAGGCGCCGCGCTTTGCGGGAAGAGTGAAACGCAAGTGTGTGCCGCCACCTGGTTCGCTCCAAATGTCTAACCACCCAGAGTGTAAATGGGCATCCTCCAGAGCAATGGAAAGACCTAACCCTGTGCCACCTGAGGTGCGCGCTCTGGCTGGATCCGCACGCCAAAAACGATCGAAGACTCTTGAGGCTTCTTCGGCGCTCATTCCTGCACCATGGTCGCGCACCCCGATCGCAATCACGCCATCAGAGGCAGCGAGGGTGATCTCAATTGGCGGTTCGCCATATTCAAGCGCGTTTGAAAGCAGATTGCGCATGATCCGATTCACTCTTCTGGCATCAACCTCAGCCACCAC